>DATMZR010000012.1 GCA_035573435.1 Solirubrobacterales bacterium
GGGAGATGAACTCGCCGCCGTAGGGGTAGGGCGGCCTGACGGTCGCGGTGATCGTCTTGCCGGTGAGGATCATCATGTTCCCCACCTGCTCGAAGAGCGACTTGGCGGGCAGAAACGCCCTATCGGCAACGGCTCGGACCATTCTCTCCTCCGCCCCCACCCAACGGCGGGGTGCCCCTGGAAATGTATTCCATGCGGCCCTCCGCCGCCACCCCCAAGCAGTTTTTGGCAGCGAAACCGGCGTTCGCGACCAGTGGCAGGTGGTATGTTCCTCCGCGCCTTGGGGGAGAGCGGCACAATCGCCGGAAGGCAGCAACTCCGGGGCGCGAAAGCAGCAATCGCTACCGGAACGGCTGCGCTTGCCCTGGCATGGGGTCTGAGCGCGTGCGGCGGCGGGGAGCAGCAGGACGCCAACGAGCCTTCGGGCGATTTCCCGGTGGAGGCGAAGGCGAGCTTCCCCGACCACCAGCAGCTCGTCAAGACCGCCGACCTGGAGCTCAATGTCGACAACGTGGGCGACGAGACGATCCCTAACCTCGCGGTGACCATCAACACGACGCCGTCGCCAGCGCCCGCCGGCGAGCCGAAGAGCGACGGCGCGTTCGACGTTCGGGTAGACGAGCCGAATCTCGCGGACCCGAACCGGCCGGTGTGGATTCTGGAGTACAGGTACCCGAAGCTGATCACTCCGGGAGGCAGCTCCAAGGACCTCAACAAGACCGAGTCCGCGGGCGCCGCCGCTGCGCAGACGGACACATTCCAGTTCGGCGCGGTGCGCTCCGGGGACAGCAGGCGCATCGTCTGGCGCGTGACGCCGGTGCGCATCGGCGCCTACACGGTCCACTACGAGATCGCGGCAGGGCTGTTTGGAAACGCCAAGGCGGTCACCTCCGGCGGGAGCCCCGTGAAGGGCGATTTCGAGGTGACGATCAAGTCGAAGCCCCGGGAGACCTGCGTGAAGGGCAGCCAGGTCACGACCCAGTGCCGGAAGGCATAGCGCGCTCGGCTTCGGCCGCAGGCTCAGGCTCCGTTTAGGCCCCATCCCTAACGTGCGCGCCGTGCGCGGATCCCAGCGGCGCTGGCGCCCGGTCCCGCCCCTTTTTTTCGTCGCCGTTGCGCTGTTCGCGGGCTGCGGCGGAGACGGAGGCGAGACCACCGCCGCCACGCCGACGCCGCCGGCCAACTCTGGTCACGGCGGAGAGGGAAGACAGCGCCTCCCGGCCGGCGACGGACAGGGAGGGGTGCGGCTCCAGAAGGTCGGCGACTTCGAGGAGCCCCTCTACGTCGTCCAGCCGCCGGGAGACGACCGGGATCTGTTCGTCGTCGAGAAGACCGGGCGGGTTCAGGTCGTACGCGACGGCGAACGCCTGCAAGAGCCCTTCCTGGACCTCAGCGGCCAGGTCTCGACCGGGAGCGAGCAGGGCTTGCTCTCACTCGCCTTCGCGCCCGACTACCGGAGCTCGGGGCTCGTGTACGTCGACTACACCGACTTAAACGGCGACACGCGGGTGGTCGAGTATCGCCGCTCCCGATCGAATCGCCTGGTCGCCGACCCCGGGAGCGCCCGCCAGGTGCTGAGCGTGGACCAGCCGTATCCTAACCACAACGGCGGCCTGCTCCTCTTCGGCCCCGCTGAAGGATCCGTTCGAAATGCCGCGGCCGGCCTGCTGTACATCGGGCTGGGCGACGGGGGGTCAGAGGACGATCCGCACCGAACCGGCCAGGACCTCTCCACCCTGCTCGGCAAGATCCTACGGATCGATCCACGCCCGTCCGGCGACCGTCCCTACTCGGTCCCGAACTCCAATCCGTTCGTCGAACGGCCGGGGGCGCGGCCGGAGATCTACTCCTACGGCCTCCGCAACCCATGGCGCTTCTCCTTCGATCCCAGGACGGGGGCTTTGGCGATCGGCGACGTGGGTCAGAACGAGGCTGAGGAGGTCGACTTGGTGGCGCGGGGGGCGGGCCGGGGGGCGAACTTCGGCTGGTCGGCCTACGAGGGGTTCGACCGCTTCAACACCGACCAACGGGCGCCCGGGGCGGTGCCACCGGTTCTGGTCTACGGCCACGACGCCGGCTGCTCGATCACGGGTGGCTTGGTGGCGCGTGACCGCACACTGCCGTCGCTCTACAGCCGCTACGTGTACGGCGACTTCTGCGCCGGGGAGCTCCGCAGCTTCACGGCCGAGCCGGGGCACCGCGCGACCGACGACCGGGCGCTGGGGCTCGAGGTGCCCTCGCTGAGCTCTTTCGGCACCGACAACGCGGGCCACATGTACGTCACCTCCCTCGAAGGGCCAGTCGTCCGACTGGTGGCCGCGGACTAGGCGCCGAGCACGCCGAACGCTACGCTCTCACGGTGCGCGGCAGGATCATGTGGGCGGGATCCTCGCTGGCGGCTGTGGCGCTCGCGGGCTTCGCCATGGGGTTCGCCTGGGCCGATTCCGGGACGCGTGCCGACGCAGCTCGCGATCTGCGGGTAGGTGACGGGCGCGGCGGGATCGCCAAGCGCAGTGTCGGCAACTTCGCGTCGCCTTCCTATGTGACCCACGCTCCGGGCGTGGGTCACTATCTCTACGTCGTCGAGCTGGGCGGCACGGTCCGAGTGGTTCACGACGGCAACGTTCTGGGCCAGCCGTTCATCGACATCCACAATCGAGTCTCGACCGGAGGCGAGCGTGGGCTGCTCTCGATCGCCTTCGACCCACACTACCGCCGTAACCACCTCCTCTACGTGTACTACACGAATGGCGGCGGGAACATCGAGATCGACGAGTTCCGCGCCCGCTCCAACCGGAACGCTCGCGAGCGCTCCCGCCGAAGGGTGATCGTCATCCCCCACCCCAACTTCGCCAACCACAACGGCGGCCACCTCCAGTTCGGGCCCGATGGCAAGCTCTACGCCGGCACCGGCGACGGGGGCGGCGCCGGCGACCCGCGCGAGAACGCGCAGAACAAGGGCACGCTGCTCGGCAAGCTCCTGCGCATCAACCCCCACAAGCACGGTTCCCGGCCGTACAAGTCGCCGCGGAGCAACCCCTATGTCGGCAAGAAGGGGGAGAACGAGATCTATGCGCGCGGCCTTCGAAACCCGTTTCGGTTCACGTTCGACCGCGGCCGGATCGCGATCGGCGACGTGGGCCAGCAGCGCTGGGAGGAGGTGGACTACGAGACGCGCAGGAGCCTGCGCGGCGCCAACTTCGGCTGGGACCGCTACGAGGGCAACCACCGCTTCGACTACCCCGGCGACAACGAGGCCGCGAGAGCGCGCGGCTATCAGAAGCCGATCTTCGAATACGAGCACGCCGCCAGGAACTGCCCCGGAGCCTGCGCGATCACGGGCGGCTTGGTGGTCTGGGACCGCAAGCTGGGAAGCCTGCGCGGCCGGTACCTCTACGCCGACTTCTACGCGGGCGACCTGCGCAGCTTCGTCGCCCGGCGCCGCCATGGGAGGCGCGACAGGGCGCTGGGGGTTCACGTCGACCATCCGAGCTCGTTCGGCCGGGGACCGCGGGGCCAGATCTACGTCACCTCCCTGGATGGCCCCTTGTACCAGCTCGTGCGAAAGTAGCCCGACGGGCCCGGCCGGGCCAAGCGTTTGGGAGTAAAGTCCGACCCGGATGGAAGGCGCGACCGCGAGCGAAACCACAACCGCTTCGGCATCGCCCGACGTAGCCCTGGCCACCGACTTCTCGACGCTCGCGGTCCGCAGGCCGACGGACGGCTCGCTGATCCGCGAGCTGGAGATCGACCCGCCCGAGCGGGTCGCCGACGTGGTGGCCCGCGTTCGCGAGTCGCAGCCGCACTGGGAGGCGATCGGCATCTCCGGCCGCCGTCGCTGGCTCGACCGCCTGCGCGACTGGATGCTGGCCAATCAGGAGCGGCTCGCCGACCTGATGCAGGAGGAAACCGGGAAGGTCCGCGCAGAGGCCGAGGCCGAGGCGCCCTTCCTGTGCGGGACGATCAACTACTACGGCGAGCACGCCGCCGAGTTCCTGGCCGAGGAAACGCCCAGCCCCCACATCCTGCCGTTGAAGGTGAAGCGGCTGCGCATCGTCTACCGGCCATTTCCGGTGGTGGGGGTGATCAGCCCCTGGAACTTCCCGCTGATTCTCGCCTTCGACGACGCGATCCCGGCGCTGATGGCCGGCTGCGCGGTGGTGATCAAGCCCTCCGAGTTCACCCCGCTCTCGACCATGGAGCTGGTGCGGGCGTGGAAGGAGGAGATCGGCGGCCCCGACGTGCTCGACATGGTCAACGGCACCGGGGAAACGGGCGGTGCGCTGGTAGACGAGGTCGACTTCGTGCAGTTCACCGGCTCCGACCGGACCGGCAAGCTGGTCATGAAGCGAGCGGCGGACACGCTGACCCCGGTCAGCCTGGAGCTCGGTGGAAAGGACCCGTTGATCGTCTTGCGCGACGCGGATCTCGAGCGCGCGGTCAATGCCACCACCACCGGCGCCCTCGCCAACACCGGGCAGATCTGCATGTCGATCGAGCGCGTTTACGTGGAGGAACCGATCTACGACGAGTTCGTGGAGCGGCTGACCGAACAGGTGACCAAGCTCCGCCAGGGCACGGACGGACCCTCGTATGGCGCCGAGCTCGGCGCGATGACCACCCCCGCCCAGGCCGAGACGGTAGCCGACCATGTCGAGGACGCCCGTCGCAAGGGCGCCAAGGTGCTGACGGGAGGCAAGCGCAAGGATGGCCCGGGGGACTGGTACGAGGCGACTGTGATCGCGGATGCCGACCACTCGATGAAGGTGATGACCGAGGAGACCTTCGGCCCGGTGATCCCGGTGATGAAGGTTGCCGATGCCGACGAGGCTGTGCAGATGGCCAACGCGACGCGCTACGGATTGTCGGCTTCGGTGTTCGCCGGCTCCAGTCGCCAGGGCGAGCAGATCGCGCGGCGCATCGAGGCCGGGGCGGTAAACGTCAACGACGTGCTGACGACCTACTTCGCGCTGGGCGTCCCGATGGGCGGCTGGAAGGACTCCGGGATCGGCTTTCGCCACGCCTCGTACGGAATCAAGAAGTTCGTGCGCCCGGAGTCGATCGTCTCGCCGCGAATCAAGCAGGGCAAGCGGGACCCGCTCTGGTTCCCCTACACGCCGGCGAGGCGCAAGTTGCTCAGCCGCGTCAACCGCCTCATCAACGCCCGCGGCCTCCGCAACCGGCTCGGCCTCTAGGCCGGGCTAATTGGCCGCTGGCACCAGCTCTTCGCGGACCTGCTTCGCGGCCTGGACCAGGTTGCGCAGGGCCGCCTCGGTCTCCGGCCAGGCACGGGTCTTCAGCCCACAGTCCGGGTTGACCCAGAGCTGCTCCGCAGGCAGCACCCGGGCAGCGGCCTGCAGCAAGTCGGCCATCTCCTCGGCGGGTGGGACGCGAGGTGAGTGGATGTCGTACACGCCCGGCCCGATCTGCAGCGCATAGCCAGTGCGCTCCCAGTCGTGGAGCAGCTCCATGCGCGAGCGCGCCGCCTCGATCAGCAGCACGTCGGCGTCCATCTCCTGGATGTGCTCCATGATGTCGCCGAAGTCCGAGTAGCACATGTGTGTGTGAACCTGGGTCTCGTCCTTGACCCCAGAAGTGGCAACCCGGAAACAGTAAACCGCCCAGCGCAGGTACTCGTCCCAGCGGTCACGGCGGAGCGGCAACCCCTCGCGGATCGCCGGCTCGTCGACCTGGATCACCTTGATTCCTTCTGCCTCCAGGTCGGCCACCTCGTCGCGGATCGCGAGCGCCAGCTGCTCGCAGGTCTCCGAGAGCGACTGGTCGTCGCGGACGAAGGACCATTGGAGCATCGTCACGGGACCGGTGAGCATCCCCTTGACCGGCTTCTCGGTGAGCGATTGGGCGAAGGCGATCCAGTCGGTCGTCATGGGAGCCGGGCGGCTCACGTCGCCGAACAGGATCGGCGGGCGCACGTACCGCGACCCGTATGACTGAACCCACGCGTTCTGGGTGAACACGTAGCCCTCCATCTGCTCGGCGAAGTACTGGACCATGTCGTTGCGCTCCGGCTCGCCATGGACGAGCACGTCGAGTCCGACCTCCTCCTGGAAGCCGATCACGCGCTCGACCTCGGAGCGCATGCGCTGCTGATAGGCGGCCTCGTCGATCTTGCCCTGGCGAAGCTCGGCGCGCGCCTGGCGGATCTCCGCGGTCTGGGGGTAGGAGCCGATCGTCGTGGTCGGAAAGAGGGGCAGCTGGAGGCGGGCGTGCTGAGCCTCGCGGCGAACCTCGAACGGGCTCTGGCGCCGAGCGTCCTCCTCGGTCAGCGCCGCTACCCGCTCGCGCACGGCGGGGGTACGCGTTCGGTTGGAGTTCCGCCGGTCCTCGAGGGCCCGGTCGTTGGCGTCCAGCTCCGCCGCGATCGCCTCGCGTCCCTCCCCCAGGCCCCGGGCCAGGGTCACGACCTCGCCGACCTTCTGCTTCGCAAAAGCCATCCAGGAGCGCAGCTCGTCGTCGAGGACATCCGACGGAGGCTCGGCGTCGAGGTCGAGCGGGGTGTGCAGCAGCGAGCACGAGGTCGTGACCACGAGCTCGGCGCAGCGGTCCCGCAAGCCGGTCAGCAGGTCGAGACTGTGCTCCAGCTCGTTGATCCAGACGTTGCGGCCGTTGACGATTCCGGCGAACAGCCACTTCTTCTCCAGGCCGCCCTCGTGGGCGATCAGCTCCACGTTCTTGGGCCCCTCGCGGACCATCTCCCGCGCCACGTCCGCTCCCTCGCGATGCAGGTCGAGCCCGATGGCCTCGATCGGCAGGTCGCGGAGCACGCCATAGGCGTTCCCAACGTGGTCGAAGTAGGTCCTGACGCAGATCCGGGTGCGCTCATGGACCCTCGCCAGCTCCTCATAGGCGAGCCGGAGCGCATCGAGCTCCCGCTCCGGGCGATCCTCGACGAAGCAGGGCTCGTCCAGCTGGACCCAGGTTGCGCCCTGCTGTGCGAGCCTCTCGATGAGCTCGCCGTAGACCTCGAGCAATGGCTCCAGCAGGCTGAGGCGGTCGAAGTCCTCGGGCACCCCGTCCGCGGACTTGCCGAGCAAGAGGAACGAAACCGGCCCGACGATCACCGGCACGGTGTCGATGCCCAGCTCCTCCATCGCCTCGGCGTGCTCGTCGAAGGGCTTCGTGGAGGAGAGCGCGAAACTCGTATCGGGGCCAAGCTCCGGGACG
The DNA here is from genome assembly GCA_035573435.1 of Solirubrobacterales bacterium. Classification (GTDB taxonomy): domain Bacteria; phylum Actinomycetota; class Thermoleophilia; order Solirubrobacterales; family 70-9; genus AC-56. Next base: position 7,186 of record DATMZR010000012.1, read on the forward strand.
ATGTAGTGGTAGTTGGTGTCGAACCACTTGGTCATCTCCATCGCCGTCACGTCGACGCCGCTCTCTTGGCGCCCGCGCGCCATCGCGAAATACGTGTCGAGGCCAACCGGCCCACCCCCGTGCCCGTACCGGTCCGGCACGGCGCCCACCAGCGCGATCGCATCCAGCACGTGGTCGTAGAGGGAGAAGTCGTTGGACGGGATCAGGTCGACCCCCGCGCTCTGCATGAACCGCCAGTTCTCGAGCCGGATGCGCCTTGCGGCCTCCTGGAGCTCGGCTTCGGAGACTTCGCCGCGCCAGTAGCCCTCAGTTGCGAACTTGAGCTCGCGCTGGGGTCCGATCCTGGGAAAGCCCGCAACGTTCGACAGTGCCATCCCGGCTGAGGCTACAACAGAGGCCGTGAATTCCAAGGCCTCCGGGTCGGCGATGGCCGACTAGCTGGAGACGGTCTCGGCGCCGGGCCGCGGCGAGAGGCGAACCGGCGCCGCGCTCAGGGCGCGCAGGCGCATGTCGGACCAGGTGAGGCCCTCGCGAACGAGCGCCGGCAAACCGAGCGCAACGGCGGTGGCGATCTCCACCGCCTGCAGGATCACGCCGTACGCGAGCGCGTCGGCGGCACTGACCCCGAAGCCGGTCGTCAAGACGCTGATCACCGCGAGCTGGAAGACGCCGATGTTCGACGGGGTGGCGGGCACGACGGCCGTGACGTTGACCGCGAACAGGACCGCAGCGGCCGCCCCGATGCCGAGCTCGCCGTGGAGGCCGAGCGCCTGGAACAGCACCGCGCAGGCGAGCAACTGGATTCCCCAGGCGCCCAGCTGCGCGGCCGCCGCCACCGCGGCCCGCCTCGGGTCGCGGAACACCTGAAGGCCCCTGCGCACGCGGAGCAGCGCCTCGCGCACCGTCCGGGCGAGCCGGCCGAGCCGGCCACCGGCATTGCGCTGGCGCACGAGAACCGGGGCCAGGATCACCGCGATCAGGACCAGAAGCGGCGCGAGGCTGAAAACGAACAGCTGCGTGGAGCTGCGGTGAAACAGGTCCGTGGAGGCGACGATGATCCCGCCCAGCAAGATGAGGGCAAGGATGTTGAGAGTGGACTGCGACACGAGCGTGCCGAGCAACACGGGGAACGTCTCCCGCATGCGACCCGTGCGCCGCGAGAGCACCATGGCCCGCGCCGGCTCCCCGAGACGCGCCGGAAGCGTTGCCGACATCAGCACTCCGATCATCGTGGCGGAGGTCACGTCCCGGCGCCGCAGCGCGCTGCGCGGCAACGCCGCGCGGGCGATCGCGAACCAGGCGACTGCGCGCAGAATCATGGAAGCCATCATCAAACCGGTTGCGATCAGTACCCAGCCGGCATCGGAGCGAACCACGCTGGAGACCACGTTCTGGGCACCGACCCGGTGCGCAGCGAGCGCGGTCAGTCCGATGCCCAAAAGCCCCGCGATCCCGAGCCCGATGCGTCTGGCGACGCGGTGTCGGGCCACCGCTTGAGCGGGCGGCGGGTCGAGCGAGGGAAGCCGCTTGGGCGGCCGCCGGGGGCCGCCGTCGATTCGCGTCATCCCGGCCCGCCGGGCAAGGCGCGACGCAGCCGGTGCGGTCGGGGGCGTGTCCTGAACCTGGTCGTAGACCTTTTCGACCTGCTCAGCCACGCGCGGCCAGGCATAGTGGGCGGCCGTCTCGCGGGCCGTGCGACCCATTGCCTCTCGGCGGTCCGGTTCGAGGTAGATCCGCTGCAGCTCCTCGGCCAGTCGCTGCGGGTCGGCCGGAGGCACCAGCACGCCGTCCGCGCCGTCGGTGACCACGTCGGAGTAGCCCGCGATGGCCGACGCGATCACGGGCGTGCCTGCCGCGAAGGCCTCCGTCAGGACCATGCCGAAGCTCTCCCCCGCGAGCGACGGGGCGCACAGCACGTCGGCCTCGTGAAGATGGCGCCAGAGCTCATCGCCATCCACTCGGCCGAGCGCCTCGACCCGCGAGCCCACGTCCGGATCGGCCAGGTAGCGCTGCACGTCCTCTCGATCCGCGCCGATCACCGTCAAGCGCGTGGGCACGTGCTCCGCAAGCCCCTCGAAGGCCTGGACGAGCACAGGCAGTCCCTTGCGCTCCTCGGGCCTGCCGACGAACAGCAGCCTGAACTCGTCGGACCGGGGCTTGGGGCGCGCGGGCGGGCCGTCGATGTCCACGCCATTCGGGATCACGTGATACTCGCCCCCGAACCACCGCCGCCCGGTCCAGGCGGCGGCCTCCGAGACCGCGATCCGCGCCCGGAGCTGGTTGAACTTCCGCCGTGCCCCGAGCAGGTTGGCGATCCCGTTGGGCACCCGCTTGGTCGAGTAGGCGTGAAAGGTGCCGACCACGGGAGCGCCGCGGAAAGAGCAGGCATCCCAGCCCAGGGTGGGCGCCGGCGGCTCGTGCACGTGGACGACGTCGAAGTGGCCCGCCCGCAGCTCGCGGCGCATCCTGGCCACGGCGTCGGGGAAGACGGACAGGTTCGAGACGGCGCCGTTCGCACCGAACCCCACGCTGCGGCCGAGCGGAATCAGGTACTCCGGGCGCTCCGGCTGCTCGGCCGGGACCCGGTGCAGGGCCCGGCTGAGGCGGTCGCTCGGGTCCCACGGAGCCAGCACCCGCACGTCGTGCCCGCGGTCGATCAGCGCCTCGGCAAGAGCCTGGACATGACGGTTCACTCCGCCGGGGTACGTCCACGAGTAGGGCGTGACGATCCCGATTCGCAATGGGGAAGTCGGTGCGCTGTGCCTGATCACAGTCGGACTGTCAATTGTGGGTGACGGCAATGACGAACCCCCCTGAATCTCGCGGGGGACGGGACGATGCCGGTCGTGGCGAGGGACGAGCTGGCTAGCCTGAGGAACGATACCGGCGACGTCCGAGGTTACCGGCACAGGCTCATTTACGCATGCAGAGGCGCCGTTTCGTGCGTGGAGCACTACCATCGCCGCCATGAGCATTCGGACCTTCGCCAAGTTCACCTTCTTCAAGCTCGACCCTGCCTGGCAGCGCCGGGATCACGAGGCGCGCGCGGAGGATAAGCGGGAGTTCCTCGCCGCCTGCGACGACTTCGCCCAGGATCGGTCGCTGCGCGCCTACTCGACCGTCGGCACCCGTGGCGACACGGACCTGCTGCTGCTCGCCCAGAGCCCTGCCCTGGAGGACATTCACACCTTCCACGTCGTCCTGGCGCAGAGCGGGCTGGCGAAATGGATGTCAACCCCCCACTCCTATCTGGCGATGACGAAGCGCTCTCCCTACTCCGAGGCCGACGCCCGGCCGGAGATCTGCACCTCGGAGCGGCGGTACCTGTTCGTGTACCCGTTCGAGAAGCGGCGCGAGTGGTACCGGCTGCCGGCCTCCGAGCGCCAGCGGATAATGGACGAGCACATCGCCGTGGGCCGCCGCTACCCCGAGATCACGATCAACACCTCGTACTCGTTCGGCCTCGACGACCAGGAGTTCGTGGTCAGCTTCGAGGCTGACGATCCGGGGCAGTTTCTCGACCTGGTGCAGGAGCTGCGCGGCTCGGAGTCGAGCTCGTACACGCTTCGCGACACGCCGATCTTCACCTGCGTGGCCATGTCCGTGGGGAAGGCCCTCGACGCGCTGGACGGAGCCGCCACCTCGCGCGGTGCCGTGGCCTCGGTGACCTAGTGGCACCTCTAGCCACCTTCCACCGCAAACGGCGGCACTAGAGTTCCCGGCTTCATGAGCGACCGACCCGGAACCACCGGCAACCCCCTGCGTGTGGCCATCGTTGGCTCGGGCCCCGCGGGGTTCTACGCGGCCGAGCATCTGCTGAGGCAGGACCAGGCCGTGGTCGAGGTGGACGTCTTCGACCGGCTGCCGACGCCCTTCGGGCTCGTACGGGCGGGCGTGGCGCCCGACCACCCGAAGATCAAGTCGGTGATCCGCGTCTACGAGAAGACGGCGGCACGCGATGGCTTCCGTTTCTTCGGCAATCTCGAGGTTGGGCGTCACGTCAGCGCACTCGAGCTCGGCGAGCGCTATCACGCCATGATCTACGCCTACGGTTCGCCCACCGACCGCCGGCTCGAAATCCCCGGCGAGGACCTGGAGGGCAGCCATCCGGCCACTGCCTTCGTCGCCTGGTACAACGCGCACCCCGACTTCTCCGAGCAGGACTTCGACCTCTCCTGCGAGCGGGCGGTGGTGATCGGCAACGGAAACGTGGCCACGGACCTCGCCCGCATGCTCGCCCTGACGCGGGAGGAGCTGGAGGCCACCGACACGGCCGAGCACGCGATCGACGTCCTGGCATCCAGCAAGGTGCGGGAGATCCTCGTGCTCGGCCGGCGCGGCCCGGCGCAGGCCGCGTTCACCAACCCTGAGCTACGCGAGCTGGGCGAGATGAAGGATGCCGACGTGGACGTCGATCAGGCCGAGGTGGAGCTCGACGACATGAGCCGCGCGTATCTCGACTCAGACGAGGCGGACATCACGACCCGAAAGAACGTGGAGATCTTCACCGAGTTCTCCCAGCGGCAGCCTGAGGGCAAGCGACGGCGGATCGTGCTGCGCTTCCTCCGCTCGCCGCTCGAGATCCAGGGTGACGGCAAGGTCGAGCGGCTGATCGTGGCCCGCAACGAGCTCTACCGCGACGGGTCGGGTGCGATCCGGGCCCGCGACAGCGGCGAGCGCGAGACCGTGGAGTGCGGGCTCATCTTCCGCTCGATCGGCTACAAGGGGACGGGCCTGGATGGGATCCCGTTCGACGAGCGCAGCGGCGTGATACCCAATCAGGGCGGCAGGGTCAGCGAAGCTGGGAGCGACCGACCCCTCGACGGCCATTACGCGGTGGGCTGGATCAAGCGTGGCCCGTCGGGAGTGATCGGGACGAACAAGAAGGACGCCCAGGAGACGGTCGACAACCTGCTCGCCGACCTCCAAGCCGGACGGCTGGAGTCGGAGGCGGCGGATCCAGCGGCCGTGGAGAGCTGGCTGGCGGAACGGGCCCCGGAGCACGTCGTCTACTCGGGCTGGGAGGCAATCGACCGCGCCGAGCGGGAGCGCGGCAAGCCGCTAGGTCGCCCCAGGGTCAAGTTCGTCCGCGTCGAGGAGATGCTCGAAGCGGCTCGAAGCGGCCACCCGGTGGCCAGCTGAACCTCGGTGGCCGACTTGATGGAAGTCAAACGGATGGTCGAGGCGGCCCTGCCGGGCGCCGAGGTCGAGGTTATCGACGAGACCGGCTCGGGCGACCACCTGCGGGCCACCGTGCGCGCGCCGCAGTTCGCCGGCCTCACCCGGATCGACCAGCACCGGCTGGTCCGCGCCGCGGTCCAGCCGCGCATGGACGACGGCTCGATCCACGCACTCTCGATAAAGACGCGTCAACCGGATCCCGGCGCCTGAGACGGGAGCCAGACTCGCTAACGTACGCGCCATGCCTGCGAACCCCGAGCTGAAGCAGAAGGTGGAGGAGCTCCTGGGCGAGAACCAGGTGTTCCTGTTCATGAAGGGCACACCCGAGACGCCGCGCTGCGGGTTCTCGATGCGGGTCGTCGGTGTGTTGGAGCAGCTCGGCGTCGAGTACGGCGCCGTCGACGTCCTCCCGCTGCTCGATCCGCTGCGCGAGGTGACCGGCGAGCTCGCGGACTGGCGCACCTTCCCGCAGCTCTACGTCAACGGCGAGCTGGTCGGCGGGTGCGACATCGTCGAGGAGATGTTCGAATCCGGCGAGCTCGCCGAGTTGGTGGGTGCGGAGCAGCCGGAGGGGGCGATGGCGACACCGCCACAGGCGCCGGGCAACCCCCAGCAGAGCCCGCCGATGGAGCTGGGCTGATCGCGACGCCAGCCCGGAAGGCCTGAACGCTCAGACCGTCGCCGAAGCGCCTTCGGGCGCGTCGTCGCGGACCTGGAACGACGAGCCGCACCCGCAGGCGGCGACCACGTTCGGGTTGTTGACCACGAACCCGGCTCCCTGGAGGCCGTCCACGTAGTCGACCTCAGAGCCGAACACGAACTGCATGCTGACCTTGTCGACGACCACGGCGACGCCCTGGCGCTCGAAGACGTGGTCCTCGTCCTTCGCCTGGTCCAGCGCCAGCGCGTACTGGAACCCGGAGCAGCCACCGCCGCGCACGGCGACCCGCAGCGCCTGCTCGTCGACGTTGCCGTTGGAAGCGAGCAGGTCCTTGATCTTGCCGGCTGCCTTGTCGGTCAGCTGAATGGCTTCTCCCGGTGTCTCCATCGCGTCAAATTGTATATGGCGCTTCGTCGGCAACAACAGACCGGCGCTGAGGAGGCTGGTGGATTCGGTCCATTGGCGCTTTTGTGGCGCTATGCGCCACAAAAGCGCCAGGAGCCCCCACTAGAGGCCCTAGGCGCCCGCGTCCTCTCCGTACTTCCACTCGAGGTACTCGAGGATTCGCTTCGAGTCGTGGATCACCTGGTCGCCGTCGACCAGCACCGGCACGCGCTGCTGACGGGTCAGCTCCTCGATTTCCGGCCGCTCGGACCGGCGGTAGGGGACGCGCTCGGCGCGATGCTCGAGCCCGAGCTTGCCCAGCCGTCGCGCCACCGCCCCGCAGGGGCAGAGAACGTTCGTGGGCGTCCTGCAGCGGTATAGGACCACCGTCCCCTCGCTCACCATCCGAGCACCCGCCCTCCCGCGCGGAGCACCGGGGCGAATGCGGCGAACGCAGCCTCCTGCGCCCCTCGCCCCGTTCTCACGCGGTCCCCGAGCTGCTCCATCTGCCAATGCACGGCGTCCTCGAGGGTCTCCTCGTGGGGTCGCGGCGCAAACCCCAGCCGCGTGCGCGCCTTGGTGTTGCGGCAGGTCCACCAGAGCGACGCGGAGCGAACCTCGTCGGGCGAGAAGGGCAGCGGCAGCCCCGCCCGCGCCATGGCCTCCACGGCGAGCACCGTCGGGCGGCTCGGGAGCTTCACCGGCAGCTCCTCGCGACCGGCGATCCGGGCGAAGTCGGCGAATAGCCGATCGAGCGTGAAGTTTCTGCCGGCGAGGATGTAGCGCTCGCCCACCTCCCCCTTCTCGTCCGCCAGCAGGTGCCCCTGGGCGATGTCGCGGACGTCCACGATGTTGAGCCCCCCATCCACGTAGACCGGAATGCGGCCGAGCAGAAAGCGCCGCACCAAATGCATCGAGGTCCCCTTCGGATCGTCGGGACCGAGCACGAACGAGGGGTTGACGATCACCACTTGCAGCCCGTGCGCGGCCAGGCGAAGCGCCTCGACCTCGGCCTCGTGCTTCGAATTGGCGTAGGCGATCCCAAGGTGGCCGATCCTGTAGGGCTGATTCTCGTCCACCGTCCCCTTCGGCTTCGCCGGGCCGATCGCCGCGACCGACGAGGTGTGGATGACCCGCTTCACGTTTGCGGCGAGCGCCTCCTCGAGCACGATCCGGGTGCCCTTGACGTTCACGTCGAAGATGGCGTCACGCTTTCTGGGCCGCATCGACGTCGTACCCGCGAGGTGGAAGACGCGGTCGACGTTCTCCATGGACCGGCGCACCGCCCGCCGGTCGGTGACGTCGCCGCCGGCGCGCTCGAAGTCGATGTCGGAGAGGTGGTCGACCCTGGATCCCCGGCGCACGAGCAACCGCACCTGGTCGCCGCGCTCCGCGAGTGCGCGGACGACGTGCGAGCCCAGGAAGCCGGTGCCTCCGGTGATGAGCGTCTTGCCCACGAGCAACCGGATGGTAGAGCCGTGATAGAAGGGGCCGGTGCCCGCTGATGTGACCACGGCCGTGGTCACGGACACCACGGCCTACCTGCCGGACGAGCTGATCGCCGAGCACGGGATCCTGCGGGTCAGCCTCTATGTGTCGCTGGAGGGTGAGCAGCGTCCGGAGATCGAGATCTCCGGATCCGAATACGCGAGCTTCTACGAGCGCCTTCGCAAAAGCGACGAAGGGGCGACCACCTCCCAACCGTCCGTGGGCGACTTCACCGCCGTGTACGAGCCGCTGCTGGCGGAAGGCAAGGAGGTCGTTTCGATCCACCTCTCCGCAGGGATCTCAGGCACCTGCGAGTCGGCGGAGCAGGCGCGCCGGCGACTTCTGGACGAGGGCAAGGGAGGGGAGCGAGTCCACGTCTACGACAGCCGCTCTGGGGCCGGAGGCCAGGGGATGGTGGTGCTGGCGGCGGCTGTAGCCGCCGGCCGGGGGGCCGGCGGCGCGGACACGCTGGCGGCAGCCGAGCGATGCCGTGACGCACTCGAGATGTGGTTCGCGATCGACACGCTCGAGTACCTGCGCAAAGGGGGGCGCATCGGCGCCGCTCAGGCGTGGCTGGGCTCGGCTCTCCAGATCAAGCCGATTCTGACCCTCGGCGAGGAGATCACGCCCGTGGAGCGGGTGCGCACGCGCCGGCGCGCCTTCGAGCGGATGGTCGAGTATGCCCGCCGCCGCCAGGCCGCCGGCGCCGAAGCGTGGGTCGTCCAGCACATCCAGGACCACGAGACAGCTCGCCACCTGGTGGAGGAGTGTCGCGACATCTTTGGCTCCGAGCCGCTGTTCGTGTCCGAGGTCGGCCCGGTGATCGGCGCCCACGTGGGCCCTGGGCTGATCGGGGTCGGGGGGGTACCGTCCTCCGCCATCTTTGGAACGAGCGGCTGAGCTAAGTCCTCGAGCCCACCGGATGGCGTTTCTCAGCCGTTCAGCCGTTTCTCCGTGTGCTATCTTGAGTAAATCGGTCTAGAAACTTCACAAGTGATCATTCTTGCTATCGCGATCTGGGCCGTGTTCAGCCTTCTGATCGCGCTCGTCCTCGGTGCCGCGGCGGCAGCCGGGGATGCCGCGCTGGAGGCCGAGCGTCGTCGGGAGAGCACCGCGCCGGAGAATGAGCTGGCGACGGTGGCCGGGCAGGTTGTGCTCGAGAAGGCAAGCTAAGGCGGCGACCCCACCGCGCCTGTTCAGCCGGCCTCGGCGGAGGCCTCAGCCGAACCGATGGGAGCATGTTCCCCCTGCCAGAAGCGCCAGTAGTCGCGGATCACGGCCTGGACCGCAGCGGCTGCCGGTATCGCGATGAGCGCCCCCAGGACGCCGAGCAGCGCCGCACCGACCAGGATCGCCACGATGACGATCAACGGGTGAAGCTGGACGGCGCGTCCGTACACGTAGGGCTGGATCAGGTTGTTCTCGACCTGCTGGCAGAGGATCAACACCACCACCCAGACGATCAGCCCGGCAGGGAAGCGGACGAAGGCGACCACGATCCCGCCCAGCGTGGCGCCGACCAGGGGGATCAGGTCGAAGAAGCCGAACAGGATCGCGAGCGGGGTCGCAAACGGCACGTTTAACCGCGGCGCCGGGCGACGCGAGGAATGACGCCTGCCGCACCGAATATGGCGCAAGGAGGCTAGGCATGCCAGCCGGCGAATCCACCTCGCGCCTGATCCTGCGCGCCGTCCTGATCGTGGTCGCGGTCGTGCTGGTGCTGTACGTGGTCTACCTGCTGCGCAGGCCGCTGAGCTGGTTAGTGATTGCGGTGTTCGTCGCGATCGCGGTCTCAGGGCCGGTGAACGTGCTGTCGCGGCACATGAGGCGTGGGCTCGCGATCGCGGTGGTCTACGTCACGCTGCTGCTGATCCCGGTCGGGCTGGGCGCGCTGATCATCCCCAGCCTCGTCAACCAGGGCGAGGACCTCGCCAACAATGCGCCGGAGTACGCCCAGGACGTAACCGACTTCGTGAACGAGAATGAGACGCTCCGCAACCTGAACGACGACTACGACATCACCACCAAGCTCCAAGACGAGGCCGAGAAGCTGCCGTCCAAGATCGGCGACGCCGCCGGCATCCTTCGCGACATCGGAATCGGGTTCGTGAACTCGGTCTTCGCTGGGCTGACGATCCTCATCCTCAGCATATTCATGGTCTCCGGAGGCAGACGGTGGATCGAGCGCTTCCTGGAGACGCGCAACCCGGAGCATAAGGAACGCATCGGGCGGGCCCTCGACCACATCGGGAACGCGGTCGGCAACTACGTGGCGGGCGCGTTGCTGCAAGCGACCATCGCGGGCATCACCTCGTTCATCGTGCTGACGATCCTGGGTGTCCCGTTCGCGGGGCCGCTCGCGCTAGTCGTGTTCTTCTTCGACCTCATCCCCCTCGTTGGCGCCACCTTGGCGGCGGTGCTGGTGGCGGTCGTGACGCTGTTTGTCAACTTCCCGGTCGCGCTGATCGTGTGGGTGATCTACGCGATCGCCTACCAGCAGGTGGAGAACTACGTGATCCAGCCACAGATCCAGCGGCGAGCCGTAGCCGTGGAGCCGTTCGTCGTCCTCGTCGCGGTGTTGTTCGGGAGCACGCTGTTCGGGATCATCGGCGCCCTGCTTGCGATCCCGGCGGCGGCCTCGATCCAGATCGCGATCCGGGAGTGGATGGCCTACCGGCGCGAGGTCGTCGTCGGGCCGGACGACAGCGCCGCCGCCGTGGGCTCGAGCCGCGGGGCCGAGGCGCCCACGTAGATCTCGAGCCTCCTCGGCGGCGGCACCGACGAGATCATCAAGGAGATCCTCGGCAGGCAGCTGGGCCTGTAGGGATTGGCACCGGATTCGCTCGTTCCCTCGATCCCAGGACCGGACCCAACCCGGCCGACATCCTTCGCTTCGCGTGCGGTGTCGGCGGGTTTGGGTACCAGCGGGACGGCAGGTCCACACGCAGCTACCGGGACTTCGTCCCTAGCCCGAGCGAGGAATTGTTTTTCAGCGGCGGCGCAACGCGAACAGGCCGCCGACCGCGAAGCCGACCACCGCGGCCCCAATCGCCAGCTCGCGGCGATGCTCGCGGATCTGGCGCCGCCAGTCGGTGAGCTCGGCGACACGGCCCCGAAGGGCCTCGACCGAGCGGGAGAGCTCCGACCGCTGGCGCTCGATGTCGGCACGGATCTCCTCGGAGCTGCGACCGGGCGCCCCCGCAGCTGCGCGACCCACCGGCTCGCCGGCGCCGCTCACGTAGATGTCCGTCGAGCTGTTCAACGCGTGCCTGCCTCGAGCGTCTCCTTGGTCCGCCGGGCTTCCTCGATCGCCAGATCCGGCGTCGGCGGTGCGCCCGCCTGCACGGAGCGGTAGGCGAAGTAGCCGGCGCCGGCCGCGACGCCGAACCAGAAGAAGGCCTCGACCATGAAGCCGATCCAGACGTCACCCTCGAAGAACAGATCGTTGAGGAGCCAGGCGATGCCGTGCATGAGCATCGCGAGCCCCATCAGCGCGAAGACTCCGGCCGCGATCCCGACCACCGAGCCCTGGACCAGCTTGGTGAGCTTCTCGCGGATCTCGGTCTTGGCGAGCTCGATCTCCTCGCGGACCAGGATCGAGACACGTTCCGAGACGTCGAAGACCAGCTCGCCCACCGACCTGTCGTCGGGAGGAGTGGGGTCCGGTCGTGGGCCAGCGGTGCTGCTCATGTCACTCCGGCGGATCCTCCTTGAAGACCCGCACCCAGATCGCGGCTGAGGCCCGGTGTGCGAGCACGCTCGCCAGGGCCCCGGTGGCCGCCAAGAGCCCGGTCCAGATCAGCCTTCTGAGGATGTCGCTGTCCAATTCGGTTACCTCGCGGCGGAGTAAATCAGCTTGGCCGGGGACTGGTCCGCGTGCGAGTCGCGGCTCGGGGCATCATGCTCCCCGTACCCGGCCCAGCGCTCGAAGAAACCGCGGGCCACGGCATAGAACCACTCCCTGTCCACCGCGTCGATCGCTCCGTGGCCGCCCCCCGGAAGGACCCAGACGCGCACTAGGTCGTTGTCCTTCGCCGCTTCGGCCAGCATCCGCGCGTGCTCGACAGGGATGATGCGGTCGTCGTCCGGGTGCAGCACGAGCACCGGCACGCCGGCATCGGCGATGTGTTCCTTTGCCGATGCTCGCCGCCAGAGCTCATCCGCCTCGACCCCGTAGTAGGGGGCAGAGACCCGCTCGATCGGATCGACGAAGTCGTTGATGCTCATCCAGCCGGCTTCACGGATGCGGGAGGTGAGCATCGCCCGGAAGCCACGGTTGATCGGGTACGCCGGGTGGGAGAGCGGCAAGCGCCGGGACAGCCGCTTCGCCATCGCCTTCACGTCGGCCGGTGGGGAAACGGCGAGGATCCCGCCGTCGAGGGCCTCCGCCGCTCCCTCTGCGTGGCAGGCGCCCAGCACAGCGGAGCCGCCCAGCGAGATCCCGAGCGCGCCCACGGTGGTCGCGCCGAGCTGCTTCAGGTAGCGCCCCGCTGCCACCACGTCCTCGCCCTCCTTCCAGCCCACCGTCGTCGGCGCCTGGCTGGTGAGGTTCGTGAGCCCGAAGCTCCGCAGGTCGAGCGCGACGACGTTGAAGCCCCAGTCGTAGTAGGCGCGGACGGCGATCTGGCGCACGTAGTCGAAGCGCCGCGATGAGAACAGGCCGTGCACCAGGATCAACCCGGGCCTCTGCGGCGTCTGCTGGAGACCGACCGTCGCCGCGATGTGCTCGTCGTCTGCGCCCCGGAGCACGTGGTCCGAGAACTGGGCCGGGTAGGCGTAACCGAGGTTGGCGGCCTCCCTCTGCTGGGCGAGCACGAAGCTCGAGATGTCCGCGAGCCCCTTGCGCAACACCGCGGTCTCGGAGTGGCGGAGCCGGTGCGGAATCGCCTCGAGATCCGCCATCAGGGCATCCATCGAGCGCTCGCGGGGCTGCGCGACGGGAAGCGACGGCGGCTCGGGATCGAGGCGCGACAGCAGCCTGCGGAAGGGGTCCCTGAGCCCCTGGCCGAAGAGCCAGGCCGGCAACGCGATCGCCCCGACCACGAAGTTGAGCAGCTTTGCGGCGCCGTGGAGGACACGGTCGGAGCGCCGAGAGGTGGCGAGCGACTCCCACATCTCTCCTGCCGCCTACTCGTGCGCCTGCCCGGTGCCGTGCGTCTCGAGGCCGCCGCAGATCGTCTCGACCACCATCTTGCGGGCCCGGTCGAAGTCCCCGTCCGCGGTGGGAATCAGCTCGAAGACCCAGCCGGACAGAAGCTGCTCGATGGCGCCGTAGAACCACATCGACGCCAGCTCCGGGTCGACGTCCTTGCGAAAGGCGCCCGATCGTTGGGCGTCGGAGACGATCTTGGCGATCAGGTCGTAGGCCCGGCGGATCTCGGGCAGGTGGGTGCGCCCGAACGAGTTCGCCGCCCTCGTCACCTCGACGATGATCACCTTCATCAGGTCCGGGTCGTGGTGGTAGGAATCGATGATGAAGCGGGCCACCGCGTCCAGCTTGTCGTGCGGGCTGATCGCCTGGGCGTCGACCTCCTCGATCGCGGCGAGCAAGAGCGACCAGCGCTCGGTGAAGAGCTCGTTGAGCACCTCGTCCTTGGAGTTGAAGTAGTGGTAGACCAGCCCGTACGCGACCCCTGCCTCGTCGGCGATGTCGGAGACGCGGCAGGCGTGAAAGCCCTGGCGCGCGAACACGCGGATCGCGGCGTCCAGGATCTGGCGGCGCTTGTCGACCGGGGGAGCCTTGGCCATCAGGCGCGCACCTCGTCGGGCCATCGGTAGGACGCCGGGCGGCGGTTGGCGAGCGACGGGAGCATCCGCCGGACCCGATCCTGCAGGTCGAGGTCGAGGTCGGCGGCGATGAAGCACTCCTCGTCCGGCGCCTGCGCCAGGACCACGCCCCAGGGATCGAGGATCGCGGAGCGACCGTAGGAGCGGTAGTGAGGAGGCGCCTCGCCGATCTGGTTGGGCGCGACCACGAAGGCCTGGTTCTCGATCGCCCGCGCGCGCAGCAGGACGTCCCAATGGTCCTTGCCGGTCTCGAGCGTGAAGGCCGACGGGACGGTGATCACCGTCGCCCCGCGAACGGCGAGGATCCGGTAGAGCTCCGGAAAGCGCAGGTCGTAGCAGATGCTCATCCCGAGGGTGACTCCCTCGAGCGGGCCGACGAGCTCGGCCGTGACGATCTCGTCGCCGGGCTCCTCGTGCTCTGACTCGCGGTAGGAGACCCCTCCGACGTCGACGTCGAACATGTGGATCTTGCGGTAGCTGGCCTCGAGCTCGCCGTCCGGCCCGATCAGGATCGAGGTGTTGAACGACTTGTCGGGATCGTCGCTGCGCTCCGCAATGCTCCCGGCGACCAGGTGGATGCCCAGCTCGCGGGCCCAGGAGCGCGCGGCCGAAATCGTCGGGCCACCGAGCGGCTCGGCTCCCTCGAGCAGGGCGGCGGAGTCCCCCAGCAGGTTCCACTTCTCCGGCAGGACCGCCAGCTCGGCCCCCTGGGCGGCAGCGCCGCGCACGAGACGCTCGGTGGTCTCGACGTTGCGGGCCACCTCGCCCGTCGAGTTGAGCTGTATGGCAGCGACGCGCATCTGGTGACCCGGCTGACCGACCAGTCAACCCAACGGGCCAGGGGGCAGTATAGATTCGGCCCGGGTCGGGCCCAGGCTCGATCCGGGGCTACCCGCGACCGCTCGAGCCGTCCCCCTCGCGGCCGGCCCGATGGCGTTCGAGCTCGGCGACGAGCAGCTTCGTGTGCAGGGCGGCGATCAGGTCGTTGAGCGGGCCCGAGCCGGCCTCGATCAGCTCGACCGCCCGGTCGGGGTCGACATCGCCGGCGAGGCGCTTGGTGAGGACCTCGACCTCTTCCGCCACGAGCTGTTCGAGCGCCCGCTTGTAGCGCAGCGTGTCGTAGACCGTGAAGCCGATCCGCTCGTCGTAGCCGCCCGCGCGAAAACGGCTGATCGCCTCCACGATCCGCACGTCCGACGGCGAGTAGCCGCGACCGTCCGGGCTCAGGACCTCCAGGTCGGCGAGCCGGTCGAGGACCTCCTCTGGAACTTCGTAGCGGCTTCGTACCTCCTGTGCCGGGATCCGCTCGCGCTCGCCCTCCAAGGTGCGCTCCAGGATGCGGTCCTCGAGCTCGATCATCGCCCGTAACCGCTCGGGCTCGGCGTCTTCTTGCTGGAGCAGGCCGCGAATCACCCGCAGGGGCATGAATCGCTCCTCCTGGAGCTGCTTGATGAGCCGGATCCGGTCCACGAACTCCGGCGGGTAGTAGGCCATGTTGCGGGAGGTCTTGACCGGCTCCGGCAAGAGCCCCTCCCGCAGGTAGTGGCGAACGGTTGCCACGGGCACCCCGGACTGCTCGGCGAGCTCCGAGATCTTTAGGAGCTCGGCAGCGGGCGCGCTCATCCCATGAACCTCGCCGCCTCGACCGGTTCGCTGGGCCCGGCGACCGCCCCGCTTGCGAGCAGGGCCGTCACCCGGTCGCCTTCGAAGCCGGCCTCGCGCAGCACCTCCTCCGTGTGCTCACCGAGCGCCGGGGCCGGCCGCGTGGCGTCGCCGGGGGTGCGCGAGAGCTTGATCGGCAAGCCAAGCAGGCGCAGCCGGCCCAGGCTGGGCTGCTCGAGCTCGACCACCATCTCGCGCTCGTGGACGAGGTCCGAGGCAAGTGCCTCATCGAGGCCCAGGACGGGCTCGATCATCGCGTCGTGCTGGTCGTTGAAGGCGCGCCACTCGTCGCGGGTGCGGGAACGGAAGACGTCAGCGACCTCACGCCAGGCGTCGGAGCCGGGGGAATGGAACTGCACCTCGATCAGGTCCTCGCGCCCGACGCCCTCGCAGAAGGCGCGCCAAAACTTCGGCTCCAACGCCCCGCAGGTGACCCAGCCGTCCGACGCCTCGTAGGGGTAGTAACAGAGGAAGCCCCCGTTGAGCTGGCCGTCGCCCCGCTGAGGCACCCGTCCGTCGCACAGATAGGCGGAGGCGACCATCGCCAGCCAGGCGAGGGCGCCGTCGGTCATCGAGATGTCCACCAGTTGCCCCTCGCCGGAGCGCTCCCGCTCTCGAAGCGCCGCCAGCACGCCGACGGCCGCCATCATGGCGCCGCCACCCAGGTCGGCGATCTGGCCGGCGGACTGGATCGGCCTGCCCTGTGGCTCGCCCGTCATCCCCAGCAGCCCGGTCAGGCCCAGGTAGTTCATGTCGTGCCCCGCCCGCTGCGTGTTCGGGCCCGTCTGCCCATACCCGGTGATCGCGCAGTAGACGAGGCGAGGGTTGGCCGCCCGCAGCGACTCGTAGCCGCAGCCGAGCTTGTCGAGGACCCCAGGGCGAAAGCCCTCCAGCACGACGTCGTACTCGCCGGCCAGGTCCAGGAACGCGTCGCGCCCTGCGGCCGACTTCAGATCGACCCGGATCGAGCGCTTGCCCCGGTTGAGCGCCAGGTACAGCGCCGAGCGGGTGCCCAGTCCCTGATGCTCGTCCGAGCCGTAGAAGGGCGGCGCCCACCGCACGTAGTCGCCCATGCCGGTGTCCTCGACCTTGACCACGTCCGCGCCGAGATCAGCGAGCAGGAGCGAGCAGAAGCCGCCGGGCAGGAGCCGGGTCAGATCGAGCACTCGGACGTCCCGGAGCGGTAGCTCGTTGTTAGCCACTCGCGACCCGCTTCGGGACACCGAGCAGCTCACGGGCTTCGGCCACCGTCGCCGCGCGCCTGCCCACGTCTTCCGCCATCTGCCGCGCCTTGGCGATCAGGTCCCCATTGGAGCGCGCCATCTCGCCGTCGGGGAGGTAGAAGTTGTCCTCCAGGCCCGCACGGACGTTGCCGCCGAGCGCCAACGCGGCGCCCGCCAGCCTCCACTGGTCGCGGGAGATCCCGATCACCTGCCAGTTGTTGGGACCCTCGGCGCCGCCGGGGATCTGCTCCGACATGAACGCCACGTTCCTGGCGTTTGGCCGGATACCGCCGTTGACGCCAATCACGAGCGACACGTTCAGCGGATCGGCGAGCAGTCCCATGTCGATCAGCGGATCGAGGTTCGCGATGTGGCCCGCGTCGAAGCACTCGTGCTCCGGCTTGATCTGAAGCTCGCGCATCGCGGTCAGGAACTCGATGATCGTGTCGAAGGAGTTCTCGAACACCGCCTTGAAGACGAAGTCCTTGCGACGCGCCGAGTACTTGGCGTAGTTCATCGAGCTCATGTTCAGCGCCGCGACGTCGGGGCGCAGCTCGCGCAGGTACTCGATCCGCTTCCCCACCGGAACGCCGATCGCACCGGTCGAGTAGTTGACGATCACGTCATCGACCTCGGCCAGGATCGCTTCGGTGATGGCCCGGAAGTCCTGGATCTCGTAGCTCGGCACCCCCTCGGGAGTGCGGGCGTGGATGTGGATCTGGGAGGCGCCCTCCTCCACCGCCCGTCGCGCCTCGGCCGCGTAGTCGGAGGGCGTGTATGGGATCGCCGGGCACTGGTCGCGGTTGGCGATCGCGCCCGAGATCGAGCAGCTGAGCACCACCGGGTCGTCGAACCGGCTCATACCGGCATCACCCCGTGCTTGCGCCACGGACGCTCGATCCGCTTGCCGGCGGCCATCCGCAGGCCGTTGATGATCGTCGGGCGGGTCTCGCGCGGGTCGATGACGTCGTCGATCACCGCGTTCCCGGCCGCGATGTACGGATCGATGTTCTTCTTCACCTCCGCGAGCATCGCCTCGCGGGTCTTCTCGGGGTCGCCCGAGGCCTCGATCGCCGAGCGGCCGATGATGTTGACGGCCCCCTCGGGCCCCATCACCGAGATCTCAGCGGTCGGCCAGGCCACGATCAGGTCGGGCTCGTACGCCTTTCCGCACATCACGTAGTAGCCGGCGCCGTAGGCCTTGCGCACCACCACCGTGATCTTCGGCACGGTGGCGCGCGAGACCGCGTAGAGCATCTTCGCGCCGTGGCGGATGATCCCGGCATGCTCGACCTTCGAGCCGACCATGAAACCGGGGACGTCCTGGAGGAAGACCAGGGGAATGTTGAAGGCGTCGCAGAGGTTGATGAACCGTGCCGCCTTGTCGGCTGAGTCGTTCTCGAGAATGCCGCCGAGCTGCTTCGGCTGATTGGCCACGATCCCGGCGGGCTGCCCGCCGAAGCGCGCCAGGCACGTGATCAGGGTCCGCGCGAACTTCGGCTTGATGTCGAAGTACTCGCCGTCGTCGACTATCTCGCTGATCACCTCGTACATGTCGTAGGGCTGACGGGAGGACTCAGGGACGATGTCCAGCAGCGTCTCCGACATGCGGTCGTCCGGATCCGAGGTCTCGCGCAGCGGTGGCTTCTCCTCGCAGTTGGCGGGGAAATACGAGAGGTAGGTCTTGACCGCCTCGATGCACTCGTGGTCATCGGCCACCTCGAGATCGCCAACCCCCGACTTGCGGCAGTGGACCTTGGCGCCCCCCAGCTCCTCCATCGAGATGTCCTCGCCCGTCACGGCCTTGGTCAGGTGAGGGCCGGCGAGCGCCATCGCGCCCTGGCCGACCACCATCGGCACGAAGTCCGAGAGACCTGGGATGTAGGCGGTCCCGGCCGCGCAGGGGCCCAGCATCGCGGCCACCAGAGGGATCACCCCGGACATCGTCACCTCCTCGCGGAACAGGTGGCCGGAGCCGGCGAACAGCGACCCCGCCGCCTCCTGGATGCGCGCCCCGGCCGAGTCGAGCAGCCAGATGAACGGCAGGCGCTTCTGCAGCGCCAGCTCGCGCAGCCGGCCTACCTTGAGCTCCCCGGTCATCCCCATCGAGCCGGCCATGACCGTGAAGTCGTACGCGGCGATCGCGCAGCGCCTGCCGTCGACGTCGCCCCAGCCCGTGATCACGCCGTCGGCCGGCGCCTCCTTCCCCTCCATCGATCGCTGCGAGAAATGGGGACGGCCGTGAATGCCGAGCTCCACGAACGTCCCCTCGTCGACCAGGAGGTCGATCCGCTCGCGGGCCGTGAGCTTGCCGCGCTCGTGCTGGAGGGCGATCTTTTGCTCGCCGCCCCCGAGCTTCGTGCGCTCGCGACGGTCATGAAGCTCCTCGACGAGCGGGCGCATCCCCGTCTCCTCCCCGTGCTCAGTCTCGGCCGGCGCCTCTGAACTCTCGGAAGCAAGGCCCGCCGCCTCCTCCGCTTCGCGTCCGGGGGCGGCGGGGTCGCTGCTTGTGCGGTCCTCAGTCGCCATTCATCGTCCCTTCCAGGTCGGCTCGCGCTTTTCGAAGAACGCCGTCACACCCTCGATCGCGTCCTCGGTCGAGAGCTCGATCGTAAGCTGCGAGCGCAGATAGTCGAGCGCCTCGGCCAGGGGCATGTCCATCTGCCGCCAGATCGCGTCCTTGCCGAGGCGCATGATCACCGGCGATTTGGCGGCCAGCTTCGCCGCCCACTCGTCCACGGCAGCGTCGAACTCCTCGGCCGGCACGACCTTGTTCACGATCCCGGCCTCCCGCGCCTCCTCCGCAGTCAGCCGCTCGCCCAGCAGCAGCATCTCGTTCGTCTTCTTGCGCGGGACGTTGCGGTAGATGAGCGCCATGATCATGAACGGGAACAGGCCGACGTTGATCTCGGGCGTGCCGAAGCCCGCCCCCTCCTTGGCGACGATCAGGTCGCAGGCGAGCGCGATCCCGAGCGAGCCCGCGAGCACGTGGCCGTTGGCGGCGACGATGGTCGGTTTGCCGAGCTCCCCGATGAGCTTGAACAGCTCCACGAAGCGCTCGGAGGCGAAGTGCTTGTGCACCGTGGGCTCCTCGTTGCCGAAGGCGCCCAGGTTCGCCCCGGAGGAAAAGACCTTCTCGTGGGAGGAGGCGAGCACCACCACGCGGACCGCCTCGTCATCGCGCGCCGCCCGCAGGGAATCGACCAGCTCCCCGAGCAGCCCCGGAGAGAGCGAATTCCGGGTCTCCGGATCGTCGAGCGTGATCGTCGCGACCCCCGTGCCCGCGACCTCGTAGCGGATCTTCTCGTAGTCGGTCAAAAGTAGGAAGTGTTACCCTATACTCCGCGCGAGCTTAGCACGGGGTCGGCCGTCTGGTGACCCGGCCTCTTCAGCCCAGGCGACCGAAGGGAGTCATACCAGTGGAAGCAGCCACCGTCCTCAAGCCCGACCACGCGGGAAGCCGCAAGCACCTGCTGTTCACCGACGAGCACGAGGACCTGCGGGCATCGATGCAGGCCTGGGTGCAGAGGGAGCTGCATCCCCACCGGTTCGAGTGGGAGGAGACCACCTGGCCGAACGAGGCCATGCGCCGCGCCGGCGAGCTCGGGTTCCTGGGCCTCTGCTTCCCCGAGGAGTACGGCGGACAGGGCGGCGACTACTTCTACTCGCTGGTGCGTGCGGAGTGCATGAGCTACTCGGGTTCCGGCGGCACCAACATGGGCTTCGCCGTCCAGTCCGACATGGTGCTGCCGCCCATCCATCTGCTCGGAACCGAGGAGCAGAAGCAGCGCTACCTGGTCCCCGGGATCAAGGGCGAGAAGATCGGCTGTCTGGGGATCACCGAGCCGGGCGCGGGCTCGGACGTCGCGGGCATTCGCACGAAGGCGATCAAGGACGGCGACGATTACCTGATCACGGGCTCCAAGACGTTCATCACCAACGGGGCTCGGGCGGACTTCATCGTGCTGGTCGCGAAGACCGACCCCGACGCGCGCCATGAGGGGATCACCCTGTTCCTCGTCGACCTGCGCGACGCGGAGGGGGACCACGTCCCCGGCTTCCAGGTCGCCAGGAAGCTGGAGAAGATGGGCATGCACGCCTCCGACACCGCGGAGCTTTCCTTCGAGGAAGTCAGGGTGCCGGCCGAGAACGTGCTCGGCGAGATCGGCAAGGGCTTCTACCACATCTCCTGGGAGCTTCAGGGCGAGCGGATGGTCGCCGCCGCCGGCTCCGTGGCCGGCGCCGAGCGGATGTTCGAACGCACGCTGGAGTACGCGAAGGAGCGGGAGGCATTCGGGCGGCCGATCGGCAGGTTCCAGGCGATCCGCCACAAGTTCGCCGAGATGGCGACCAAGATCGAGGCGGCCAAGCAGTTCAACTACGTGGTCGCCTGGCGTTTCGCCAACGGCGAGTACCCCGTCCGCGAGATCACCGAGGTGAAGCTGTTCACCTCGCGGATCGGCTGCGAGGTGGCCGACGAGTGCGTTCAGATCCTGGGTGGCTACGGCTACATGAAGGAGTACGAGATCGAGCGGGCCTACCGCGACGTCCGCCTGAACCGGATCGGCGCCGGCACCGACGAGATCATGCTGGACATCATCGGGCGCTCCTACGGCCTCTAGGCGGCTTCAGCAGCGGACCTACGAGCCGGTCCGCTGCTGATGGAGCCGGCGCGCCTCTTCGGCTGACTCGACGATTGGCCTCACCTCGAGCGCGCCGTTCTGGATGGGCGCCTTTGCGGCCCACTCGGCCGCCTCGTCGAGGTCCCCGCATTCGAGGATCCAGAACCCGCCGAGCTGCTCCTTCGACTCCGTGAAGGGCCCGTCGGTCGCGACGGGCTTGCCGGCCTCGCCCCAGCGCAGGGTTCTGGCCATCCCGCTCGGCCCCAGGCCCTCGCCGGCCAGCATGACGCCGGCCTCGCGGAGCTCGTCGTTGTACCGGTTCATGTCCGTGGCGACCTCCTCCATCTGCTCGGGCGTGACCTCGTCCATCTGCGCTTCGTCGAAGATCAGGGACACCATGAATCTCATCTGACTGCTCCTCTGTTCGAGCGGCGCCGTTCGCCGCTTTCACGCTAACGACGAATCAGGCGAGCCTATTCGACGTTTTTTTCGAGCTCTTCGATTTGGCGCTCGAGGAACCCTCGCTGGACCGGGTTTGTGCTGAGCTCGAGCCCCCGGCGATAGGCCTCGATTGCCTCCTGGTCGCGGCCCAGCCGGCCGAGGAGGTCGGCGCGACTGACGTGGTACGGCGCATAGCGGTCGAGGCCGTCGATCGCGTCGATCAGCTCCAGGCCGGCCTCCGGGCCGCGGTCCATCGCCACCGCGATCGCGCCGTTGAGCTCGATCACCGGCGTGGGCTGGATCCTCTGAAGCCGCCCGTAGAGACGGGCGATCCGCTGCCAATCCGTTTGCTCGGCCCGATCGGCACGCGCGTGCTCCGCGGCGATCCTGGCCTGGATCGCGTACGGGCCGACAACGCCGCCCAGAGAGTCCACCAGCCCCAGGCCCTCTTCGATCTGGTCGCGGTCCCAAAGCGATCGGTCCTGGTCGGCGAGCAGGACGATCTCGCCTTGGTTGTCCAACCGCGCCTCGCGCCGCGAGTGTTGCAGAAGCATCAGCGCCAGCAGCGCCCTCGCCTCGGGGTCGTCCGGGAGGGTTTCGACCAGCACTCTGGTCAGCCGGATGGCCTCGTCGGCGAGCTCGGTCCGGATCAACCCTTCGGAGCCGGATGCGAAGTACCCCTCGTTGAAAATCAGGTACAGCGTCGCCAGCACCGAGGTGAGGCGCTCCGGAAGCTGGTCGGCCGACGGCACCTCGTAGGGGATGCCGGCGTCGCGGATCTTGCCCTTGGCGCGGACCAGCCGTTGCGCCATGGTCGATTCGGAGACCAGGAAGGCGCTGGCGATCTCCGCCGTGGTCAGGCCGCCGAGCGTGCGCAGGGTGAGGGCAACGCGCGCCTGCGGTCTGAGCGCGGGGTGGCAGCAGGTGAAGATCAGCCGCAGCCGATCATCGGGCATCGCAGGCTCCTCTTCGGCGTCGAGCTCCTCGGAAGACGGCGCCAGCGCCTCCAGGCCCTCCAACACCTCCTTCTTGACCTGCAGCGTCTTCTCGCGCCGCAGCCGGTCGATCGCCTTGTTGCGGGCGACCCGGGTGATCCAGGCGCCCGGAGTGTCGGGCATGCCGTCCCGGGGCCACCGCTCGAGCGCGACGACGAACGCCTCCTGGACGGCGTCCTCGGCGGCGTCGAAGTCCCCCAGCACCCGGATCAGACTCGCGACCGCCCGTCCCGACTCATGCCGGAACAGGCGGTCGACAAGCTGATCGGAGGGCGTCCCTATGACGCGGTGGCTTTGGCCGCGGCCTCGGCCGGGCTCTCGTAGCCGAACTCCGAGTAATCCATCACCGGGCGGACCTCGACCGAGCCGTTCTGGAAGGGGATCTTCTTCGCGTACTCGAGGGCCTCGTCCAGGTCCTTGCACTCGAGCAGGTAGAACCCGCCGAGCTGCTCCTTCGACTCCGCGAAGGGGCCGTCGGTGACCGTCGACTCGTTGCCCTGCGCAATCCTCACGGTCGAGGCGGTGGCGCTGGGCTGGAGACCTTCGCCGGCGAGAAACACTCCGTTGTTGACGACCTCCTTGCTGTAGGCGTCCCAGCGGTCCATCGCGGCCTTCATCTCCTCGGGGGAGGCGTCCTCCATGCCGCCCTCCTCGGAGATCAACGCGAGCAGATACTTCATCGCTTTCCTCCTTGCTCTTGAGCGACGCGTTTCGCCGCCCTCACCCTAGCGACGAACAGGAAAGCCCAAAATCGACAGCGTCAGGTAAGAATCCGGTTATCGGAAGTCTCGATCACATCCGCTCCTACTACGAGGCGCTGAACAGCGGCGACCCCGATCTCGTCGCATCACACTTCACGGACGACGCGACGCACTACTACACCCGACTGGGGCCGCACGAGGGGGCGAGCTCCATCGGCGCGAACACCAAGTGGGCGGTCGAGAACCTGGATGGGCAATGGTGGCTCGAACACGGAATCGAAGCTGGCGATGAGGCCGTGATCGAGTGGACGATGACCTGGCGCGACCCGAAGTCCGGCGAGAAGCGCCTGAACCGTGGCACCGAGTGGTTCCGTCTCCGCGACGGGAAGATCGCCGAGGTGCGTGCCTACCACCACGGGGACGGGAAGAATCCGGAGGGAAACCTGCTGGGCTTCGATCACGCCGGCCGTGGCCACACCACGCTCGACGAGTGGAGGCCACCCTCCGGTAGTCCCGGGTGAGCGTCTCCGTCATCAAAGACAGCGGGGAACGGGCGCTGGTGCCGCCGTTCACCCAGGAGCACGAGGAGCTGCGGGAGACGGTGGAACGTTTCGTCCGCAACGAGATCGCCCCCCACGTCGACGAGTGGGAGGACGCGCGCGAGTTTCCCCGCGAGCTGTTCGCCCGCTGCGGCGAGCTCGGGTTCCTCAGCCTCAAGTTCCCCGAGCAATACGGCGGCCAGGGCGGCACGTGCGTCCACGACGCGATCTGGATCGAGGAGCTCTCGCGCTCGGGCGGCTCCGGCGGGGTCGCGGCCGGCCTCAACGCGCACGCCTCGATCGCAATGCCGCCGGTGTTCAACTTCGGCACCGAGGAGCAGCGCCAGCGCTGGATCGTCCCCGGCATCCGCGGCGAGAAAATTGGCGCGCTCGGGATCACCGAGCCCGACGCGGGCTCCAATGTCGCCGGGATCCGGACGTTCGCCCGCAAGGTGCCCGGCGGCTACGTGGTCAACGGCTCCAAGACGTTCATCACGAACGGGGTCCGGGCCGACTTCCTGGCGTGCGCGGTCAAGACCAGCCCGGAAGGGGGCCACCACGGCCTCTCCTTCCTGGTTCTGGAGCGCGAGATGCCCGGCTATGAGGTGACGCGAAAGCTCGAGAAGATGGGCTGGCATGCCTCGGACACCGGCGAGCTCAGCTTCACCGACGTCGAGGTCCCGGACGAGAACCTGCTCGGCACCGAGAACGGTGGCTTCCACCTGATCATGGCCAACTTCCAGTGGGAGCGCCTGTCCATGGCCATCGCCGCCGTGGGCGGGATGCAGAGAGTGTTCGACGTCACGCTCGCCTATGCGAAGGAGCGGGAGGCATTCGGGCGCCCGATCGGCAAGTTCCAGGCGATCCGCCACAAGTTCGCCGAGATGTCCACCAGGATCGACGCCTCACGGGCGCTCACCCACCACGCGCTGCGCCTGTTCGCCGACGGTCAGGACGCCTTGCGTGAGGTGACGATGGCCAAGCTGCTGACCCAGCGCGCGATGCTCGAGATCGCCGACGAGTGCCTCCAGATCCACGGCGGCTACGGGTACATGCGGGAGTACGGCATCGAGCGCGCCGTCCGCGACGCGCGCCTCGGCCCGATCGGCGGCGGCACCGACGAGATCATGAAGGAGATCCTCGGCAAGCAGCTCGGGCTTTAGGCGGCCACCGTCCACTAGGCTCCGAACCGATGGCCACCGCGGCGGCCCCACCGGCGACCTACGCGCTCCCTCAGGAGTTCCTCGACTTCAGCGAGACGATCCGCAAGATGGTCACCGAGCGCGTCGCGCCGCGGGCCGCCGAGATCGACGCCACTGCCGAGTACCCCCGCGACCTGCGCGAGCTGTTCGCCGAGCATGACCTGTTCGGGCTCCCGTTCGAGACCGAGTTCGGCGGCACGGGCACCGGGACGCTGATGCTCAACATCGCGGTCGAGGAGGTGGCGAAGGCCTGCGCGTCGAGCGCCCTGATGCTGATGATCCAGGAGCTCGGCACCTTGCCGATCCGGCTGTTCGGGA
The DNA here is from genome assembly GCA_035573435.1 of Solirubrobacterales bacterium. Taxonomy (GTDB): domain Bacteria; phylum Actinomycetota; class Thermoleophilia; order Solirubrobacterales; family 70-9; genus AC-56. Next base: position 32,390 of record DATMZR010000012.1, read on the forward strand.
CCGAGGAGCAGAAGGGGCGCCTGCTTCCCAGGTGCGCTTCGGGCGAGTGGACCCCCGCCTTCGCGCTCTCTGAGCCCGATGCCGGCTCAGACCCCGGCGGCATGCGCACGCGCGCAGTTCGCGACGGCTCCGACTGGGTCATCGACGGAACGAAGAACTGGATCACCAACCTCGGGGTGGCCGACTTCTACGTTGTCTTCTGCGTCACCGATCCCGACGCCGGGCACTCGCAGGGGATCTCGGCATTCGTCGTCGAGGCCGACAGGCCCGGCTTCTCGGTCGGCAAGCTCGAGCACAAGATGGGGATCCGGGGCTCCCCGACCGGCCAGCCGATCTTCGACGGTGTCCGGGTGCCGGCCGAGAACCTGATCGGCGACGAGAACGCCGGGTTCAAGGTGGCGATGGCAACCCTGGACCATTCCCGCCTGGGCGTAGCCGCGCAGGCTGTGGGCATCGCGCAGGGCGCGACGGACTACGCCGCCGCCTACGCGCAGGAGCGGCGCCAGTTCGGAAAGCCGATCGGCTCCTTCCAGGGGATCCAGTTCAAGCTGGCCGAGATGGAGACGCGCACCGCGGCCGCGAGGGAGCTGCTGTACCGCGCCTGCGCCAAGGTCGACACGGGGGACCCCGACATGGGCAAGTACTCGGCGATGGCGAAGCTGTTCGCGTCCGACACCGCGATGTGGGTCACCACCGAGGCGGTGCAAGTCCTCGGCGGCTACGGGTACGTGAGCGAGTACCCGGTGGAGCGGATGATGCGCGACGCCAAGATCACCCAGATCTACGAGGGCACCAACGAGATCCAGCGCCTCGTGATCGCCCGGACGCTTACGTAGGGTCCGGCCCGCGGCCCGCCATGAACTCGTCCAGGCCGGCGCGGGCGCGGCGGCGAACCGCGGCGCGCAGCAGGGGCGTCCAACCGAGCAGCAGGCCAGAGGTGCCGAGCGCCTGTCGGGACCAGCGATGGAAGTCGAATTCGTCGCGATGCTCGGCGATCAGCCCGCTGGCGAACCGGAACTCGGCCTGGATGTGGTTCTCCACCGGCCGGCCCGTTTGGGTGAACGTGTAGTGGGCGACCCAGCGGGCGGACCCCCGATCGCCGTCCGCCTCGTGCTCGACCAGCTCCACCTTCAGGTCATCGGCGCGGCCCGTGAGCATGCGCCACATCGCGCCCGGCTCCTCGCCGCGCAGATCTGGGAAAACGGGATCAGAGAAGCGGGCATCCGGCGCATAGAGGCTCGCCATCGCACCGCCGTCCCGCTCCGCGAAGGCGGCGTAGAAGCGGCGAATCAGCTCGTCGTTGGCCTCGGGCACGAAACCGACGCTAACAGGCATTCGGCGGGCGGACGGCCGCCGCGAGGCGGCCCAGGTACGGTTCCCGCCGACGGAGAAGCCCCTCGGAGAGGAGAACCAGCGCAGATGGGACTACTTGACGGCAAGGCCGCGATCATCACCGGCTCGGCTCGCGGAATCGGCCGAGCCACCGCGGAGCTCTTCCTCAGCGAGGGCGCCAAGGTGCTCATCAACGACATCGACGGGGACGTTGCCGAGCAGGCGGCGGGCGAGCTCCAGGGCGAGACCGCCGTGTTCGCCGGCGATCTGACCAAGCCCGGCGTTCCCGAGGAGCTGGTCGCAGCCGCCAACGAGGCCTTCGGGCAGGTGGAGATCTTGATCAACAATGCCGGCTACACGTGGGACGGCGTCGTCCACAAGATGAGCGACGAGCAGTTCCAGGCGATGCTCGACATCCACACGATCGTCCCCTTCCGCATGATCAGGGCACTGGCCCCCCATTGGCGCGAAGCCGCCAAGCAGGAGGCGGGAGAGGGCCAAGAGGTGTTTCGCAAGATCGTGAACATCACCTCGATCTCGGGCACGATGGGCAATGCCGGCCAGGCGAACTACTCGTCGGCGAAGGCGGGCGTAACCGGGCTCACGAAGACGATCGCCAAGGAGTGGGGCCAGTTCAAGATCAACGTGAACGCGGTCGCCTTCGGCTTCGTCGAGACGCGCCTCACCCAGGCCAAGGAGCAGGGGGAGGCGATCGAGCGCGAGGGCGAGAAGATCGAGATCGGCGTGCCGGAGCAGCAGCGGGCGATGGCCTCGATGATCATCCCGCTGGGGCGCCCCGCCCAGCCCGGGGAGGCCGCCGGCCCCGTCCTGTTCCTCTGCTCGCAGCTATCCAACTACATCCACGGGCAGGTCCTGAACGTGACCGGGGGACAGTTCGGGGGCTTGTACACATAGCGGCACCGACCGATCGAATGGGCGCGACCGCGACCGTGGCAGCTGACACAGGCTCGCGACAGCGCTGATACGGTTCCGCCCAGGGGAGCGTGCTTAGGGAGGACACCGTAGGCCCGCACCGAGGAGGAGCAGCAGGACCATCGCGCCGCCGGCGCTGGCTGGCACCTTTCGCCGGCCTGGTCGCCCTGCTCGCCGTCGCCGGCGCCGCGAGCGCCAACCACCTCGGCATCGGCACCGAGGGCCATACCACGCTCGAGCAGATCCTCACCGCCACCGACCCGGACGCCGACTTCACGACCCTGAAGCGGGAGCAGGTCGACCAGGACTACGTGGTCCGCGACCCCGACGGCGTGGCCCAACCCGGACGGGAGCTGCGGCGGCGCTCGCTCGCCTACTTCTCGCAGCTGACCGACTTCCAGCTGGCCGACGAGGAGTCTCCGGCACGGGTGGAGTTCCTCGACGAGGTCGCCGGCCAGGAGGGGGCGAACGCGGCCTGGCGTCCCTGGGAGGCCCTGACCCCGTTCATGATCGACGACTCGATCCGGCAGATCAACCGGTTCGCCGCCCACAGCCCGGTGCCACAGGGCAACGGCGTCGGCAACCCGATGGACCTGGCACTGATCACGGGCGACCAGGCCGACAACCAGCAACGCAACGAGATGACCTGGACGCGCGCGCTCCTGGAGGGGGGAGTGACAGTCAAGTTCAACTCGGGCCTCACCGACCCCAACACCTACTCGCCGCAGAACCTCCCGAACGTCGTCCCTCCAGGCAGTGTCGCCAATTGCCAGGCGTTCGTCACCCAGGAGGGCGGGCAGAACCAGGCCGCCGCCGAGGCCGCCCGGTACACGGGCGTCCAGGACTACACCGACTATCCGGCGGGCTCGCCCCCCGGCCCGGACCCCCTCTTCTATGACCCGAACCAGCCCACCGGCGACTGGGCCGCCTGGCCGCAGTACACGGGGCTCATGGACCGCGCCCAGACGCTCTCGCTCACGCCCGCCGGACTGAATGTTCCCTCCTACTGGATCAACGGGAACCACGACGTCCTCATGCAGGGGAACGAGGACGCGAACGAGGAGCTCGAGAACATCGCCTTGGGATGCTTCAAGGCGCTGGGGACGACCGCCGTCCCCGGGAGCTTCCCCGGCCCCGACGCCCTCAACCCGGACGTGCTGCTGTTCCCGACCGCCGCAGGGATGTTGGTCCCGCCCGATCCGCGGCGACGCTTCGTCTCGAAGCAGCAGATCAAGGCGATCCTGGGCGCCAACAACGTCGACAACGACCACGGCTTTGGCTTTGTCAACCACCAGCAAAACGTGGACTCGAACGGCTCGGCGTCCTACTACGCCTGGGATCCGCCGCAGACCCCGGGCGTCCGCTTCATCGCCATCGACACCAACTCGGAGGGCGGCATCCTCGGGCCCTTCGGCCCGCAGCCGACGGGGTCCTCGGACGGGAATCTCGACCACCCCCAATTCACCTGGCTCAGAAGTGAGCTGAACAAGGCGGAGAACAAGGGCAAGATGGTCGTGATCTTCGGCCACCATCCGGTGCGCACGCTGGACTCGGCCGTGCCCGACGAGGCCACGGGACCGTGCACGGGCCAGCAGCACAGCCACGGCGACACCCCCGAGCACGACACAAACCCCGGCTGCGATCCGGACCCGCGTGACTCGGAACCGCTTCACTTCGGGGACCCGGAGCAGGCGAGCACCTTCGGAAGCGACGCCTTCACCTTCACCGAGCTGCTCGCCAACCACCCCAACGTGATCGCCTACGTCGCGGGCCACACCCATGAGCACCAGCTCCTGCCCTGCGGAACGCCGCGCACGAGCAACACCAGCGACACCAACCCGCAGAACGCCAGGTTCTGCAAGGACAGCCAGGGGAACCGGACGCACCTCTGGTGGGAGGTGAACACCTCGGCCGTGGCCGACTGGCCGCACCAGCACCGTCTGATCGAGGTGATGGACAACCGCGACGGCACGCTCTCGATCTTCGGGACCGTGCTCGACCACGCCTCGCCGGCGACCGAGCCACCGGCTGGGAACGCTGCGAGCTTCGTCGCCAACCAGCTCGCCGCGATCGGCCGCACCTTCGGCTTCAACGACCCCCAGCTCGGCGCCCCCAATGGTGAAGGAGATCCGCAACTGGACCGGAACGACGAGATGCTGATCGACGATCCGCGACAGGCCAATCTGAAGCTGACGAAGCTCGACGACCCCGACCCGGTGAGGATCGGCAGCACCCTGACCTACACGCTGCAGGTGGAGAACAACGGGCCGTTCGGGGCGACCGGCGTGACCGTCACCGACCACCTCCCCAACAACGTCCAGTTCGTGTCGGCCAGCGCTACCACTGGATCCTGCTCCCGGTCCGGCGCCACGGTGAACTGCTCCCTGGGCGACCTTGCCGCCGGCAGGAAGCCTCAGGTCACGATCAAGGTCGCGGTGCAGGGGACGCCTCGCGTGATGACGAACTCGGCGACCGTGGATGCGATCACCGATGACCCCGGCCCTCTCGACAACAAGGACAGCGAGAGCACGCGGGTCACTCGGTAGGTCGGCTAAGAATTGGCGAGTTTGTGGCGGTATGCGCCACTAAGTCGCCAGTTGGGCGGCTCGACCACCCGATCGGGCTCCGGTCGTCCCGCTGTTCGGCCCCTAGGGGTCAGGGTCGAGGAGATGCGACCCGAAACGGCCACCAGGCTCCGTAGCGCCCCAGCTGGCTCAGCGGTGGCGGCGGCTCCGGAACCTTGCGCACGTGCTGAATGTGCCTGTAGACGGCGCAGGCGACGGCGACGTTCTTCCCATCGGTGTTGCCGGCGCAGAGCGTTTTCCCGCGCCCGCCGCCGTCCGGATCGCTGCCCTGCCCGTCGAGGTAGGTCTGGTCGCCCAGGCCTGAGGTGAGCAGGTCGTTGCCGGCCCCCGAGTCGCTGCCATCGGTGGTCAACGCGTAGCTGTCGCCGTAGAGCCGGTTGTCGCAACCGTTGCACGGTTGATGGAAGTCGCCGCCGGTCGAGCCGTGTAGGTCGTCGTGACCGCCGCCGCTCGCGGTGCCGGTCAAGGTCGCCGAGTCTCCGATCATGATCACGGAGTCGAGCGCGTGGTTCAGTTCGTCGTCGCCGCCGCCAGTCGCGTTGCCGTCACGTGAGAAGGAGTCGCCGATCACGAGGTCGTCTCCCTGCATTCCCGCCAGCCAATCGTCGGCGCCGCCGCTGGCGGTGCCGCTGCCGGTGACCGCGCTGTCGCCGACGATCGTCTCGCTTCCGACGTTTCCGCCGAGACGATCGGGCTTGCCGCCTGTGGCGTCTCCGGAGGCGAGGTTGTCGCCGATGATCACCTCGTTGCCGCGGCCGCCGTAGAGTCGTGCGTCGCGCCCGGTCTGGCCGATCGCGTCGCCGTCGGCCTTGTAGTTGTCGCCGACGATCAGGTCGGGGCCGCGACGGCCGTCGATCCGATCATTGCCGGGGCCACCGACGAGGATGTCGCCCCCCACTCCGCCCTCGATCGCGTCGTCGCCGGCGCCGCCACAGATGACGTGGCCCGTGTGGTCGCCCTGCGCGACCGTGATCTTGTGGTCACGCGCGCCACGCGCGACGACGACGGCATGCGGCTTGGCGACGATGTGGGACTTGCGGCTGACCTGGCTCGCCTGCACACCGGCGCATCTCGGGCGCGAGCCGGCTCCCCAGGCAGTCGGGTCCGCGGCAGCCACCGTCACGATGAGCGCGGCGAGCATGCAGGCCGGCAGAAACCGTCCCCCGGGGACGAGAATCGAGCATCGGGTGCGCACACTTGATTCGTCGGCCGTTCGGCCAGGTACTCAAGGAGCGAGGCCCCAGCACTGGCCAAGCGTCCAGCGCTAGGGCTGGGGCTGGGAGAGCGCGGCCAGCCCCTGGTCGATCCGCGCGACCAGCCGGGGATCGCAGTTGGAGCCCTCGAGGTCCTCGGCCAGGTCGCCGAGGAACAGTCCCATCTCCTCCCCGGTCACTCCGGTTGCGGCGGGCTTCCGGCGGGCAAGCTCGATGAGGCGATCGGTGGCGGCGAAGGCCCGGCCCTGCTCAGAGGGCGAGGGCGGCTTCCTCCGACCGGTGAGCGAGAGCGCGAGCTTCCCGCAGTAGCGCTGCACGGCGCGTTCCGATCGAGTGACCAGAGCCTGCTCGGCCCCGGTGAGCCGTCTCGCCGCCGCGCCCGTCGCCGTCGTGCTTGCGTTCTGTGCCGAATCGTCGTCCCCGCACGATCCGATCGCCATCAGCGACAACCCGACGGCCGCGACCGCCGCCCTCCTCATTCGCGCGGCTTGCGCGCCTCGGCCAGCGGCTCCCCCGACGCGCCGGCTGCCCCGGGCGGTGGCCAGGGCCCGAACCAGTTGTCGCGCGCGCCGTCGATCGTGATCACGCAACCGGAGAGGAAGTCCCCTCCGGGGGAGGCGAGATACGCGATCAGCCAGGCCATCTCATCGGGCCTGCCGAGTCGCTGCGCCGGCACCGTGCGCACGACGTTCTCAGCCACCTCCTTGGGGTACTTGGTGCGCAGCACCTCCGTGTCGAACTGGCCCGCCGCCACCGCGCAGAGTTGGACGTTGAAGCGCGCCCACTCGATCGACAGCGTGCGCATCATGTTCTCCACCGCGGCTCGCGCCGCTCCGGAGTGGGCCATGCCGGGCATCCCGTGGTGTGGCGACAGGGTGATGCTGATCACCTTTCCGGAGCGCTGGGGGATGAACGCCTTGGTTGCCGCCGCATGGGTCATCTGCCAGGTTCCCTGGACGTTCAGCTCGGTCACCGTCCGAAAGCCCTTCGGGGTGATCGCCTCGGCTGGGCTCAGGAACTGGCCCCCGGCGTTGTTGACCAGCACGTCGAGGCGCCCGTGGCGCTCGATGACCCCGTCGAACAGCGCCTCCACCGCGTCCAGGTCCCGGATGTCCATCGGGACAGCCTCCCCGGTTCCGCCCGCCGCCCGGATTCTGTCCACGGTGTCCTCCAGCGGCTCGGCGCGCCGCCCGCAGCCCACGACGATTGCCCCGAGCGACGCCAGCTCGACGGAAGCCGCCCGCCCCAGTCCGGTCCCGGCCCCCGAGACGACGCAGACTTGGCCCTCCAGCAGTGCCGGTCGGAAGATCTGCGAGGCCGAGGGCGACACCGAAGTGAGCTTATTCTCATCCTCGGCAAGCACGCACCCGGCTCCCGCCCCGGCCCGGGGTCAGCGGGGTTCGCACCGCTACGCTGACCCGCCCATGAAGCTCCACGCCGAGCCGAAGCGACTGACCGGCCCCCTCCCCGGCGGCCGGGAGGGAGCGACGGTCACCGTAGAGCCGCTGCTGGGCGGAGAGGTGGACTTTACGCCCGCCGCCTTCGAGCGGCCCGGCGGCCGCTTCGAGATGCTCAAGGTGCTGCGCGTCCCTCGGTCCCAGTGGTGGACCGTCCCCTGCCCCGCCTTCCTGATCCGGCACCCCGACGCGGGGCCGATGCTCGTGGACACGGGACTCCACCCGTCGGTGGCCGCGGAGCCGCGCGAGAACATGGGGCGGCTGTGGGCGCGGTTCGCCCGACCGCGGATCGAGCCAGGACGAGACGTGCCCGCCCAGCTTCGCGAACGGGGCATCGAGGCCCGCGACCTTCCCCTCGTCATCATGACCCACCTCCATCAGGACCACGCCTCGGGGATGTCCGAGTTCCCGAACTCGACCTTTGTGGTCTCCGCGGCGGAGTGGCACGCGGCGACCACCGACCCGCGACCCATGCTACGCGGCTACCGGCCGGCTCATTACGACTACCTGTTCGACTACTGGACGCTCAGCTACGAGGGAAAGGGCATCGACTCGTATGCGAGCTTTGGCCGCGCCTTCGATCTGTTCGGCGACGGCAGCGTGCGCCTGGCGTTCACGCCGGGGCACACGGCGGGCCACCAGAGCGTCATCGCTCGGCTCGGCGACCGCGACTTCGTGATCGCGGGTGACGCCATCTATACCCACCGTCAGCTCGACGACGCGCCAGAGCCACTTCGTCCGGTCGACCGCCACACGTGGCGCCGTTCACGCCAGGAGCTGTCGCTCTTCCAACGCTCCTACCCCCAGGCCGTGATCGTGCCGGGCCACGACCCGGAGCACTGGCGGACGCTCGACACGAAGTACGAGTGAGCGCGGGCAGGCCGGCGCCGGCTACCGAGGCTGGCCCGCGGGGACCTGGCGCTCGGTCCGGGCGCCGATTCCCTCGCGCAACGCCTTGATGACGCCCCGGCGACCCTGTTCTTCGAGCGCCTGATACATCTCACTGACCCGCTCGAACACCTGCCCCGCGACCTCCAGCTGCTGCTCCCGGCTGGGCCACGGAACGACATCGAACCTCATCGGCTCGCCGAATTGGATGGTGACCTTGGGGAAGCGAAGCTTGCGCCACCCACGCACGCCTTGTGAGCCGTGGATCGCCACCGGAATCACCGGAACGCCGGACTGGAGTGCGATCCGGCCCACGCCCGGACGCGGCTGCCCCAGGCCGCCGCTCCGCGAGCGCCCGCCTTCGGGGTACATCAGCAGGCAGCCGCCACGATTCAGGATCTCGTAGGCGGTCTTGAATGCCTCCTCGTCTTGGTGGCCGCGGCGGATCGGGAAAGGGCCTCCATGCCAGAAGATGAACTTGATCATGGGGTTCGTGAACAGCTGGGACTTCGCCATGAAGCGGATCTTTCGGCGCAGATAGACGCCGGCGAAGAAGTGGTCCCACTGGCTGAAGTGGTTTGGAGCCAGGATCACGGGGCCCGAGGCCGGAACGTGCTCGGCGCCGATCGCGCGGGCCCGGTAGAGGAGCATGGTCGGCGGGGTCAGCAGGATCCGCACCACGTCGTAGATCCAGTCGGGCTCGTGTGTGCGCGCCCGCTCGTGATACCGAGCGAAGTACTCGGCGGGGCGGGGGTCCTTGTAGACCTGGGGCTTGATCTCGCGCATCTACAGGCGAGCCGGCAGGGGCGGCCCGTGGGTGTCCTACCCCCCGTGGGCGTCGCGGTTACGTCGCGGCGGCCCACCCCCTGGCTCGCTCAACGGCGCGGCGCCACTCGGCGAGCAGGGGGTCGCGCTCGTCCTCGGCCATCCGGGGCTCGTAGCGGGCGGCCTCACGCCACATCGCCGCGACCTGCTCCAGATCCCAGACTCCGCTGGCGATTCCCGCCAGGTAGGCGGCGCCGAGGGCCGTCGTCTCGGAGATCTCCGGGACCACCACCGGCACGCCGAGCACGTCCGCCTGGAACTGCATCAGCCAGCGATTGGAGACCGCCCCGCCATCCGCCTTCAGAACCTCGAGCGCCTCGCCCCCGGCCGCCTCCTGCGCCCGCACGGCATCCACCGTCTGGTAGGCGATCGCCTCCAGGGCGGCTCGCGCCAGCTCGGCGCGGCCCGAGCCGCGCGTCAGACCGACGATCGTGCCCCTCGCATAGGGGTCCCAGTACGGCGATCCGAGCCCGGTCAACGCGGGCACGAAGTACACCCCCTGGTTCGAGTCGAGCGAGGCTGCGAGCCCTTCGCTCTCGGCCGCCGAGCCAATGATCCCGAGCCCGTCGCGAAGCCACTGGACGGCAGCGCCGGTGATGAACACGGCGGCCTCGAGTGCGTAGTCGGTCCGAGGACCCAGGCCCCAGGCGACGGTCGTGAGCAGGCCCGGGGCAGGCTGTGGAGCTTCGCGACCGGTGTTGAGGAGAACGAAGCTGCCGGTCCCGTAGGTGTTCTTGGCCATGCCGGCCTGGTGGCACGCCTGGCCGAACAGCGCAGCCTGCTGGTCGCCTGCCACCCCCGCCACCGGGACGTCCCCGCCGAAGATTGTCGTACGGCCATAGATCTCGGCCGAGGGAACCGGTTCGGGAAGCCTGCCTGGATCCACGCCCAGGAGGCCACACAGCTCGGGATCCCAGCGCAGTTCACGGATGTCGAACAGCATCGTGCGCGAGGCATTCGAATAGTCGGTGATGTGGCGCCCGATGAGCTTGAAGACGAGCCAGGAGTCGATCGTCCCGAAGACGGCTCCGCGCGCCGCCTCGACATTGCGAAGAAGCCATTCGATCTTGGTGCCCGAGAAGTAAGGGTCGATGACGAGCCCCGTGCGCTCCCGCACCAGCGTCTCGTGCCCGGCGTTCCGGAGCTCGTCGCAGCGCTCTGCCGTGCGACGGTCCTGCCAAACGAGCGCACGATGGACGGGCTCCCCCGTCTCCGGGTCCCAGGCGACAATGGTCTCCCGCTGGTTCGTGATCCCGATGGCGTCCAGGTCGGCTCCCTGGATCCCCGCGTCGTCAATAGCCTGTACGCAGAGCCGCTGCGTCACCTCCCAGATCTCGGCGGCGTCGTGCTCGACCCAACCGGGCCGGGGGTAATGCTGCTCGAACTCCGAATACGCGCGCCCGGCGATCCGGCCCTCGCGGTCGAAGACGAGGCAGGTGGTCCCGGTGGTGCCCTGATCGATGGCGAGGATCAACGGAGCGCGAAGCCTAAGTGCCCCGTCAACCGGTGCACGAGGCACGCGTCCCGCGTTAGGGTGCCGGACTCAGCCAGAGCGACTGGAAGGAGGAGCAAAGTGCCTGTGGAGGTGAAGAACTTCAACTCGCCCGACGAAACCCGTCCCTTCGAGGGAAAGGGCAAAGCCGACGTCTGCAACCTCGGCGGCAAGGTGGTCGGCCGGGCGGTGTTCGAGCCGGGCTGGAGATGGTCCGACAACATCAAGCCGATCGCCGGAACCGACTCCTGCGAGGTATCCCACCTGGGCTACTGCATGTCGGGCCACATGCGGGTTCGAATGGACGACGGCTCCGAAACCGACATCGGTCCCGGCGACGTGTTCGCCATCCCGCCGGGTCACGATGCAGAGATCGTGGGCGAGGAGTCCTGCGTGATGATCGACTTCGGCGAGTTCGGCGACTACGCGAAGCCTGCCTAGCCGGGCCCGCGGCGTCATGAGCACGAACGTCGAGGCGCACATCACCGGAACCGTGTGGAAGGTCGAGGTCGCGGTGGGCGATCAGGTGGATGAGGGTGACACCGTGGTGATCATCGAGTCGATGAAGATGGAGATGCCGGTAGAGGCCGAGGACGCCGGCACCGTCACCGAGATCCGCTGCGAGGAGGGTCAGTCGGTCCAGGAGGGCGACGTCCTCGTCGTCCTGGAATGAGCGCCGACGCCGAGCTCGCGGGCGGGAAGCTCGTGCTCGATCACCCGGCCGAGGCCGTTGCCCGCCTGACGATCTCGAATCGCCAACGACGGAACGCGCTCGACCACGAGATCCTCGAGGCCCTCGCCCAGGCCCTGCCGGAGCTCGACCGCGGAATCGAGATCCGCTGTGTTGTCATCACCGGGGCCGGAGAGGTTTTCTCGGCGGGCTACGACATCGCCGGCATTCCCGAGGAGACCTTCGCCGCCGACGCGGAGGCGCTCGTCGCCCATCCCTTTCACGCCGCGATGGAGGCGGTGAGCACCCACCCCTACCCGGTGCTGGCTGCAATCAACGGCCACTGCCTCGGCGGAGGCCTCGAGCTCGCCATCCGATGCGACCTGCGTCTGTCCGTGGTGAGCGCCAAGCTCGGCATGCCCCCGGCGAAGCTTGGCCTGATCTACGGGCATACCGGCCTCCAAGCCTTCATCGACGTGGTCGGCCTCGCTCGCACGAAGGAGCTCTTCCTGACCGGCCGCAACCTGAGCGCTCCACGAGCGATGGCGATCGGCCTGGTGCACGACACCGTCCCCGACACCGAGCTCGAGGTCACCGCCCTCGAGCTAGCCTCTGAGGTGGCCAACAACGCCCCCCTCGCGCTGCGGGGAAACAAGCACGCGATCGAGACTCTCAACTCCTACGCCCGCCTCACCGAGGAGCAGGAGCGCGAGCTGATCGAGCTGCGGCGCTCGTGCTTCGACTCCGAGGACTTTCGCGAGGGCATCCGGGCCTTCGCCGAAAAACGACGGCCCGTGTGGCGCGGCCGATAGTCCGCGGAACGCCCTAGTGCGAGAAGAGCGTCGCCCGCAGGTCAAGCACGCGCTGGGCTGAGCCCTCGAATTGCCGCCGCGGCAGCTTTTCCGAGCGCAGCCTGCGCCGGAGCGCTCGCCCTGCGCGAGCGGCGTCGTGCTGGTCCGTGAACAGGAGCAGATCGGTGCCCGCCCTGGCGGCGGCGGCGCCGGCCTCGGCGGCACCGCCGAAGCGGCGGGCCGACACCGTGTCGAGCGCGTCACTGATCGAGACGCCCGCGAACCCCACCCGGTCACGAAGCTCCCGCGTCGCGATCCTCTTCGAGAAGGCCGCCGGCTTGTGCGAGAAGTGCGTGTAGATCGCGGTCGAGATCATCACCATGTCGCCGTCGTGTGCGGCGAAAGCACGAAACGGCCGCTCGTCGATCCGCCGCAGCTCCCGGCGCCTGAGGCGAATCCGCTGGACCGCGAGGTCCGTGCTCTCGGTCGCTGCCCCCAGGCCGGGGAAGTGCTTGCCGGTGGCCGCCACGCCCCGGCGCTCGAGCGCGGTGGCGAACGGGATCGCGATCCTGACCACGCGGTCGGGCCGGCTTCCAAAGCTCCGGCGCTCCGCGCTGATCGCGCTGCCGGGCCGACCGACGTCCAGAACCGGCGCCAGGTTGACGTTTACACCCACCCGCTTCAGGTTGCGCGCCGTGCGAGCTCCCTCGTGGCGGCTGTAGTCGGCGCCTCGGCGCCCCATCGCGTGCGCGGACGCGTCCGGCGCCCCGGAGAGACGCTTCACGAGCCCGCCCTCCTGATCGATCATCACCAGCAGGGGATCGCGGAGGGCCCGGGGCCGGTGGATCCCCTGAAGCCGGCGGATCAGCCGGCGGGCGTGGTCGCGGCTACCGAGGTTGTCGGAGAACAGGATCACGCCGGCAAGCCGGCCCTCGCGAATCATTCGCCTGATTGCGCGCGGTGGATGCCGGCCATCGAAGCCGGCGACGATCCGCTCGCCCGCGAGCAGTCGCACGGTCAGATCCCCGGCATCGGTTCCCCCCGCGCTCTCGCGGGCGTCGGGTCCGCGGGTGGTCCCGTCGGCGAGCGCCACCCAGATGCCCACCCCCAACGCGACGGCGGTGAGCCCGGCAATGGCTCGTCGCCTCCAGAAGGTCAGCTTCCTCGCCAGAAGGGCGAATCTTAGGACCGCGATCGGCGGCGTCTGGAGCGTCGGCGAAAGGGAGGAGGCGCCTCTCAGGCGGAGTGACACGCCTGAGAATGCGCCTCCTGGCCCTGCCGCTTTCCTCCCTCGCCCAACAGAACACGAAAGCGCCGCAAAAGTAGCGTTTGGCCGTCCGGGAGTGCGCCTAGCCTTGCCTGCTGTCGGCCATGGAGCGGACGGCTGATCCCGGATGCCGCCACTGATCACCTTCGACGAGGCCATCGAGCTGGCCGAGATTTCGGACCGCGACCAGATCGCCGACCTGGTCGAGCGCGCCTGGCAGGTCCGCAGGGAGCGCTTCGGCGACTCGACCGACATGTGCTCGCTCGTCAACGCGAAGTCCGGGGGCTGCGCCGAGGACTGTGGGTTCTGCGCCCAGTCGCGCTATGCCGAGGCGGACACCCCGATGCACGCGATGATGGACGCCGAGCAGATCCTCGAGCATGCCAAGGCGGCCGAGGCGGCGGGGGCGCACCGGTTCTGCATGGTCACCCAGGGGCAGGGCCTCTCCAAGCGCGACTTCGAGAAGATCGTCGACGGCGCGCGCCTGGTTGCGGAGCACACGAACTTGAAGCGTTGCGTCTCGGTCGGCCACATCTCCGCCGATCGTGCGAGGCGGCTCGCAGACGCGGGGGTGCAGCGGGTCCACCACAACGTCGAGACCGCGCGTTCCTACTACCCGGAGGTGACGACGACGGTTCGCTACGAGGGGCGCACGCGCACGATCGACGCCGTCAAGCAGGCGGGGCTCGAGACGTGCGTCGGCGGCATCCTCAATCTCGGCGAATCGCCGCGCCAGCGCGTGGAGATGGCGTTCGAGCTGTCCGAAATCGATCCCACCTCGGTGCCCATCAACCTGCTGAACCCGAGGTCTGGCACCAAGTTCGGCGACCGGCCGCTGATGGACCCGTGGGAGGTCGTCAAGTGGGTGGCGATCTTCCGGCTGATCATCCCGGACGCCCTCTTCCGCCTCTGCGGTGGGCGGGTCGAGAACCTCGACGAGCTGCAACCGCTGGCGGTCAAGGCGGGGCTCAACGGGGTGATGATGGGGAACTTCCTCACCACCCTGGGCGCCGAGCCCGCGGACGATCGGGCGATGTTCGAGGAGCTTGGGTTGAACGTGGCGCGACAGGCCGACAACGGCGCGAACCCCCGGCCGGACAACCGCGCCGGCTGGCTTGAGGGCGAAACGCCCCACACCCCTATGGAGGAGCTCGTCGACAGTCAGGCGGAGGCCGACTTCTGGGATCCCTCGACCCAGCTCCGGGTGATCAAGAAGAAGCACAAACCGCCGCCTTACCCGGAGCCGGCCGGATGGGGCGACTAGCTCAGTGAGCGACGTCGTCGAGCGCCTCGAGGAGCTTCGGGGGGCGGGGCTCTATCGTCGCATGAGGCTGGTGGAGGGCCCTCAGGGGCCGCGTGTGACGCTGGACGGCGCCGAGGTCCTGCTGCTCTGCTCGAACAACTACCTGGGCCTTGCCGACCATCCCCGGGTCCGTCAGGCGGCGGCCGACGCCGCAGAACGGTACGGCGCCGGCGCCGGCGCCTCCCGCCTGATCTCCGGGAACATGTCCCCGCACCGCCGGCTGGAGGAACGGCTCGCCGCCTTTGCGGGCTACGAGGCGGCGCTCTTGTTCGGGTCGGGCTATCTGGCCAACCTCGGGGCGATCGCCGCTCTGACTGGCCGCGGCCGGGCGGTCTTCTCTGACGAGCTCAATCACGCGAGCATCATCGACGGTTGCCGGATCTCGCGGGCCGAGCGGTTCGTCTACCGCCACGCCGACCTGGAGCACCTCGCGTGGGGGCTGCGCAAGGAGGCGCGCCACGGCGGGCTGATAGTCACCGACGCGGTCTTCTCGATGGACGGCGACGTCGCACCGATCGCCGACCTGCTCGATCTGGCGCGCCGCCACCGATGCCTCCTGATGGTCGACGAGGCGCACGCGACGGGCGCGCTCGGTCCGGCCGGGGCCGGCGCGGTGGCCGAGGCCGGGCTCTCTGGAGAGGTGGACCTGATCGTCGGCACGCTCGGAAAGACGCTCGGCAGCTACGGCGCCTACGTCTGCGGAAGCGCGCAGCTGGTCGACCTCCTGATCAACACGGCGCGACCGTTCATCTTCTCGACCGCCCTACCCCCTCCCGTGATCGGCGCCGCCCTCGCCGCCCTGGCCCTCCTCGAGGGACAGCCGGGCCTGGTCAAGCAGCTCGTGCGCAACGGCGCCATCCTGCGGGAAGCCCTGGCCGGCCACGGCCTCGAGGTGGGTCCGTCGCGCACCCAGATCGTCCCGGTGGTGGTCGGAGAGGCTCGGCAGGCGACGGCGCTCTGCGAGCGGGCGCTCGAGGGCGGGGTGTTCGCTCAGGCGATCCGGCCACCGACCGTGCCGGAGGGCACTTCGCGCCTGCGTCTTTCGGCGATGGCCAACCACCGGCAGGACGAGCTGCACGCGGCCGCCGGCGTGATCGCACACACCGCCCGCGACCTGGACATCGTGGTGGGGGGCGAGGCGCGAACGGGTCCCGCCTGGCGGCTGCGCCGCGCCGCCTAGCGCGCCGTGAGCCACCCGGCGCGGGGCTTCTTCGTCACCGGTACCGGCACTGAGGTCGGAAAGACGGTGGTGGCCGCGGTCATCGCGCGCTCGCTTGCCGCCGCAGGCGCCCAGGTGGCGGTGTTCAAACCGGCCGTGAGCGGCCTGGCGGAGACCGGGGAGCCCGACCACGTTCTGCTTCGCCGGGCCGCCGGCTCGACGCAGACGGACGACGAGATCGCCCCGTATCGCTACGAGGAGCCCGTGTCCCCGCACCTCGCCGCGGAGCTGGCCGGGAAGCCGATCGAGCCCGCCGGACTCGTGGGGGCCGCCCGCGCCGCCGCGACCGGTGCCGATTACCTCGTCTGCGAAGGCGTCGGCGGGCTGCTGGTGCCGCTGACGCTCGGCTACCAGGTGCGCGACCTGGCTCGCGAGCTCGCTCTGCCGGTCGTGATCGCCGCCAAGCCGGGACTAGGGACGATCAACCACACGCTGCTGACGGTCGAGGCGGCTCGAGCGGTGGGCCTTGAGCCGGCCCTCGTCGTCGTAACGCCCTGGCCCGAGGATCCATCGGTCGTTGAACGCTCGAATCGCGTCACGATCGAGCGCCTGGGTTCCGTTCGGGTCGAGCCTTTGCGCGAGCTGGAGCTCGGTGCTCCGGAGTCCTGGCCGACGCTGAGCGTTGGGGATTAGCTCGCCGGCTGCTCGCTGGTGGCGAGCTCCGCCGCCCGCGTCGCCCGTGCGGTCGCGTCGGCCTGGGGCACGCGCCTGTGGCGCGAGCTGATCAGGGCCAGGGCGACCACGACTCCGGCGACAACGACGGCTGTGGCGACCTTCATCGAGGAGGCGAAGGCGCCGATGAAAGCGTCGTGGGCCGCCGAGGCCACCTCGCCTGCTTGGTGATGATCGAGTCCCGCAGGGACTGCCGATTGGCCACCTCCCAAGCCGTGCGCGACCTCCTCGCGCTGGGCCGTCGTGAGCCCCGATCCGGCCAGCAGCTCGTTGACCCGCGAGCGGGCGGCGGCCTGGAACACGGCGCCGATCACCGCGACGCCGAGGGTGCCGCCGACCATCCTGTTCATCGACAGGATGCCCGAGGCGATCCCGGCCTTGGCATCGGCGACGGCGTTCATAGCCGCCGTGGACATCGGCGAGATCACCAGCGCCATGCCCATGCCCATCAACACGAACGAGGGCCACAGGTCGGTGTAGGTGGTGGTCGCATCGATTCGGGTCAGCCAGAACAGCGCCACCGAGACCAGCGAAAGCCCCACGGCGATCGGCAGGCGAGATCCGATCCGATCGGTGAGCCGGCCGGCGAGCGGGGCGATCAAGACGATCATGAGCGTCGCCGGAAGAAACCGGACGCCGGCCTGGAGCGGTGAGTAGCCGAGGATGTTCTGCAAGTACAGCGCGATGAAGAAGAACTGCGCGAGCATTGCGAAGGTCACGATCAGGGCGATCACGTTCGCGCCGACGAAGTCGCGGCTCGCGAACAGCGGAAACTCGACCATCGGTGCAGCAACCCTCCGCTCAATGAACGGGAAGAGGGCCAGCATGAGGACGGATCCGGAGAGCAACGCAACGATCGCCGGCGACCCCCAGCCCCAGGAGTTGCCCTCGATCAGCGCCAGCACGAGCGCGGTGAGCCCCGCGGTCAGGGTGACGACGCCGGCATAGTCAACCTCCCGGCCGACCGTCTCGTCGCGGGACTCGCGGACCGCGAACACGGCAGCCAGGACGGCGGCCACGCCGACGGGGACATTGATGTAGAAAATCGCCCGCCAGGAGACGGTTTCGGTCAGAAAGCCGCCCAGCACCGGCCCGACCGCCAGCGCCAGCGCGGAGACCCCGGCCCAGGTCCCGATCGCCTTGCCGCGCTCGGCGGGCGGGAAGGCGTTGGCCACGATCGACAGAGTGGCGGGCATCATCAGCGCGCCGCCTATCCCCTGCACGACACGGCTGGCCACCAGCCAGGTCGTGTTGGGCGCCAGCCCGGCGGTCGCCGAGGAGAGCGTGAACAGGACAACCCCGATCAAGAAGGTCCGGCGGCGGCCGAAGATGTCGCCCAGGCGTCCGCCGGTGGCGAGCAGGACGGCGAAGGAGAGCGTGTAGCCGTTGATCGTCCACTCGAGGCTCGAGAGGCTTGCCCCGAGATCGCGCTGGATCGACGGCAGCGCGACGTTGACGACCGTGTTGTCGAGCATGATCATGAACAGGGCGAAGCACATCGCACCGAGCGTCCACCACTTGCGGTTCTCCTCGGTGATCAGGTGCCGGTACCGCGTCATCGGCGGGCGCTCCTTTGGACGGCCTCGTGGGCGATGGCGAAGTCCTCGTTCGACAGCAGGGCCTCGAGCGCCGCGAGGAGCTTGCGCCGCTGGCCGGCGCTGAGCTCCTCGGCGAAGGCCTCGAACTCGGCGGCACGGCGGCTCGCGAGCTCGCCGACCAGGCGATGACCAGCCTCGGTGATGGCAATCCGGCGCACGCGCCGATCCTCGGGGTCCTCGGTGCGGCTGACCAGCTCCCGCTCCACCAGGGCATCGACCGCCCGCGTCGCCGTCGGCGGCATGATCCCGAGCTCCTCAGCGAGCTGCCGGATCGGGCACGGGGCGCCCTGATCCGAGTCGAGCGCCACGAGCGCCTTGACCTGGGTCAGCGTGAGGCGGCTCTCCTCGATCGCCTGCAGGAAACCCCCGCCGCGATCGTACGTCCATAGATGCCGGAACAGGGCCATCAGGCCCTCGGCTATCCGCCGGCGGTCGGCGGCCTCCGAGGTCCGGGTGGGTCTGCGTGGCGCGCTTGTCGTATGCATCCAAAAATAATGATTGCAGATCTGCAATCGTTTCAAGAAAAGAATAGTTGCTTATGTGATGCACATCACAGAGCCGATTTCCGCCGCGACTCCATCTAAGGTCGCCGCAGATGAGCGATCGGCAGGTCCCAGTCGGCTCTTCCGCTACGGCCGTCGGCGAGTTGGACCACCGCCACCTCTGGCACCCGTTCACCCAGCAGCGGGATTGGTGCGACGAGGAACCGCTTGTGATCGAGCGCGCCGAGGGCACCGACCTGGTGGACTCGCAGGGGCGGCGCTACATCGACGGGGTCTCGTCTCTGTGGTGCAACGTCCACGGACACCGCCATCCCCTGATCGATCAGGCGGTAAGCGAGCAGCTCGAGCGGGTGGCCCATTCGACGACGCTCGGCCTCACCCACCGCGGCGCGGCGGTGCTCGCGGCGCGCCTCGCGGAGCTCGCTCCGCCCGGGCTCGAGCGCGTCTTCTACGCGGACTCGGGCTCGGGCGCCACCGAGGTCGCGCTGAAGATGGCGTTTCAGTACTGGCAGCAGCGCGGCGGGCAGCACCGACGGCGCACGTCGTTCATCTGCCTGCGAGGCGGCTACCACGGCGACACTTTGGGAGCGGCGTCGGTTGGGGGCATCGACCAGTTCCATGCGACCTACTCCCCGCTTCTATTCCGCGCGCACCATGTGGAGCCGGGAGACATGGAGCAGCTCGAGTGCGTGCTCGACTTCCACGCGGAGGAGACCGCAGCCGTGATCATCGAGCCGCTGGTGCAGGGCGCGGCGGGGATCCGAGTCCATCCCCCCGGGTACCTCCATCAGGTGCGCGAGCTCACGGAGCGGCACGGCGTGCTGTTGATCTGCGACGAGGTCGCCACCGGCTTCGGGCGGACCGGGACGATGTTTGCCTGCGAGCAGGAGCGGGTCGCGCCGGACTTCCTCTGCCTGGGGAAGGGGCTCAGCGGAGGCTACCTGCCGCTCGCCGCCACCCTGACCACCGAACGCGTCTACGAGGGGTTCCTGGGGGCCCCGGACGAAGGGCGCACCTTCTTCCACGGGCACACGTTCACCGGCAACCCGCTTGCCTGCGCCGCCGCTCTCGCCAACCTCGATGCCTTCGAGCAGGAGGGAACGCTGGTCCGTCTGCAACCCAAGATCCGCCTGCTGGGCGAGCTCCTTGCTCAGGTGGCGAAGCTGCCCCAGGTCGCCGAGGTGCGCGGGCGGGGCTTCATGGCCGGCGTCGACCTCGGGGACCACGACCCCGCCCTTCGGCTCGGCCATCGCGTGACGATCGAGGCCCGCCGCCGTGGGGTGATCGTGCGCCCGCTCGGCGACGTCGTGGTCCTGATGCCGCCGCTCGCGATCTCAAAGCAGGACCTGCAGCGCCTGGTGCATGCCGTGGCCGCGTCGATCCCGGCCGCCTTCGCCTCCGCCTACGGCGAGGCGCCCACCGCCGAGCTCGCACAGGCCGCCTAGCTCCCGGCCGGTCCGCACCTGGTTGCGTCCTGGGCCCGCGGGACCGATAGTTGGTGTGATGAAGGTCGTTTCGGCGCGTAGTAGGGGCATGAACGAGACCGTGGCCGCCCCGGCCAGCGAGATCCCGACCGACGCCGATCTCGCCTTCGACGAGCTCTACCGGCGAGCTCGGGACGACGTTCACGCCTACGTGGCCGGTCTGCTGCGCGACCGCTCGGCCGCCGAGGACGTCACCGCGCTGGCCTTCGAGCGCGCCTACCGGCGCCGGCAAAGCTTCAATCCGAGGCGCGGCACGCGGCGGGCCTGGCTGTTCGGGATCGCCCGCAACGCGGCGCTCGACGAGCTGCGCCGGCGCCGGCGGGAGGCGACGCTGGTTGCCGAGCCCGCCGACGAGGCGGCGATCCCGCCGGACCAGGGAGCCGAGGTGGCGATCCGGCGGGCAGCGCTGCGGGACGCACTCGCAACCCTGGCGCCGCGCGAGCGCGAGCTGGTGGCGCTCAAGTTCTTCGCCGGGCTCACGAACCCCGAGATCGCGATGGTGATCGGGGTCTCCGAGACGAATGCCGGCACCCGGCTGCACAGAGTGATCGAGAAGCTGAGGAGGGCCTGCGATGAAGCTGCGTGAGCACGAGATGCCGCTGGATCCAGAGGTCGAGCGCGAGCTGGAGGAGATCGACCGCGCCCTCGGCGGCGAGCCGGTCGACTCCGACCTCGACGCGCTCGCCGAGCTGGCCCGGGCGCTCCGCGAGGAGCGCGTCTCCGCAGAGCCCCGCTTCGCGGCGGAGCTGGACCAGCGGGTCGCCGAGGGCTTTCCCCGCGCCGGCCGGTTGGATCAGCTGCGCCGGAGGCTGACGGCCGTGCCGCCGCGCCGCATCCTGGCCCCGGCCGGCGCCGCAGCGACCCTGCTCGTGGTCGTGGGCGTCGCGATCAGCCAGAGCGGCGAGATCGGTGGTGGAAACGGCAACGGCGGCATCAGCCCGCAGCCGGCGCCGGATCAACCAGTTGGGGTTTCGCCGGCCCGGCCCAGTGGGGCGGGAGCGGAGCCGGCGGGCGGTGCCCCGGCCGAGCGTGATGCCCAAGCCACCTTCCTCCGCGACAAGCGCGCCGCGAGCGCCGCCAACGTCCCGCTCGCCAGGCGCAGGATCGCCCGCCGCGTCGACCTGGCGCTGTCGACCTCCCCCGAGCGTTTCCGCGACGCGGCCGACGGCGTCCTCGACGTGGTCCGCGACCACCGTGGCTTCGTCGTCCGCTCGAACGTCTCCGGGGGAGATCCCGATGCGCCCCGGTCGCAGCTCGGCCACGGGAGCTTCACCCTTCGGATTCCCGTCGGCGAGCTGGGCGCCGCCCTGGGCGACCTCTCCGACCTGGGCCACGTGGTCTCGCGAACGGACGGGACCCAGGACATCACGAGCCGTTTCGTCTCCGTCAAGAAGCGGATCGCAGCGCTCGAGAAGGCGCGCCAGAACCTGCTGCGCCAGCTCGCCGACGCGACCACCGTGACCGAGCAGGAGAGCATCAGGCGACGCCTCGAGATCGTCGAGTCGCAGCTCTCCGCGGCCCGGGAGGACCTCGGCAGCGCGCAAAGGCGCGTGCACCTCGTGCCCGTCAGCGTCACGATCGACGCGGACCGGGCACTCGCCGACGGCGACGGCGGCGACGGCTGGGGGCTCGGCGACGCCGTCGACGATGCCGGCAAGGTCCTGACCGTGACCGCCGGCGTGCTCCTGGTCAGCGCCGCGGTCCTCGGCCCGCTGGCCATCCTGGCGGTGCTGATCTGGCTGGGCGTGCGAGCGCTGACGCGCCTGCGGCGCGAGCGGGCGCTGGACCAGATCTGAGGGACCTACTCCTCGTAGGGCTCGAAGTCCGCCTTACGCGCGCCGCACACGGGGCAGAACCAGTCGTCAGGGATCTGATCGAAGGGGGTGCCAGGCGGGATGCCGCCGTCCGGATCGCCCTCCTCCGGGTCGTAGATGAACCCGCAGGAGGTGCAGATCCAAAGCTGAGCAGTCTGAGTGTCGGCGGACATCGGGCGCCAGCTTACTCACTAGTCTGGCGCAAGATGGCCCCGGCGATCCCCCGTCCCGCCTCCTCGCTGATCCTTCTGCGCCGCAGTGGGAAGCACCGCGAGCGCGGGGTCGAAGTGCTGCTCGTCCAGCGGAATCCGGACGCGAGCTTCATGCCCGGCGTCTGGGTGTTTCCCGGCGGCGTCGTTGAGGCCGACGAGCAGGTGACTCCCGAGCTCGAAGCCGGGGGCGAAGCCGACGCTGAGGAGCTCGCCCACCGGGCCTGCGCGATGCGGGAGCTGCGGGAGGAGGCAGGGATCAAGCTGCCCGGCGACACCGAGCTCCTGCCCTGGTCGCGGTGGATCACCCCCGAGCTCGTCCCGGTCCGCTTCGATACCCGCTTCTACGTTGCGCTCGCTCCGCCTCACTCCCCGCCGGAGCCCGACGGCGCGGAGACCACCGAGGCAGCCTGGATCTCGCCGGGCGCGGCGCTCGACCGACACGCGGCCGGCGAGCTCTCGCTCGTCTTCCCGACCATCAAGCATCTCGAGGCGCTGCTTCCGTACTCCAATGCGGACGAAGTGCTGGCAGCGGCGCGCGGACGCCGGATCGAGCCGATCATGCCGCGCGTCGTGGGCAAGGGCCAGGAGCGGCGCGTGGTCCTTCCCGGTGAGCCGGGATACTGACGCCACGGGCGTGGGGCGGGCTTATTTTGGGAAGGGCTCGAGCCCTGCGTGCCAGGGACCCGCCGGATACGTGTGGACCCCCGACTCCTCGACCTCCTTGCGCACCTGCTTGAACAGCGCGCCGCCGTTGTCGAGCGCTGCTTCGAGTTGCTCCCCGTTCCGCTCGCCCAGGCGCCAAAGGAACCACAGCTGCTGCTCGGAGACGCCGAAATCGATCTCGTTGTCGATCGTGGTCACCCACTCGAGGAACGCGGGGCTGAACACCTCGCGCAGGGCGACTGGGTCGTACTCGTGCGGCACGGTCGCCAAGAAGCGCCGGTTGAAGTCCAGGCTCTCGAACTCGACCTTGCGGCGCGAGGCGCGTTGCATCACCAGCTCGTCGGGGCGGCGCTCGATCGACTCCACGTTGAAGGGCGGCATCACCTTGGCCAGATCGGGCACGTGCGACTTGGCCAGTACAGCACCGGGAAGCACGGCCTTCGAGAACAGCCCTCCCTCCTCCCGCTCATCGGCGTCACAGGAGGCACCCCAGAAGCCGTCAGCGAGCTGCCCGGTGATCCTGTTGGTTCCGCCCGGACACAGCGCCACCGGCCCCCCAACCGGGTTGATGCCGCCCACCGGCTCGTAGACGAGGTCGCGATCGGTGGCCACCGCCTGCACTGCCTCTCCCCAGGCCCGGGCCTCGTCGCGGGCGCCCACGCTAGCGGGCCGCCTGGTCGAGGGCCCAAGCCGTCACAGCGCCCGGTGGAACAGCTCGACGAAGTCCTCCGTGCTCGGCTCACGCGGATTGACGAGCGTCGACCCCTCGCCCATCGCGTCCTCGGCGAGCTGCGGGATGCCTTCCTCGGGGACACCGACCTCCGACAGGCGCCCCGGCAGGCCGAGGCGCGCCCTCAGCTCGCGAACATGATCGGCGAGAGCCCGCCCCACCTGCTCGTCCTTGCCGCGGGCATCCACGCCGAGCAGCTCGGCGACGCCGCGAAACTGGTCCGCCACCTGCTCGCTCGCCACGGCGTTGAACTCGATCACCGGCGGCAGGTTGATCGCGTTGGCGACCCCGTGCGGGACGCCGTGGCGGGCCCCGCAGGGGTGCGACATCGAGTGGGTGATCCCGGTCGCGCCGAGGCCGGTTGGCGCGATCGCCAGGTCCGCGGCGATCAACATGTTGCCCCGCGCCTCCTCGTCCGAGGTGTCGGCCACGGCGCGTTCCAGGTTGTCGCGGATCAGCCGGATCGCTTGCAGCGCATAGGCGTCTGCGTGCGGGCTCCACTCCGTCGAGGTCACGCCCTCGATCGCGTGGGTGAGGGCGTCCATGCCGGTCGCTGCGGCGATGGGCGCGGGTAGGGTCGCCGTCGACTCGGGGTCGAGGATCGCCAGGTCGGGGGCGACCGGGAAGTCGAGGATCACGAACTTGATCCCACGGTCGGGGTCCTTGATCACCGCCACGGGGCTCGCCTCCGAGCCCGTACCCGCCGTGGTCGGGATCACCGCCATCGGCGCCAACGGAAGCGGCCTGCCCATCCCGTCGCCCTCGCGCGGCAGTCCGAACACGCCTTCCCAGTCCGGAATCGTGCCTCCGTGGCTGAACACCACGTTGGCGGCCTTCGTGGTGTCGATCACGGACCCGCCGCCGACGGCCAGGAAGCTGTCGGCGCCCTGGTCCTTCGCCTGCTCCGCGCATCTCGTCACCACTCCTGTATCGGAGTCCTGCGGAACGTCTTCGAAGACGCCGACGACCTCGAGCCCGCCATCGGCCACGCCGGCCTCGGCCTTCGCCGCCAAACCCGTGCCGCGGATCACCTGATCGGTGACGAGGAGCACCCGTTCGGCGCCCTCCTTGGCGAACTCGAAGCCGGCGCTCCCGATCAGCTCGCGTCCGGCGACGACTCGCGTCGGTGAGGCGAACTGGTAGAAGTCCTTGAAGGTCAAGCCTGGATCAGATCGGAGCGTCCCTGGGCCTCCAGTTGGGCCTTGTAACGCGGGAAGACCGGCTTCGTCAGCGGCACCAGCCTGAGGATCTTCGCCACCGGCCCCTTGGCCTTGATCTGGCCCCGCGCCAGGGCCACGGTGACGTTTACCTGGCCGAGCCAGAACCGGTGCGCGGTGTCGGCCTCCATCGACATCACGACCTCGGGCTCCATCTCGGACTCGCCGAAATCCACGTCGCCCGGCTGGCCCTCCTGCAGGCGCACGGTGATCGCCGATTCGGGCTCGCGGTACTCGTAGCGGACGATCGTGTTCGCCTTGCGGAACTTCGGCGCCAGCTCCTCGTCCTCCGTCAGGTCAACGAACAGCTTCCCGAGCGTCTCGTAGACCTCCTGAGCGTCCTTGAAGTAGGCCAACTCGTCTCCTCTCCTCGTGCTCGCGATCCCGCCGCGGGCGGATGGCCAGATCCTATGCTCCCGCCCCCTCTCCCCCTAACGGACGCGGCTCGGGCCTAGCCGCTGAACCGCGCTGCCACCTCCGGCCAGTTGACCACGTTCCACCAGGCGTCGAGGTAGTCGGGACGGCGGTTCTGGTACTTGAGGTAGTAGGCGTGCTCCCAGACGTCGACGCCGAGCAACGGCGTCTTGCCGTCGGAGATCGGCGAGTCCTGGTTGGCCGTGCTGACCACCGCGAGGCCCGAGCCGTCACGGACGAGCCACGCCCAACCGGAGCCGAAGCGGTTCACACCGGCGTTCTTGAGTTCATCCTTGAAGGCATCGAAGCCGCCGAAGGCATCGTCGATCGCGGCCCTCAGGTCGCCCTCCGGCTCGCCACCGCCGTCGGGGCTCATGATCTGCCAGAAGAAGGTGTGGTTCGAGTGCCCGCCGGCGTTGTTCCGCACGGGGGTCTGGATGTCGCCCGGCAGCGAGGAGAGGTTGCGGAGCACCTCATCCACATCGGTGTCCGCCCATTCGGTGCCGTCGAGCGCCGCATTGGCCTTGTCGACGTACGCCTGGTGGTGCTTGTCGTGGTGAACGCGCATCGTCTGCTCGTCGATGTGGGGCTCGAGCGCGCCGTAGTCGTAGGGGAGGTCGGGAACTGAGTAGGCCATCGAGGTCTCCTTCTGCCTTCGGGCTTGCGTCTTGATTGTCAGGGGCCGCGATGCCGGAGCCTATCCAAGCGTCTCTCTAAACCCCTGACGCCAGCTTGGATAGCGGGGCTGCCAGCCCAACTCGCGCTTCGCCTTGGCGTTCGAGGCACCACGGAGCTCCGTCGCGAAGGCCACCGCGAAGCGCCCTGCCACGAGTCGGGCCAGAAGCGTCGGCACTCGACGGGGGCGGCGGGCGCCCAGCGCCTCCGCGTAGACGGGCAGCCACTCGCGCAACGGCGCGGGCTCGTCGTCCACGACGTTGTAGATGCCGGGTGCTCCCCGGTCGAGCGAGGCGACTGTGGCCGCGGCCGCGTCTTCGGTGTCGATGAAGGAGAACATCCCCTGGCCTCGACCCACGATCGGAAAGCGGCGGCGGCGCACCTGCTCGGCGATGTTGCCGTCGGGGGCGTAATACGTGCCCGGCCCGTAGAACTGACCGTAACGCAGCACGATGCCCTCCAGCCCGGCCGTGTTGGTTGCCTCGCGCTCGTGCTCCAGGGTGGAGTCGGCTCCCGCGCGGAAGGGCTCCGGCGCATCGGCCCAGGGCCGCGCGTCTTCGTCCTTGACCATCTCCCCCTCGGGCGCATAGAGGAAGGCGACGCTCTGGGTGATGAGCCGCTTGACTCCGGCGGCGCGCGCCGCCTCGATCAGGTTGTGGCCCCCTTCTGCGCGCGCTCGATTCGTTGGCCCGTAATCGATCTTTCGCGGGTTGTACTCGCTGGGAAGGCGGGTGAGCTGGCTGATCGCGACCTCCGGCGCCGCATCCCGCACCGCGGCCTGAACCGCCTGCGGGTCGAGCGCGTCACAGACGACGGGCGCCGCACCAGCCGCCTCGATGCGGGGGGCGTTCTCCGGCTTGCTCGTCGTCCCGGTGACGTCGTGCCCCGCCGCCACGAGTTGGCGCACCAGCGGTACCCCGATCACCCCGCTCGCCCCGGCCACGAACACCCTCATCAGGCGCCCCCTCGTCGGTCCGTGCTCCCCCCCGCGGCCTGAAGCCTCGTCGAAACCCAGGCGAGGTAGGCGAAGAACACCCCGCCGAGGGCGATGTACAGGGTGTCGAAGATCCCCCTGGCGTCGCTGCGCGCCTGGCCCACGTCGAAGGCGTGGTTGACGGCGTGGAGCCCGTACCAGAGCGCCCCGAGCAACAGCACCGGGACCCGCCACGCCGGGCGCTGGGCCGCGACCAAGACGGCGACGCCAAAGGCCAGAACAAACGCGCCCACGTCGCCGACATAGTGCGTGTTCTCGACCCCGTAGTGGCCGACCTCGTCGTAGAAGGTGCCCGGCGCGACCAGAGCCAGCGCGCCTGAGGCGACCTGGATCAGACCGAGCACCACGAGCACCGCCCGCATCGCTCGCTCGCTGATCAAGGGCCGGCCTCCACGGCCCGCGCGGTCACGGCCCAGGTCGACGATGGGGCGACGACCGCTCCGCCGTCGACGACGAAGTCCGCGAGGGCAGCCCGGAGGTCGGCGGCGATCTTCGGCCTGATGTCGTCCACTCGCTCGCCCCACATGCGCAGCAGCTCGGCTGCGGGACCGAGCGCCATGTTGAAAGCGACCGCGTGCTCGAGGTCGTCGCCGATCTTGTACGGCAGGTCCTGGCGGGCGAGGCGGATGTCCGCGTAGCCGGCATGCTTGAGGAGGTCCGTCACCGTGTCCGCGTTGGCCATCGAGAACGGCCCGGGTCCGCAGCGCGGCACGTCGTACTCCTCCGGCTCCTCGAGGTACTGGTCGACGACCTGCTCGGCCCGGTGCATGAATTCGTTGTCGAGCTTGCGTCGCCAGACGACCATGTTCAGGAGCCCGCCGGGCACCAGGGCCTCGCGCACGTTGCGAAGCGCCGCCACAGGGTTTGCGAAGAACATCGTCCCCATCCGCGAAAACGCGTAGTCGAAGGTCTGGTCGAACTTCGTCAGCTCGACGTCGCAGGTCGCGAAGCTGACGTTCTCGAGACCGGCCTCCGCCGCCTCCTCGATCGCCGTCTCGATCATCCGCTCGGCGACGTCGACTCCGTGCGCATGGCCGCTGGCGC
The DNA here is from genome assembly GCA_035573435.1 of Solirubrobacterales bacterium. Taxonomy (GTDB): domain Bacteria; phylum Actinomycetota; class Thermoleophilia; order Solirubrobacterales; family 70-9; genus AC-56. Next base: position 60,386 of record DATMZR010000012.1, read on the forward strand.
CGACAAGGGCCGCTAGCCGCACCGTCGTATCGCCGAGCCCGCAGCCGATGTCGAGCACCCGGTCGCCCTCCTGCGGAGGGCGCGCCGCGAGCGTGGCTTCCCCGTGGTCGCGCAGCCCCTCGGCCACGACATCGCGGTACTCGATCCAGATGTCGAACAGGGGGCCGTTCCAGGCCTCGGTCGCCTCGACGTTGTCATCGACTACGCGGACCGCGTCGTCCACGATCGCTGAGTCTAAGCCCGCGCTGTCGTGCGCGACCACGCGACCGAGCATGTCGACCTCGTCCCACGCCTCGGCGATCAGCCCGCGCTCGATCTAACGCGCTGCTCCCGCCAGCCCGGCGGCTTCGAGGGCCTCCCGGTGATCCCAGAAGAACTCGGCCAGCACGACCTTGCCGTTTCTGAAGGTCGTCACCTGGCTGAACCGCATTTCCCCCTCGAGTCCCGACTGCGCGCCGGTCATGTGCGCTCGCATTCGAGTGACCACGACATCACCTGCATCGATCAGATCCTCGATCACCGAGTCGCGGCCCACTGTTTCCGCAAAGCCCTCATAGAAGGAGCGCACTGCGTCCTTTCCGCGAAAGACACGCTCCGGCCAACCCTCGGCCGCTCGGAGCACCACGTCGTCGTCCCACAACCCCACAAACGCATCCATATCGCCCCGGTTCCAGTACTCCAGATCCTTCAGCACAAGCTCCACGTTCTCCCGCGACATGGCCCGCGAAGTATCTCGCGTCGGCGCGCGCCGGGCAGTGGCTGACCGGGAACCCGGCCCTAAGAAAGCCGCACCGCCTAAGTGGTCTTGACCACGAGGACCGAGCAGTTCGCCCTGTGGGCGACGGTGTTCGGGACGCTGCCGAGAACCCGGCGGTTCATCCCCTTGTTGCCGATCACCAGGAGGTCGGCGTTGCATTTCTCCGCGAGCTCGACGAGCGCCTTCGCCGGGTCTCCGCTCCCGGTATGCGTCGCGCAGTCGATGCCCTTGCTCTCGATGTCCCTCTCGGTTCTGGCCAGGATCTCCCGAAGCTGGGCCGCGGGATTCCAGGCGAATTCCCGCTCGTCGACCTTCCCGGATGACGATCCCCGCGCCGGGTCACTGTAGGCGCTCAGGAGGACAAGCCTCGCGTCGAAGCGCCGCGCCATCTCCACCGCCATTTCGACGGCTTTTTGCGCCGTTCGCGAGCCGTCCGTGCCCACGGCGATCGTTGAGATCATCTCGGCGGCGACCCTACCACCCGTGCGCGATCAGTCCGACGTCGAGCGACTCGGCGCGATCGGTAAAGATGCGAACTCGCTCGATTCTGCCGTCCGCGAGGTAGTAGACGTTCCCCGGTTTCGGTGTCCGCCGGGATGCCGCTTGCAAATCACAATCACTTTGGAGGAGAGCAATGGCCGACACCACCTGCCACATGTCGATCTCCCTCGACGGCTTCGTCGCCGGGCCGGATCAAAGCCGCGAAGACCCGCTCGGCAAGCGGGGCCGCGAGCTCCACGGCTGGCACCTTGGCGACGAGCGCGCGAACGAGGCGGACGCCACCGCCGAGCGCCGTTTGCTGCGCCCCCGCGGCGCCTACATCATGGGCCGCAACATGTTTGGCCCGATCCGCGGCGAGTGGGGCGAGGAGTGGTCGGGCTGGTGGGGGCCCGAGCCGCCCTACCACGCGCCCGTGTTCGTCCTAACCCATCACACTCACGCGCCGATCGAGATGGAGGGCGGGACGGCGTTTCACTTCATCACCGATGGCTTCGACGCCGCTTACGCCCAGGCCCGCGAGACCGCCGGCGCAGACGGCATCGACATCGCGGGCGGCGCCTCGACCGTCCGCCAAGCGCTGCTGGCGGGCGTCATCGACGAGCTCTGGCTCGACATCGTCCCCGTTCTACTCGGGTCCGGCGAGGGGATATTCAACGGCGTCGCGGAGTTCGATCTTGAGCCCGACGAGGTCCTCCATTCCCCACTGGCGACGCACATCTGCTACCGCCGGGCGGGATGAGATGGATACACGCAACCGTGCAAGCACCTGCAGCAGGTACCTGCGAAGTAGCGGGGCAGGATTTGAACCGGGCTCGAATGCTTGGATGCTAAATCGGGGCGGCCGGATTTGAACCGGCGACCTCACCGACCCGAACGGTGCGCGCTACCAGGCTGCGCCACGCCCCGAGGCGACCCATTCTGCCAAAGGCGCTTAGGGGCTACAGCTAGCCGCCCACCGCCGACACGGAGGCTTCAATCTCCTCCTTCGACGGCGAATCCTGCAGCACCTGCGTGCCCCCCGGCCCGCTGACGACGACGGACGGGCCCTGGACTCGCAGGCTCAGATCGGCGGCGAGCCTGGCGTCCGCCTCCACCCTGTCCTGGACGGTGCTCGAGTCCCGAGCCGTCTCCCATGCATCGCGGTCGAAGTCGGGGATCGCGTTTCCGACGTCCCGGAGGAACTCGTCCGAGACGGTGTGCGCAGGGGCCTCATCCTGGTTGCGGAAGAACAGGTCGATGTACTGCCACTCCCGGTCCTGCTCGCCCGCCGCGGCAGCGGCGTAGGCGGCCTTCGTGGTCTCGGCCTCGCCGAGCGAGAGGTGGCGGAACTCGAGCCTCGCCTCGCCGCTGCGCACGTATTGCTCGATCAGCGGGTCGACCGTCTCGAGCTGGTAGTCGTCGCAGGTCGAGCATTGGAGGTCGTTGAAGACGGTGATGGTGACGGCAGCGTCGCTGGGCCCCAGGTCGGGGCCGTCCTGTGGAAGCCCCGCGATCAGCTCCTGGGTCTGCTCGCCGCCGCTGATGGTGATCTTCTCAGGACCCCCTTCGCCGACCGACAGCGAGACAGCGGCAGCGATCAGGCCGATGCCGCCTACGCCCAGCAGCAGGCGCGGCAGCCACGGGCTATTCATCTACCCGGCGACCGCCTTGTAGTAACGAACGGCCAGCCCCGTCAGAAGCGTCTCGAAGCTCTCCTCGATCGGGCCGCCGCTCTGTCGCGAGTAGGCGGCGAGGCCGCTTTGCTCGATCGCCTCGCTGCGAGCGACCACCTCGTCGACGAGGTCCGGATGCTCGTCGCAGAAGAAGGCGCCGATCGAGTAGAGCTCGGTGTCCATCAGCGACTCGAGGAAGGAGCCCACCTCGCCGGCCGGCGGCTCGGTTCGGGGCGGAAGGGGCTTTGCGTGGTCGGCCACGGTTCGAACATCGTAGATGCCTGATGTGGCGCAATTTGCGCCCAAAAACGTTGACACATCCGTCCCAAGCGATAAAAATCACTACGCAAACGACACGGAGGAGACCAACGCGTGGCCATTCACTTGACGCCCAGCGAGCTCGCCGACGAAGTCAACATGCAGCGGCGCGAGGTGATCTCGAAGTGCATGGAGATGGGCGTCCCGATCTTCAACGGTCGTATCGACAAGACTCTCTTCCTCTCCTCGCTGCGCCAGTTTGCGCAGCAAGCCAAACAGCCCCAGGCCGCTGCCTAATCCGGTTCGCTGAGATAGCCTTCGCTGCGGGCGGCCTCAGCCGCCTCGTCGGCGTCGCGGCGCATCCGCGCGCGATCGGCACCTGAGTCCGGAAACCAAGGAGGAGAACAGCATGGAGACAGCGACCGTCGAGTCCCGTTCGGCGACCGGGGCCGGCTCGGCGACGATCGCGGACCTCCTCCCAGCCGCCGTGCGCAAGTACGGCTCAGCCGACGCCGTGATGTACCGGGACGAGGGAGGCGAGTGGGTCACCCGGAGCTTCGAGGAGGTCGGCGAGCGGGTACGCGCCCTGGCGCTCGGCCTGATCGACCTCGGAGTCCAAAAAGGGGACAAGGTCTCGATCCTCGCGAACACCCGCCCGGAGTGGACCTACTACGACTTCGCCGCCCTCACCGCGGGCGCGATCGTGGTGCCGATCTACCAGACGAACTCGCCCGAGGAATGCCAGTACGTGCTCGAGAACTCCGACGCCAAGGTGGTGATCGTGGAGGACTCGGAGCAGCTGGACAAGATCCGTCAGGTGCGCGACCGCTGCCCCAAGCTCGAGCACGTGGTCCGTATGACCGGCTCCAGCGACGACGCGATCTCCGACGACGAGCTGGCTGAGCGCGGCGCCTCTCACCAGGAGTCGGAGTGGGAGGAACGGTGGCGCTCGGTCGCTCCCGACGACGTCTGCACGTTCATCTACACGTCCGGAACCACCGGCCCACCAAAGGGCTGTGTGATCTCGCACGGCAACTACCGCGCGATGCTCAACATGTCGCTCGAGCAGACCGTGCTGGAGTCGGGGCGGATCACCTACCTCTACCTGCCCCTCGCCCACTCCTTCGCGCTCCTGATTGAGCTGCTCAGCTTCGACGTCGGCGGCGTGCTCGCGTACTGGGAGCGCGACCCGTTGAAGATCCTTCCCAACCTCGCCGAGGTCAAGCCCCACTACTTCCCCTCCGTGCCGCGGATCTTCGAGAAGATCTACACGGCCGCAACCTCGAAGGCGGAGAACGCCGGAGCCGTCCAAAAGGCCATCTTCAACTGGGCCGTGGGCGTGGGCCGCCGGGTTCGCGAGCTCGAGCGACAGGGCAAGTCGCCATGGCCGCCGCTTCGCATCCAGCACGAGATCGCCGATCGCCTGGTGCTGTCGAGCATCCGCAACCTATTCGGCGGCAGGATCGTCGAGGCGGTCACCGGGGCCGCTCCGATCAACCCAGAGATCCTCCGGTTCTTCGACGCCGCGGGCGTGCTGGTGCTCGAGGGCTGGGGGATGACGGAGACCTCCACCGCAGCGACCATCTCGCGGCCAGACGAGTTCAAGTTTGGAACCATCGGCAAGCCGTTCCCGGGCTGCGAGGTGAAGATCGCCGACGACGGCGAGATCCTGGTGCGCGGCCCGAACGTCTTCCAGGGCTACTACAAGAACCCCGAGGCAACCAGCGAGACGCTCGTCGACGGCTGGCTGCACACAGGCGACATCGGCGAGGTCGATGCCGATGGCTTCATCAAGATCACCGGCCGCAAGAAGGACATCATCATCACGGCCGGTGGAAAGAACATCACCCCGGCGAACATCGAGGCGGAGGTGAGGCAGCACCCCCTGGTCTCACAGTGCGTGGTGATCGGCGATCGCCGGCCCTATCTCGTCGCCCTGGTCACGCTCGACCCGGAGGAGGCAGCGGCATATGCCAAAGAGCATGGGCTCGCCGCCGAGCCCGAGGCCCTGGCCTCCCACCCGCAGGTCCGGGAGGCGATCGAGGCGCACATCGAGAAGGCGAACCAGAAGTTTGCCCGCGTCGAGCAGGTGAAGAAGTTCGAGATCCTGCCCCAGGATCTATCCCAGCAGGAGGGTGAGCTGACGCCGACCCTGAAGGTGAAGCGAAGCGTGGTCGCCGAGAAGTACGCCGACAGGATCGAGTCGCTCTACTCGAGCTGACGGCCGGCGCCGCAGGCTAGTCCGGTTCCGCTGCCTTCGAGTCCGGCTCGGCCCGCTCGGAGCGGGGCTGCTGCCTGAGCAGGACCGCCGTGGTCTGCTCCAGGACGCGCCGCCAGGCGGATTGCTGCTCCTGCTCCCGCTCCACCTGGTCGAGCACGTGGCGGACGCGGCGAGCCGAGATCTGGATGCCGTGACGCTCGGCGATCGCCTTGTACCGGTCGTAGTCGCGGGCGAGCCTCAGGGTCACCGACTGGAAGCCGTGCTTGGCGATCTCCAGGCGGGCGCTGTAGTCGAGGATGGACGTGCCGAACATGAGCTCGTCATCGAGCTCGGGCTCGATCAGGATGATGTCGACGCCCGGGTAGCGCTGCTCCCAATGCTGGACGGCGACGTGCAGGCGCTCGTGAGAGAGCACCCGGAAGGCCTGGTTGCCGATTGCCGTGAACCCCATGTCGGAGACGCGACGGGCCCTGGTGCCCGTCACGGTGGGGATCCGCTTGCGGAAGTCGTTCGCGTAGGGGACCAACGGGTTGATCACGACGATGAACTTGGCGCCGTGCTCGACTGCGACATCGACATTCGTGGTCGAGCGTATGCCTCCGTCGATGAACTCCCGGCCGTTGATTTGGACCGGCGTGTAGATCATCGGCAGCGCGCCGGATGCGGCGACCGCGGCCGAGATCGGGACGTCGGCCCAATCGCCATCGCCGAGCACCACCCGCTCGGTCGTGTCGAGGTCGGTCGCCGTCAGATACAGCTCGGAATCCAGCAGCCGGAAGTCGTTGCTTCGATCGGGATCCGAGAGCACCTCGGCGACATAGCTCTCGATCCCGCGGTTGGTGTAGATGCCGGTCGGCAGGGCACTGGCCAGGCTGGTGGCCACGTCCACCGCCGAGAGCTCACCCACGTGGCTGACCAGCTCCCTCGCCACCCCCGCCACCCGGAGGGGAAAGGTGAGCGACTTGCGGAGGAATCCGCCGTAGTTGGGCTTCAGCAGGGCACCGAGCGAGATGTCGCGCAAGGGCGACGGCAGCTCGCGGTTCACAACCCGCATCATCTCCTCGGGGGTGATCCCGTTCGCCACCATGCTGGCGACGAACGCGCCCGCGCTGGTTCCCACGTAGACGTCGAACTGGTTGATCGTCCGGTTGGCGGCCAGCAGGTCGAGCGCGCGCAGGGCGCCGATCTCGTACACGCCGCCGGTGAAGCCGCCGCCGCCGAGTACCAGCGCGGTCTTCGATCGCCGCCGGCGACCCCCCTTTCTGCTCCGAGCCGCCCCTGAGTCCGTTCGGGGGGTCTCGAGCTCGACGACCTTGCCCATGGAGCCATTCATTATGCCTGGACCAGCGGTTACCCTGCGGCGGTGCGGGGAAGGATCCTTCGCATCGCGCTCGTCGCGCTTGCCTGCGCGCTGCTTGGCGCGCCGGGCGAAGCGACGGGCTCCATCTCCCGCTCACGGCTGCGCCACGGGCTCGAGAACCAGATGGAGCGCACAGGCGGTGCGAGCGGAGCCTGGGTGACGGACATGGGCGCAGCGCGGAACCGGACCCTGTTCACCTGGGCGTCGCGCACACGGCGGATCCTGGCCTCGAACACGAAGCTGTTCACCACCGGGGCCGTGCTCGATCGGTTCGGCGCCGACGGCCGCCTGACGACGAGGCTGTACGCCGGGCGCAGAAGGGCCCGGAACGGGCACACGCTCAAGGGGAGCCTGGTGATCGTCGGTGCCGGCGATCCAGCGCTGGCCAGCGTGGGCTTCTCTCGCAAGCACAATCTCCCGCTGACCCCCATCGCCAACCTGGCGAGCGACGTCCGCAAGGCAGGCATCAGGCGGATCACCGGGGCCATCCGCGCCGACGACTCCATTTTCGACCGCCGCCGGGGCGTGGCGACCCGCGGAGTCGATGCGTCGGGAGAGCTTGGTCCGCTGTCAGGCCTTTCCTACAACTCCGGGTTCGCGGGGGGCCACTACGCGTCCAACCCGGAGCTGGCCGCGGCGCGGAAGCTGAAGCAGCGGCTGAAGGAGCTGGGCGTCCGCGTCAAGCGTGGGACGGGTCGCGCCGACCTGCCCGTGAGGGTCCTCCGCGGCAAGCCGCTCGGCAAGGTCCGCTCGCCCCGGTTGGGCAGCCTGATCGCTGAAACCAACCGGCCCTCGAACAACTTCTTCGCGGAGATGCTCCTCAAGCGCCTCGCGGCTCGGCGCGATGCCAGGGGCACGACGCGACGAGGCACCCGCAGGGCAGAGAGGTTCGCAGGCAAGCTGGGGAGCGGCGTGCGGATGGAGAACGGCTCGGGGCTTTCGCGTCAGAACCGCGCCTCGCCGCGCCAGGTCGGGCATTTCCTGGTGGCGATGAACGGCCAACCCGACCGGCGCTCCTTTCGCCACTCGCTGCCGCTGGCCGGACGCCAGGGGACGGTCGCCGGGCGCATGAACGGGACGGCCGCCGAGGGTCGGTGCAGAACCAAGACCGGCACCCTGATCGGCGTCAGCACCTTCTCCGGCTACTGTCGTGCAGGCCACGGCCTGGTGGCCTTCTCGATCCTGATGAACTCGGTCGACGTCGATACCGCGCACCGCGCCCAGGACAAGATGGCCTCCCTGATTTCCCAGTATCGGCGCCCGGGCTAGCGACGGAGTCGCGGTAGATGCGGAGGCGCCTGCCGGGTAAGGCTCGCGCCCTCGCCCGCCGGAAACGTAGGCCGTAGGCCGAGGCTTCCGGCGGATTATTTCCCAACGAGCTGGCGTAGGCCCTTTTCGTCCAGCACCGGCGTGCCGAGCTCCTCGGCCTTGGCGAGCTTCGAGCCGGGGCTGTCGCCCGCAACCACGTAGTCGGTCTTCTTGGACACCGAGTTCGTCACCTTGCCGCCGACACGCCGGATCATCGCGGTCGCCTCCTCACGGGTCAGGTCCGCGAGGGTGCCGGTGAGCACGAACGTCTTGCCCTCCAGCGGGCCGCCGTGGACGCGGCGGTCGGCCGCCGAGAGCTCGAAGCGAAGGCCCCGCTCGCGCAGCCGGCTGATCAGCTCCAGCATCGCCTCGTCGGCCAGCTCCTCCTGTACCTGCCGGGCGAGAACCGGGCCGATGCCCTCCACCCGCTCGATCGCCTCCGCATCTGCCTCCAGCAGCGCGTCGATCGTGCCGAAGTGCTCCGCCAGCGCCTGGGCGTTCACGTAGCCGATTCCCGGCAGTCCGAGCGCGTACAACACCAGCCCGAACGGGCGCTCCTTCGAGGCCTCGATCTCCCGCAGCAGGTTTTCCGCCGAGACCTCCCCGAACCCGTCCAGCGCCTGGATGCGTTCAACGGTGAGGTCGTAGATGTCGGCGGGATCGCTGATCAGGCCCTCATCGAGGAAGCGCATGGCGTTCTTCTCGCCGAGGCCCTCGATGTCCATCGCACCCCGGAAGTGCTTGACGAGCTGAAAGGTCTGGCCGGGGCAGCCGCGGCGGTTGGGGCAGATCGTCCACACCGAGTCGTCGGGCTTCACGGTCGGGGTGCCGCACATCGGGCACTTGGCCGGCGGCTTTGGTTTTCTCAGCCGCTTACCCTTGCGCCGCTGAATCAGGGGCGCGATCACCTGTGGGATCACGTCGCCCGCCCGCGTCACCACCACCTCGTCCCCCTCGCGCGCGTCCTTGCGGGCCAGGTCCTCCTCGTTGTGCAGGGTCGCTGTGGACACGGTGACCCCGCCGACGTGCACCGGCTCCAGCATCGCGAATGGCAGTAGGCGGCCGGTGCGTCCCACGTTCCAGACGATCCGGTTCAGCTTCGTGGTCGCGGTGATCGGCGGGAACTTCCACGCCACGGCCCAGCGCGGCTCGCGGCCGGCCACGCCCAGCTCGCGCCAGAGCGTTCGCTGGTCCACCTTGATCACGACACCGTCGATCTCGAAGTCGAGCGTCTCGCGGCGCTCTTCCCACCACGCGCAGCGCTCCACCACCCCGTCGGCCGTCTCGTGGACGGCTGTCTCACCGTTCACCGGGAAGCCGCGCTCCCGCAGCCAGTCGAGCTCCTCGCCGTGGGTTGACAGCTCGAGCCCGCGCTGGGCGCCGGTGCCGTAGCACCAGATCCCGAGCGGCCTCGACGCCGTGATTCCAGGGTCGAGCTGGCGGAGGGAGCCGGCGGCTGCGTTCCGGGGGTTGGCAAAGGCGGACTCCCCGGCCGCGGCTCTTGACTCGTTGAGCTCGGCGAACACCGACCGGGAGAGGTAGACCTCGCCCCGAACCTCCACCAGCTCGGGAGCATCCTCGATCCGCAGCGGGATCGCCTTGATCGTCCTCAGGTTCTGGGTGACGTCCTCGCCGATCACACCATCGCCTCGGGTCGCGCCCCGCGCGAACGCTCCGCTCTCGTAGGTGAGCGAGATGGCCACGCCGTCGATCTTCGGCTCGGAGACGAAGCGAAGCTCGCCTGGCTCGATGTCGAGCTGCCGCAGGCGGTTGTGAAGCCGAGTCTCCCAGGCGCGGAACTCCTCGGCGCTTCGTGCGTTCGCCAGCGAGAACATGGGCTCGCCGTGCCGAACCTGCTCGAACTTCTCCAGGGGACGCCCGCCCACGCGTTGCGTCGGTGAGTCGGCGGTGCGAAGGTCGGGGTGGTCGGCTTCGAGGGAGCGGAGCTCGTCGAGCAGGGCGTCGTAGGCGTCGTCGCCGATCTCGGGATCGTCGAGGACGTAGTAACGGCGGTCGTGCTGGGCGATCTGGCGACGGAGCTCCTCCACCCGCTTGGCCGGGGCCTTGGCGCTCACCTGGCGCCCGTCATCGCGGCCTCGAGAATCCCCTCGAGGTCCCAGTCGCGCAGGCGGCCGAGACCCTCGCGGTCCGTGAGATCGAAGTGCACCGGAGTGAGCGAGATCCGCCCCCGGGCGACCGCAGCCAGATCGGTGCCCGGCTCGTCCTCGAAGGAGGGCTCGAAGCCATAGATCCGGTACCGCCGCCGCCCATCACCGTCCTCGTCGACCAGCTTCAGCTCGTCGTCGTAGAGGCGCTTGCCCAGCCTCGTGACCTCGATGCCCTGCGGCTCGCCGGCGGGGCAGTTGACGTTCAGGAGCGTTGCCGGGGGCAGCGGCTCGGCGTTGAGGAGCGCCACCAGCTGGGCTCCAAACCGCGCCGACACGGCGAAGTCGAACCTGCGGCCGGGCAGAAAGCTCATCTCGCGCGCGGTCGACTGCTGGGAGATCGCGATCGCCGGGATCCCGAGAACGATCCCCTCCAACGCGGCCGCCACCGTTCCGGAATAGGTGATGTCGTCACCCAGGTTCGCGCCGTGGTTGATCCCGGAGACGATCAGGTCCGGGCGCTCGCCCACCAGGCCGAGGTCGCCGAAGCGCACGCAGTCGACCGGCGTGCCGTCGGTCGCGTACGCGATTCCCCCGTCGTCGAGCGTCACCTCCTCGACCGAAAGCGGTGAGCGGGTGGTGATGCTGCGCGCGGTGGCACTGCGATTGGAGTCAGGGACGATCACGTGCGTGGAGACGCCGTCCAGCTGGCCCAAAGCGCGGCGCAGGGCGTGAAGCCCCTCGGCGCCGATTCCGTCGTCGTTCGTCAGCAAAACCCGCATCCGCACCCGATTCTAGGGACGGCCCTCGTACGCGCGGGCGAGAGAATCTGACCATGAACGGCCAGCCGGAGGTGCTCACCATCGGCCACTCGACGCACGACGCGGAGCGCTTCCAGGCGCTGCTCCGCACACACCGAATCGAGCTGCTGGCCGACGTGCGCCGACACCCCGGATCGCGCAGGCATCCCCAGTTCGGCGCCGACTCGCTCAGCGCGGCACTCCGACAGGCTGGGATCGGATATCGGCCCTTGGGCGAGCAGCTCGGCGGGCGACGCCGCCCCCTCCGGGATTCCCGGAATACAGGGTGGCGCGTGGCCGCATTTCGGGCCTACGCCGACCACATGCGGAGCCCGGAGTTCGCCGCCGGGCTCGAGGTGCTGGAGGAGCAGGCGCAGAAGCATCGCGTGGCGATCATGTGCGCCGAGGGGGACTGGCGACGCTGTCACCGCCGGCTGATCGCCGACGCGCTCCTGGCCGGCGGGTGGCGAGTGCGCCACATCAGGCCCGACGGTGGCCTCGAGGACCACGAGCTGACGCCCTTCGCGATCGTCCAAGAAGGCCGGGTCGGATACCCGGCCCAGGGCTCGCTCGACGCGTGAGCGCCTGACTGGCTTCTAGCCGGCGCTCTCCGCCTCAGGCGCCGGCTCGGCGGCGGGCCTGGCGGCCGGCCGCCGCGAATCCCGGAGGTAGAGCAGCGCGAATCCCCCGCCGTAGAGCAGCGCGGCGAGCGGCGCGGCGAGCTCGAGGGCCTCGCTGCCGGCGACCTCGCCGAACTCGTGGATGCCGCTGAAGATCAGGTACGCGGCGAAGGCGATGACCAGCACGCTCGTGACCAGGAAGAACCGGCTCAGGTTCATGCGCAGGGCTCCCCGGTAAAAGAGCGTGCCCAGAACGATCGCGGCCACGAGCCCGGCGATCCCGCCGATCATGGTCACCACCGCGCCCGACTCGCCGGTCGAGGCGAACAGGAACAGCGCGGTCTCGACACCCTCCCTGGCCACTCCGATGAAGGCCACCGACGCCAGCGCGACCCCCCCTCCGATGCGCAATGACTCGCTGACCTGCGCTCGGAGATGGCCCCCGATCGTGGCCGCCTGCTTTCGCATCCAGAAGGCCATCCAGGTGACGACGCCCGCGGCGACGATCATCGCCGTGCCCTCATAGAGGGCCTCCGAATCGCCCTCCAGCTCCCCGGCCGAGGCGAACAGGATCGCGCCGATCAAGACGCTTGCGGCGACTCCCACACCGACCCCCAGCCAGACGCTGCGACGATGCTCCTGGAGCTGACCGGTCTTCGCCAGGTAGGCGAGGATCAGGGAGACGATCAGCGCCGCCTCGAAGCCCTCGCGGAGCGTGATTACGAAGGAGCCCATCGGCGCGGCAGCATATCAGTCTTAGGGCGCCCTAATAAGGCTTGCCTAACTCCGGGCCGGGAACCGCCCCTCCTCCCTTCGCTAGGTTGGCGCCGTGAAGCGAGCCACGCCTGGCGCGGCCACCGACGTCTGGCGCGAGCCGGTTCGGGGCGCCTACCTCGACCCTCGGCTGATTGCCCTGCCCGGGTGTGAGCGCCTGGAGGGATGGCGCCGGGGCCTCTTGCCCCCGCCGCCGCTCTCCCACCTCACGGGCGCCCGGCCGACCGGGGTCGGGTCCGGCACCGCCGAGGCCAAGATGCCCGCCTCGGGTTGGCTGGCATCTTCGAACGGAGTGATCGCCGGAGGAGTGCTGGCGGTGCTCGCCGACATCGTCTTCGGCTGCTCGGTCGAATCCGAGCTGCCGGCGGCCACCCCATGCACCACCGCTGAGCTGTCGCTGTCCTTCCTGCGTCCGGCACGCCCGGGCGGGGTGCTGACCGCGAGCGGGCAGGCGATCCACGTTGGGCGCTCCGTGGGCCTGTCGGAGGCCTTCGTGATCGAGGAGGGAAGCGAGCGCCTGCTGGCCCACGGGACCTCCCGGCTGACGATCTTCCCTCCGGTCGAGCCGCCGCCGGATCCGCCCGCGGATCCCGAGCCGTTCGAGCCCCCCGAGTACGAGACACCCGATCCCTATCTGCGTCCGGCCCCGAACGGGATCATCGGGCAGGAAATCTGGAGCGAGCTCCCCGGCGCCGAGATCATGCGCCGCCAGCTAGTCGGCGAGCTGCCACCGCCTCCGGTCCATCACCTGACCGGGTTGGTCCCGGTGGAGATCGGCGAGGGCAGGGCCACCGTGGCGATGCCACGGAGCGAGTGGCTCGCCAACCCAACCGGAAGGCTCCAGGGCGGCGCGATCGCGATGCTCGCCGACTTCGCGATGCTGATCGCGGTGGAGACGACCGTCCCCGCCGGCGTCGCCTTCGCCGCTCTCGACCTGAAGGCCAACTTCCTGCGGCCCGTGATGCCGGACGAGACGGAGCTCACCGCGCAGGCTGAGGTGATCCACACCGGGCGCACGATCGCGATCACCCGCGCCACGGTGACCAACGCCGGGGGCAAGCCGGTCCTCCTGGCCACAGGCTCCTCGATCTACCTACCCGGCCGCCCCGCGAGCCTCGGTGAGGTGGAGCTGAGCGACCGCGAGGCAGCCGGGTAACGAAGTTCCGGCTGGGATGTGGCCTAGTAGCTGACCGACGCCAGGTAGAGGCCGTGCGGAGGCGCCGTCTCGCCGGCGCGCTCGCGAGGTGCGCCGCGAAGCAGGTCCGCGAAGTCCTCGGCGCTGCGGGCGGCGTTCGCCACCTCGAGCATCGTCCCGACGAGGACCCGGACCATGTGGCGCATGAAGGCGTCCGCCTCGATCCAGAACTCCAGCAGCTCGCCCGGGAACCGCTCGGCGGGACTTTGCACGCGCCACTCGGCCCGGGTCACCTCGCGCTCGAAGCGGACGTGCTCGGTTTCCGTGGGAGTAAAGGCGGTGAAGTCACGCCTGCCCACCAGTGCCGCCGCGCATCGGTCCAGTGCCGTGCGCTCGACTCGGCGCGGCCACCACAGCGCGCGCCCCGTCTCCAGCGGGTGCCGAACCGGAGACGCAAGCACTCGGTAGCAATAGGTTCGCGAGCGGGCGTCCCGGCGGGCGTCGAACTCCGCGGGGGCCGCTCGCGCCTCGATCACGGAGATCTCCGTCGGCAGGATCGCATTCAGACGGTGGGCCAGGCCCTCCGGCGGGGCGCCCTCGAGCTCGAAGCTCGCCACCTGCCCCCAGGCGTGAACGCCCGCGTCGGTCCGGCCGGCAACGGTCAGCGACACCGGCACACCCAGGATCCGCTGAAGCGCCGCCTCCAGCTCGCCCTGAATCGTGCGCAGCCCCGGCTGAGCCGCCCAGCCGGCGAAGGGCGTCCCGTCGTAGGCAATCGTGAGGCGGACGACCGCCAGGCGCTAGACCAGCTCGAGGAAGACCATCTCGGTGGAATCGGAGCGGCGCGGGCCGAGCTTGATGATCCGCGTGTAGCCGCCGGGACGCTCCGCGTAACGAGGGGCGATCTCCTCGAACAGCTTGTGGACGATGAACTTGTCCTGGCCCAGCTCGGACAGGGCGCGGCGGCGCGCGTGGAGATCCCCGCGCTTGGCAAGCGTGATCAGCTTCTCGAGCTCGGGCTTCACCGCCTTGGCCTTCGCCTGGCTGGTCTTGATCCGCTCATGCTGGATCACCTCGCGGCAAAGGTTCCGCAGCAACGAGCGGCGATGCGCCGTGTCCCGGCTCAGCTTGTGCCTGGTCTTCTGGTGGCGCATCCGGGCCTCCGCCTGCGCCCTACTCGTCCCTGAGCGTGAGGCCGAGGGCGTTCAGGGCCTCGATCACCTCTTCCGTGGAGCGCTTGCCGAAGTTGGGGATCGCGTTCAGCTCCGACTCCGAGCGCTGGATCAGGTCGCCAACCGTCTGGATGCCGGCCCGCTTCAGGCAGTTGTAGGCCCGGACGCCGATCTCCAGCTCCTCGATCAGGCGGTCGTCGCCCTCGCCCGTGGCGAGCTGCGCGAAGCCGGGCTCCACCGCGCCGGCGCCGTCGCGACTGGTCAGCTCCTCCACCCGGTCGGCGTCGGTGAAGATCGCCAGGCTCTTGATCAGGATCTCGGCCGCCTCGCGAAGCGCGGAGGCGGGCTCCATCGATCCGTCGGTCTCGATATCCAGCGACAGCTTGTCGAAGTCGGTGCGCTGGCCGACCCGTGCCGAGTCCACCGAGTAGGAAGCGCGGCGGATCGGCGAGAAGATCGAGTCGATCGGGATCACCCCCAGCGGCTGATCCTCGTTCTTGTTCTCCTCGGCGGGCGAGTAGCCGCGACCGCGGCCGATGGTCAGATACATCTCCAGCTTGGTCCGCTTCTCGAGCGTCGCGATCGAGACCTCCGGGTTGAGGATCTCAACGCCCGCGGGAAGGTCGATGTCCTTCGCCTTCACCTCGCCGGGACCGGTGGCGACCAGCGGGGCCTCCACCTCGTCCGCATCGGTGTGCATGCGGATCACGATGTCCTTCAGGTTCAGGACGATGTCGGTGACGTCCTCCTTGACCCCGGAGACGTCCGAGAACTCGTGCGCCACGCCTTCGATCCGCACGCTCTTGATCGCGGCCCCGCCAAGCGAGGAGAGCAGGACCCGGCGCAGGCTGTTGCCGAAGGTGTAGCCGAAGCCCTTGTCGAGGGGCTCGATGGTGAAGGCGCCGCGGTTGTCGTCGACGTCCTCTGAGGAGATCTTCGGGATTTGGAACTCGGGCAGGGTGGTCATTGCTTCCTCTGGCTTTGTCGTTGTCGGGTTGGAATCGAGCGCTACTTGGAGTAGAGCTCGACGATCAGCTGCTCCTGCACCGGCGTCATGATCTCGCTGCGGTCGGGCAGGCGGAGCACTTTCGCGGTCAGGGCGTCGTGGTCCGCCTGCAGCCAAGGTGGCACGACCGTGGTGAGCTCGGTGGCCGTGCGCACCACGTCGCTGGCCGCGGAGCCGGGCCGGATCGTGATCACGTCGTCCGGGTGGACCTGGTACGAGGGAATGTCGACGCGGCGCCCGTTTACGAGCCAGTGGCCATGGCCGACGAGCTGCCGGGCCTGACGCCGCGAGGCGGCGAAGCCTAGGCGCACGAGCACGTTGTCGAGCCTCTGCTCCAGCAGCCGCAGGAGGTTCTCGCCGGTGACGCCCGGCTGGCGGGAGGCCTTTTGGTAGTAGCCGCGGAACTGCTTCTCGAGCACCTGGTAGTAGCGCCGTGCCTTCTGCTTCTCGCGAAGCTGCTGTCGGTACTCCGACTGGCGCATGCGCCCACGCCCGTGCTCACCCGGCGGATATGACCGCCGCTCCACGCCGCACTTCTCGGTCAGGCAGCGCTCTCCCTTGAGGAACAGCTTCTGTCCCTCGCGGCGGCACTGCTTGCACTGCGGACCGGTGTCTCGGGCCATCAGACTCGGCGGCGCTTGCGGGGCCGGCAGCCGTTGTGCGCCTGTGGAGTGACGTCCTTCACGGTCGTGACCTGGAGCCCGGCCGCCTGGAGCGAGCGGATCGCCGTGTCGCGGCCGGAGCCCGCACCCTTGGCGTGAACCTCCACCCGCTCGAGGCCGTGCTCCATTCCCTTTCGCGCGGCGGAGTCGGCCGTCACCTGGGCGGCGAACGGGGTCGACTTCCGCGAGCCCTTGAAGCCGGCCGAGCCGGCGGACTCCCAGCAGACGACGCTTCCGTCGGTGTCCGTGATCGTCACGATCGTGTTGTTGAAGCTCGTCTTGATGTGGGCGATTCCGTAGGCGATGTTCTTCTTCACCCGCCGGCGGGAGCGTCCCTTGCCGCGTGTACCCTTCTTCGGTTGCGCCACCCGTCTCCTCCTACCTCGGCCCCGGCGCCTTGCGCTTGCCGGCGACGCTCATTCGCCTGGGGCCCTTGCGGCTGCGGGCGTTGGTCTTGGTTCGCTGTCCCCTGACCGGAAGGCCGCGCCGGTGGCGGAGCCCACGGTAGGCGCCGATCTCGGACAGCCGCTTGACGTTCTGGGAGCGCTCGCGGCGCAGGTCCCCCTCCACCTCTTTGGACTCGACCGCCTCGCGAAGCTTCACGACCTCGTCGTCGGTCAGGTCCTTGACGTAGGTGTTCGGATCCACCCCGGCGCTCTCGACGAGCTTGCCGGCGGTGGAGGGGCCGATTCCGTAGACGTAGGTGAGGCCCACCTCGACGCGCTTGTTGAGCGGGATGTTTACGCCAGCGATACGAGCCAAATCAGTCCCCCCGCAACCTCAACCCTGCCGCTGCTTGTGGCGCGGGTTCGAGCAGATGACCAGCACGACGCCGCGCCGCCGAATCACCCGGCAACGCTCGCACATCGGCTTTACGGACGCTCGAACCTTCATCGCCCCTTCGCTGGGTCGTATCCAATCACTTTCCGGAGAAGGCCCACCGGCCCCATGAATCGGGCCCGCGGGCACAAAAAGACGGCCCCATGGCCGATCGAGAATGGTAGCAGGGCAGTTACGGGCGGACCCCTAGGCCTGGCCTGGCCGACGAGGACGCCCACGGTGGCCACAACCGCGCCCCCAAAGGTCACCTGGATCGGCGACCTCGCGAGCGCCAACACCTGGTGTGCCGCCGGTGTGGCGCGGTCGAGGACCTGGAGGCAGACGTCTCCCTGAATGGAGCGCTCGGCCTGGCGGCCGAGCAGGGCTTCGCGCCCGACGGTGCCGAGGTCGTGGTCCATGGCCTCTGCGCGCGCTGCCGCACAGGGGGTGCGTGATCCGGGAGCTCGCCGGCGGCGATTATTCCTCGTGCCAGGGGGTGAGAACGCGTGGGCCGTCCTCGGTGACGGCAACGGTGAACTCGAAATGGGCGGCCAGCGAGCCATCGGCGGAGTAGACCGCCCAGTTGTCCTCGCCCACACGGACCTCGGGGCTGCCGGCGTTCACCATCGGCTCGATCGCAAACACCATCCCCGGCTCGAGCTCGGGACCTCTGCCCGGCTCTCCGTAGTTGGGGATCTGGGGGTCCTCGTGCATGTCCCGGCCGATTCCGTGGCCAACCAGCGAGCGGATGATCGAGAAGCCCTCCAGCTCGACCTGGCGCTGGATCGCCGAGGAGACGTCGCCAAGCCGGTTGCGGGGCCGAACCTCTTGGGTGCCGGCGATCAACGCCTGCTTCGTGACGTCGAGCAGTCGGCGCGCCTCCGGGTTGACTGGCCCGACCGGAACCGTGATCGCCGCGTCGGCCACCCAGCCGTCCTTGGTCACCCCCACGTCGAGCGAAATGATGTCTCCGCGCTTCAGCTCATAGGCGCCCGGGATGCCGTGAACGACCATCGAGTTCGGCGACGTGCAGATGGAGCCGGGGAAGCCACGGTACCCCTTGAAGGAGGGCTCTCCTCCCTGCGACGCTATGA
The DNA here is from genome assembly GCA_035573435.1 of Solirubrobacterales bacterium. GTDB lineage: Bacteria > Actinomycetota > Thermoleophilia > Solirubrobacterales > 70-9 > AC-56. The sequence continues at coordinate 78,630 of DATMZR010000012.1, forward strand.
AGCGCTGCGCAGCCTCGTCGAGCTCCGCGGTGGTGATGCCGGGATGGCACTTGGAGCTCAGCATGCGGAGGCAGCGGGCCTGGATCGCCCCCGCGGCGGCCATCAGCTCGATCTGCTCCTCGGTCTTCCGGACTATCGGCACAACGGCCCCGAACGGCCCACCTAAAGCTCCTCCTCCATGCGCAGGGTGGCGAGCAGGGCACGGATGCGGTCGTTGACGTCGTCCGGCTCGAGCGACCCGTCGACCCGCCGCAACAGCCCCTTGTCCTCGAAATACGCCACCAGCGGCTCCGTCTTCGAGTGATATTCCTCGACGCGGTGGCGAATCACCTCGGGTTTGTCGTCTTCGCGGATCTCGAGGCGGGCACCGCAGATGTCGCAGATGCCCTCGTTCTTCGGAGGATCGAACTCGACGTGAAAGATGTGCCCCTCCTTGACGCACGTGCGCCGACCACCGAGGCGACGAACGACCTCCTCGTCCGAGACTTCGATCAGGACCGCGGCGGTCAGCGCGCGGCCGAGCTCCTCCATCTTCGCGTCCAGCGCCTCGGCCTGCGCGATCGTCCGTGGAAACCCGTCGAGAATGAAACCGTCGCCGGCTTCGGAACGAGCGACCCGCTCCGCGATCAACCCGACGATCACCTCATCCGGCACCAGGTCCCCCCGGTCCATGTACTCCTTCGCCGTCACACCGAGCTCGGTGCCATCGCGGACCGCCGCGCGAAGGATGTCGCCGGTTGCGTAGTACGGAAGCCGGAAGTCCTTTTGCAGGCGTTCGCCCTGGGTCCCCTTGCCGGACCCGGGCGGACCTAGTAAGACGAGGTTCAACTCAGACATCGGTGGACCAGCGATTGATGGGGCGAACGGGCGCGAAAACCGAGCCTGCCTAGGACGCAGGGTGATCGGCGAAGCGAGCGTACTGAAAACGTACGTGAGCGAGACGATCACCCGAGGACGACGGCAGGCGAAGGTTTGCAGCGCCCGCGCCGGCTACTTCAAGAAACCCTCGTAGTTGCGCATCATGAGCTGCGCCTCCAGCTGCTTCACGGTGTCCAGGGCGACGCCGATCACGATCAGGATCGAGGTGCCGCCGAAGAAGAAGTTGGCCGACGTCTGGCTGATCAGGATGGTCGGGAGCGCTGCGACCGCGCCCAAGTACAGAGCCCCGGGGAACGTGAGCCTGGACAGGATGCGGTCCAGGTATTCGGCGGTAGGTCGTCCCGGCCTCACCCCGGGGATGAAGCCGCCGTATTTCTTCAGGTTGTCAGCCTGGTCCACCGGGTTGAAGGTGACCGCTGTGTAGAAGTAGGTGAAGATCACGATGAAGAAGACCTCGCCGACGACGTAGGCCCAGCCGTTGGGGCTGAAGAAGGCGGCGAAGTCGAGCGCCGCGGGCGTGTTCAGGAGCTGCCCGATGGTCGGCGGGAAGGCCATGATCGAGGCCGCGAAGATCACCGGGATGACGCCCGCCATGTTGACGCGCAGCGGCAGGTAGGTCGAGCCGCCGGTGGTCATCCGCCGGCCGACGACCCGCTTTGCATACTGCACCGGGATACGGCGCTGGCCCTCCTGTACGAAGACGATCCCGACGATCACGGCCAGGGCGATGAACGGCATCATCACCACGAACACCTGGTCGGGGTTCGTCCACCACGCCTGGATCCCGTTCGGAATCGACGATGCGATCGAGGCGAAGATCATCAGCGAGATCCCGTTCCCGATCCCGCGCTGGGTGATCAGCTCGCCGAGCCACATCAAGAGCGTGGTGCCGGCCGTCAGTGCCATCACGATCAGGAACACCCTCGGGAAGGTCAGCGTGCCGACGACGCTGGTTCCGGCGGCGTTCTGGAAGGAGCGGAACAGGAACACGTAGCCCAAGGACTGGGCAAAGGCGAGGGCCACGGTCAGGTAGCGGGTGTACTGGGTGATCTTCTGCTGGCCGACCTCGCCCTCCTTTTGAAGCCGCTCCAGCGAGGGCACGACCACGGTCAGGAGCTGGAGGATGATCGAGGCCGTGATGTAGGGCATGATCCCCAGCGCGAACAGGGACAGCCTCGAGAGGCTGCCGCCGCTGAACAGGTTGAGGAAGCCGAGGATCGAGTTCCCGGAGAAGTTCGACTCGATCTCCTTGACCGTGTTGAGATCCACCCCCGGAGCCGGGATGTAGGCGCCGAGCCTGTAGAGCAACAGCATCGCCGCCGTGAACGCGAGCTTCTTGCGAATCTCGGCGACCTTGAAGGCGTTGGCGATCGTCTGAAGCACTAGCTGTCGACCACCTCACAGGCTCCGCCGGCCTTCTCGATCTTCTCCTTCGCGGAGGCGCTGAAGGCATGGGCGCGGACAGTGAGCTTCTTGGTCAGCTCGCCTCGCCCCAGCACCTTCACCGGATGGCGTCGCTTCGCCAGCCCGGCGGCTCGGAGGCTGTCCGGCGTGACCTCGTCGCCCGAGGCGAAGCGCGCCTCGAGGTCGGCCACATTGACGGGCTGCGTGTGGGTTCGAAAACGTTCGAAGGGCATGGACATCTTGCGGCGCGGCCCTCGAAGCTTTCGGGTGCGCATGTGGATCGGGTTCTGGCCGCCCTCGTAGCCGGGCTTGCGCTTGTTGCCCGAGCGGGCGCCCGCGCCCTTGGTGCCCCGGCCGGCAGTCTTGCCCAGTCCCGATCCAGCGCCACGGCCGACCCGCTTTCGAGGATGACGTGAGCCTGGCTTCGGGCGCAGCGAATGGAGCCCGATCTCGTCCGGGGCGAGCCGAGGCACTACGAGCCGGCCTCCTCCTGGACCTTCACCAGGTGGCCCACGATCCCGAGCATCCCACGCAGCTCCGGGCTGTCCGTCCGCTTGGACTCCCGGCCGATTCGACCGAGCTTCAGCGAGCGAAGCGTGTCGCGCTGCTTGGGGTTGGCGCCGTTGGCCGAGCGGATCTGCTTGATGACCAACATCATCAATCCGCCGCTTCCTCGGGAGCATCAACCGCCGACCCAGCTTGGGTTGAACCACTTTCGGCCGGTCCACCTTGAGCCGCTGTGGCTTCGATCGTCTCGGTCTTCTGGCCGTTCTTCTGGATGCCGAGCACCTGGTTGACGGTGAGGCCGCGAAGCTTGGCGACCTGCTCGGGGCGGCGAAGGCCCATCAGCCCCTCCATCGTCGCCTTCACGAGATTAATCGGGTTCTGGGTGCCGATGCTCTTCGTCAGCACGTCCCGGATCCCGGCCAGCTCGAGCACGGCACGCACGCCGCCGCCCGCGATCACCCCGGTGCCCGGGCTCGCCGGGCGCAGCACCACGTGGCCAGCGCCGAACCGGCCGATTATCCGGTGCGGGATCGTCTGTCCGTACATGGGCACGCGGATGAGGCTCTTGCGCGCGTTCTCAACCGCCTTTTGGATCGCAAGCGGGACCTCGCGCGCCTTCCCGTAGCCGATTCCGACCACCGAGTTCTCATCGCCGACCGCGACCAATGCGGTGAACGAGAAGCGCCGGCCGCCCTTGACCACCTTGGCGACCCGATTGATCTCGATCACTCGCTCCTGTAGGTCGAGGCCCTGGGGGCTGACTGTCTCGATGTCTCGGTTCATGCGGATCAATCAAGGTAGCGGGTTAGAACTGCAGCCCGCCCTCGCGCGCGCCCTCGGCGAGGGCCCTTACGCGGCCGTGGTACCGATAGCCGCCGCGATCGAAGACGCAGGTCGCAACGCCTGCCTGCTTCGCGCGCTCGGCGAGCACGGCGCCGGCGCGCTTCGCCTGCTCCATCGAGTCCAGCGCGCGCAGCTCGGGCTCCGTCCAGGCCACGGCGACCAGGGTGCGGGACGCCTCGTCGTCGATGAGCTGCGCGAATACGCCTCGGTTGGAGCGGAACACCGACAGGCGTGGACGCTCGGCGCTGCCCCGCACCTTGGCGCGCACTCGCCGGCGGCGGCGCAGTCTGTGCTGCGGCTTGGTGAGGACGGCCACGGACTAAGCTCGCTTCCCGACCTTGCGGGGGACGTGCTCGCCCGCGTAGCGGATCCCCTTCCCCTTATACGGCTCGGGTGGACGGGAGCGCCGTATGCGAGCGGCGATCTCGCCGACAAGCTGCTTGTCGATTCCCCGGACCACCACCTGCGTCGGTACGGGAACTTCGAACTCGATGCCCTCGGGGGCGCTGACCGAGACGGGGTGCGAATAGCCCACGTTCAGCTCCAGCGACTTGCCTTGAAGGCGCGCCCGGTAGCCCACTCCCTGGATCTCCAGCCGCTTCTCGAACCCCTCCGTGACGCCCTGGACCATGTTCGCGATCAGGCTGCGGGTCAGGCCGTGCAGGGCGCGATGCTCGCCGCGGTCACTCGGCCGCTCCACCGTGAGCGCCCCGGCAGCGTGCTCGCCTCCGTTTGCGTCGGGGCCCTCGCCCTGGGTGATCCTCATCTCGGGGCTCACGGTCTGGGCGAGCTCCCCCTTGGGGCCCTTGACCGAGACCATGCCGGGCTTGACTTCGACGGTTACCCCATCTGGAATCGCGATTGGCTTCCTTCCGATTCGGCTCATGGGATCATCCGGCGCTCACCACACGTAGGCGACGACCTCGCCGCCGACGCCGCGCTGCCTGGCCTGGTGACCGGTCATCACTCCGACCGAGGTCGAAAGAATCGCCGTGCCCATGCCGCCCATCACGCGCGGGATCTCCTCGTGGGTGACGTAGCGGCGCCGCCCCGGGCGGGAGATGCGCCTCAGCCCGGCGATCACCGACCCGCGCCCGTCCGTGTACTTGAGCTTGATCCGGATCGCCTCGCCGACCCGGGTGGGCTCGACCGCGAATTCGGTGATGTATCCCTGCTCGGCGAGGATCCTGGTCATCTCCTTCTTCAGGCGTGACGCGGGAACCTCGACCTCCGCGTGCTGCGCGGCGAGCGCGTTGCGAACACGGGTCAGGTAGTCGGATATCGGGTCGTTTACAGCCATCGTCGTCCCAGCCCGATCACCAGCTCGACTTCGTCATTCCGGGGATGTACCCCTGGTGCGCGAGCTCGCGCAGACATAGCCGGCAGATGCCGAACTTGCGGTAGTAGGCACGAGAGCGCCCGCAGCGGCGGCAGCGGTTGTACGCCCGCGTCGGGTATTTGGGCTTGCGTCGCTGTCTGACTGTCTGTGAGGTCTTGGCCATGATTCGTGGTTGCTCGATCGGCGATCGAGCTATTCCTGGGACTCCTCCTTCTCGGTCTCCTCGGCGGCTTCGGCCGGCTCGGCTCCCTCTTCGCCTTCCTCGCCGTCCTCGGGTCTCACTCGCTTGGCATAGGCCTCGGGGTTTTCCTCCTTGAGCTGCTCCAAGGCCGCGGCCTCGGCCTCGGCACGCTTGCGGGCCTCCTCCCTGCGGCGCTCCTCCTCCTCGGCCTCATGGTCGACCTCTCCCGGGCGGCCCTCGGCCGAGAAGGGGAAGCCGAGGGCGAGCAGCAATTCGAACGCCTCCTCGTCACTCGCCGCGCTGGTCGTGATGGTCACGTCCAGCCCGCGGACCTCGTCGATCGAGTCGTAGTCGATCTCCGGAAAGATCAGCTGCTCGCGGATCCCCAGCGAGTAGTTGCCGCGTCCGTCGAACGCGCGTGGGTTCAGCCCACGGAAGTCGCGGATGCGCGGGATTGCGATCGAGACCAGCCGGTCGATGAACTCCCACATCCTCGCCCCCCGCAGCGTCACGGCGACGCCAACCGGCATCCCGGCGCGGACCTTGAACGAGGCGATGGACTTGCGGGCCCGGCGCACATTGGGACGCTGTCCGGAGATCACGCCGAGCTGCTCTGTCGCCGCCTCCAGCACCGAGGTGGTCTGCTTCGCGTCGCCGACGCCCATGTTGACGGTCACCTTCTCCAGCCGCGGAACCTCCATGCGATTGCCATAGCCGAACTTGCCGGTCAGGCGTTCGACGACCTCGCTCTCGAAGCGCTCGCGCAGCCGCGGCGGTGGAGCCGCGCGCTGGGCTTCTGTGGTGGTCGCTTCCATCGCTCCGTTCCCTACTCCTCGATCGCCTTGCCGGTGCGCTTTGCGTAGCGCTCCCGCTTGCCACTGGCGGAGCGCACGCCGACGCGCGTGGGCTTGTTGTCGGTGGGGTCGAGCAGCATCACGTTGGAGACGTGGATCGGCCCCTCCTTCTCGATGATCCCGCCCGCCTCAGCGCTCTTCTGCGTGTCCTTCACCGAGCGCGGACGCTGGTGCCGTTTGATCATGTTCAGCCCCTCCACGTACACGCGTCGCTTCCCGGGATCGGTGCGCAGCACCCGGCCGGTCTTGCCGCGTTCCTTGCCGCCGGTGACCACCACCGTGTCGTCCTTGCGGATCCTCATGGCCTTCATTGCTACAGGACCTCCGGAGCCAGCGAGACGATCTTCATGAAGTTCCGTTCCCTCAGCTCTCGGGCCACCGGGCCGAAGATCCGGGTCCCACGCGGATTGCGCTGCGGGTCGATCAGCACGGCAGCGTTCTCGTCGAACGCGATGTATGTGCCGTCGGAGCGCCCCAGCTGCTTCTTGGTGCGCACGACGACCGCCTGCACGACCTCGCCCTTGCGCACGCCACCGTGGGGCGCCGCCTGCTTGACGGTCGCGGTGATCACGTCGCCAACGCTCGCGTAGCGCCGGTGGTGCCCACCCTTCACCCGGATACACAGGATCTCGCGAGCGCCCGAGTTGTCCGCCACGCGGAGCTTGGTCTCCTGCTGGATCATCGGGCCTTCTCCAGGACCTCGAGCAGCCGCCAGCGCTTCGTGCGTGACAGCGGCCGTGACTCGACGACCCGCACCACGTCGCCCTCCTGGGCCTGGTTCGTCTCGTCGTGGGCGTGAAGCCTGCTGGTCCGGCGCACCACCTTCTCGTAGGTCGGATGGCGCCTGACGACAGCGATCTCGACCGTGATCGTCTTGTCTCCGCCGGCGGAAACCACCGTGCCGCGGCGGACCTTCTTCGGACCGGGCTCGCGTGCGGCCGCGGGGGTCCCTGAGCCCGCCTCACCACGCTTTGCCCGTTGGGCCGTCCGGTAGCGCCGGCGACGTTCCGCGGAAGCGCGGCGCTTTGATGCGCGCCCCGTCGCCCGCTCGTCGGGCGTCCGCACTGGACCCGGCGGACCCGAGGCGCGCGAGCGCTCGAGCCTCCGCCTGGCCTTCGGATCAAGATCAGCCTCAGCTTCGTCAACTGCCGGCTCCTCTGCGGCAGCTGGCTGCTCCTCGGCGGCCTCAGGCTCCGCCGCCTCCTCGGTCGGCTCAACCGCCTCTTCCGCGACTTCATCATCCGCCGGCTGCTCGGCTTCGTCTGCGCTGCCGGCGGGTTCGGGCTCGGACGGGGCGGCAGGTTCAGCCGCATCTTCCGCGACTTCGTCGCTGGCCTCAACCTGGTTCTTGTCTTCCTCGGCCATCAGTGCCGGAGCTCCTTCTCGAGGTCGATCCCTCGCTGGCGGGCCACCGTCAGCAGGCGAGCGACGTCGCGGCGGGCCGCTCCCAGGCCCGCCGAATTCTCGAGCTCGCCGGTCGCGTGGCGGAAACGCAGGTTGAAGGCTTCCTGGCGTGCCTCCTTGAGCTGGTCGACCAGGTCGTGGTCGTTCAGGGCGTGCACGTCCGACCCCTTCACTCCGCGACCCCCTCGCGCTTCACGAACTTCGTCTTCACAGGCAGCTTGTGGCCGGCGAGCCGGATCGCGTCGCGCGCCAGGTCCTCGGGCACCCCCGCCAGCTCGAACATCACCCGCCCCGGCTTCACGACCGCGACCCAGCCCTCCGGATTGCCCTTGCCCGAGCCCATGCGCGTCTCGGCCGGCTTCTTCGTGTAGGGCTTGTCGGGGAAGACGTTGATCCACACCTTCCCTCCGCGCTTGATCTTCCGGGTCATGGCGACGCGTGCCGCCTCGATCTGGCGATTGGTGATCCAGCCGCGTTCGAGCGCCTTCATGCCGTACTCGCCGAAGGCCACCTGGTGGCCCCCCTTGGAGTTCCCCCGCATGCGCCCGCGATGGACCTTGCGATGCTTGACGCGCTTCGGCATCAGCATTTATTCATCACCTCCGCCGGAAGCCTCGCCGGCATCAACCGCCGCCTCCTCGTCCAACTTGGCATCCGTGCCGGCCTCGGAGGCGGCAGGTTCGGGCGCAGTCGGGGCGGCAGGTTCACTCGCAGAGGGAGCCGGAGGCGACCGGTCATCCGGCGAAGCTGGATGCGCGGCTTCGCCGCTGGCCCCGGCCGATGCAGCGTCGTCCGAACCACCTTGAGCCGATCCAGCGTCGGCCGTTCCAGCTTCAGCCGATCCAGCGTCGGCCGTTCCAGCTTCAGCAGCCTTCAAATCCGCTGCTCCACCCTCTGGTGCGCCTTCGGGCGGGGCGGGTGGCTCAGCGGCCGAGGCTGCCGCCGGTGCTGGCTCGCGGGTGGGAGCAGCGGGGCCGACGGGGGCCGCGGTTCGCTGGCGGCGCTCCGGACGGCCCGTGCGCCGGCGTCCCGAACGCGGGGTCATCGCCTCGGCGCCCTCCTCTCCGGAACCGGGTCCATAGCCCTCCGGCATCACCTCGCCCTTGTTGATCCAGCACTTGACGCCGATCCGCCCGGTGGTGGTCCGAGCCTCCACGAACCCGTAGTCGATGTCGGCCCGCAGCGTGTGAAGCGGGACCCGGCCATCGGAGTAACCCTCGGTGCGGGCCATCTCGGCGCCGCCGAGACGGCCGGAGACCTGGACCTTGACGCCCTTGGCGCCGGAGCGCATCGCGGAGGTGAGGGCGCGCTTCATCGCGCGCCGGAATGCGACCCGGTTCTGAAGCTGCTCCGCGATCGACTGGGCGACCAGCTTCGCATCCAGCTCGGGGCGCTTGATCTCGCGAATGTTGACCTTCACCGGCTTGTTCACGAGCTTGTGGAGGTCCCGGCGCAGGGCGTCGACCTCGGAGCCCGACTTGCCGATCACGATCCCGGGCCGGGCCGTGTGGATGTCGACGGTGACCTCCCCACGCTGCTTGACGATCCTGATGTCAGAGAGCCCGGCGTGCGCGAGCCTGCGCTGGATGTGCTCGCGAATGGCGATGTCCTCGTTCAGGTAGTCGGCGAACTCGCGCTCGTTGAACCAGGTGGATTTCCAGTCGTGGATGTAGCCGACCCTGAAACCCTCGGGATGAATCTTCTGTCCCATCTCTCCTCCCCGCCTACTCCGTTGGCGTGAGCGCAACGCTCACGTGGCTCGTTCGCTTCTCGATCTTGGTGGCGCGGCCGCGCGCACGGGCTCGCCAGCGCTTCAGCGTCGGGCCCTCGTCGACATGAATCTCCGCGATCCGCATGTCATCGGCCACCAGCTCGTGATTGTTCTCGGCGTTGGCCGCTGCGGATGCGATCAGCTTCGCGATGTCCCGCGCTGCCCCGCGAGCCGAGAAGTCGAGCAGCGTACGCGCCTCGGGCACGGTGAGCCCGCGCACCTGGTCGGCCACCAAGCGCGCCTTGCGAGGCGCCACCCGCATGTAATGGGCGCTGGCGCGCACCACCGGGCTCTCGGGCTCTCGCTTCTCGCTCGCCGCCACGGCTCAGCGCTCCGCCTTGGTTCCCGAGTGCGCCCGGAAGGTGCGGGTGGGCGCGAACTCGCCCAGCTTGTGCCCCACCATCGACTCCGAGATGAATACCGGGACGTGCTTTCGCCCGTCGTGGACGGCGATCGTATGGCCCACCATCTCCGGGAAGATGGTCGAGCGCCTGGACCAGGTCTTGATCATCTGCTTGGAGCCACTCTCGTTCATCTGCTGGATCCGCCCAAGCAGGCGGTCCTCGACGAACGGGCCCTTCTTGGTCGAGCGTCCCATCGGCGTGCCTACCTCTTCTTCTTCCCGCGTCGGCGTCCGCGAACGATCATCGCGTCGGAGCTCTTCCCCTTCTTGCGCGTCCTGTAGCCCAGCGTGGGCTTGCCCCATGGAGTCTCCGGATGGCCGCCGGGAGTGTGGTGGGCCTCGCCGCCGCCGTGCGGGTGGTCCACCGGATTCATCGCCACCCCCCTGGTCTGCGGCCGGCGCCCCTTGTGGCGCGCGCGGCCCGCCTTGCCCAGCTTGATGTTCTGGTGCTCGGCGTTGGAGAGCGAGCCGACCGTGGCCCGGCAGTCCGCCCGCACCATCCGCATCTCGGAGGAGGGGAGGCGCAGCGTCACCATCGGGCCCTCCTTGGCGGCCACCTGAATCCCGGCGCCCGCGGCACGCCCCATGCGGCCCCCTTGGCCGGGGACGAGCTCGACGTTGTGGACGATGGTTCCCGTGGGAATGGACCGCAACGCGAGAGCGTTGCCGGGTCGGATATCGGCGCCCTCGCCCGATTGAACCCGGTCGCCGGGCCGCAGCCCCTGCGGAGCGAGGATGTACCTCTTGTCGCCGTCGGCGTACTCCAGCAGGGCGATGTAGCAGGTGCGGTTCGGGTCGTACTCGACCGTCGCCACCTTCGCCGGCACGCCGTCCTTGCGGCGTTTGAAGTCGATCCGGCGGTAGCGGCGCTTCGCGCCGCCGCCCCGGTGCCGCGACGTGATCCGGCCGCGCGAGTTCCGTCCGCCGCTTTGCGACTTGCCCTCGGTCAGGGGCTTGTGAGGCTGCTCGGTGGTCAGCTCCTCGCGAAGCTGGAAGGTCGCAAACCGCCTCCCGGGGCTGGTTGGCTTTGACTTTCGAATCGGCATCTCAGTTCCTCACTCGGCCACCGCGGCGCCCTCGAAGAGCTCGATCCGGTCCCCAGACGCCAGCTGCACGACCGCCTTCTTCCAGGAGCGGGTGCGGCCGCTGTGCAGGCCACGGCGCTTCGGCTTCGAACGCACCGTGGCGGTTCGCACCGACTTGACGCGCACCTCGAAGATCTCCTCGACCGCCCGAGCGATCTGGGTCTTCTGCGCCCGCTCGTCGACGCGGAACGTGTACTTGCCGTCGGCCATCAGCGCGTAGCTCTTCTCGGAGACGACCGGCTCGATGATCACCTGACGGGGGTCCACTGTTATTCCTCGGAATCCTTGCCTTCGGCTGCGGATTCCTCGGAGGAAGCGGTCCCGGACTTACCGGCCTCCTCGCCACCGCCGCGCTTGACGTCCGTAGCGCGCGCCTGGAGCACCTCCAGGGCCTGCTTCGAGATCACCAGAGAGGCGTGGCCGATGACGTCGGCCACCCCCACCGCCGTGGCCCCGACCACGGTCACGCGGGGCATGTTCCGGAAGCTCTTCAGCGCCCCCACCTCGTCCGCATCGAGGACGATCAGCGCCGGACTTCGCGCGCCCCAGGCCTCAAGACCCTTCGCGGCCTGCTGGGTCGACGGCTCCTTGAAGCTCGCGCCGTCCACCACGGCGACGCTGCCGCGGGCGGCGTGCACGGACAGCGCCGCACGCAGGGCGCGCCGACGAGCCTTGCGGTTCACCTTCACGGTGTAAGTGCGCGGCGTCGGTCCGAAGGCGGCACCTCCGCCGCGGCGGTGCGGGACGCTGAGCGCGCCGGCGCGTGCGCGGCCGGTGCCCTTCTGCCGCCAGGCCTTGGCGCCAGTCATGGCGACCTCGCCCCTGCCGAGAGAGGACGCGGTACCACGCCGCCGGGCAGCCAGGTCGGCTCGCGCAGCCTCGTGGACGAGCGACTCGTGGAAGTCCTCGCCGAACAACGCGGCCGGCAGGTCTGCCTTCGCAGTCTGCCCCAGCACCGGCGCCTTGACCGCGGTCCGTGTCGCCCGGCTTCGACTACCAGCCGTTTTGGCCTGCGGCGGCATCAGTCGGTCCGAATCTCCAGGGTGCCGTTGCGCGGCCCGGGCACCGCGCCCTTCACCAGCAGCAGGTTGCGCTCGGCGTCCACCTCGACGACCTCGAGGCGTCGCTGGGTCACCCGCTTCCCGCCCATGCGGCCGGGCATCCCGAGGCCCTTGAAGACCCGCGCCGGATCGGCGCTGGCCCCCACCGAGCCAGGGGCACGAACGTTGTGCGAGCCGTGGGTCATCGGCCCCCGGCTGAAGTTGTGGCGGCGGATCGTGCCCGCGAACCCCTTGCCGATCGCGATCCCGGAAACCTTCACCCGCTGACCAGGCTCGAACTGATCGACCGTGAGCGTCTGCCCCACCTCGTGCTCGCCCTGATCGCGGAACTCGACCAGCGTGCGGGCCGCCGGGGCGCCCGCCTTCTTCAGATGCCCGAGCTCCGCCTTCGTGAGCTTGCGTTCCGGCAGCTCCCCGAAGGCGAGCTGGACCGCCGCGTAGCCGTCGCGATCGGCCGCACGCACGGCGGTGACCGGGCAGGGCCCGGCCTGGATCACGGTGACGGGGACACGCGTCCCGTCCTCCGAGAACACCTGGGTCATCCCGAGCTTCTTGCCGATGATCGCCGCCATCCGATCTACGTCTTGATCTCAATGTCGACCCCCGCCGGCAGCGCGTCGAGACGCTGGAGCGAGTCAATCGTCTTCGGCGTCGGCTGGTGAATGTCGATCAGCCGCTTGTGGGTACGGATCTCGAAGTGCTCGCGCGAGTCCTTGTCCTTGAACGGCGAGCGAATGACGCAATAGACGTTCTTGTCGGTGGGCAGGGGAACGGGCCCGGCGACCCGGGCGCCGGTCCGCTGTGCCGTCTCCACGATCTCCCGCGCCGCCCGATCGATGGCGTCGTGGTCGTACGCCTTCAGGCGGATGCGGATCTTGTTCGCCGTTATCGCTGACATCTGTCCTATCGCGCAGTTGGGGCGCCGCCCCGTTGGTGGGGCGCCGCCCCGGTCGTATGTCCTTTCACTTCTCCCGCGACTCCGCGGGCCCAAAAAGAGGCCGGCCCGTGGGGCCGGCCCCGGCGATCACTCGATGATCTCGCTGACCACCCCTGAGCCTACGGTGCGGCCGCCCTCGCGGATCGCGAACCGAAGGCCTTTGTCCATGGCGATCGGCTGGATCAGCTCGATCGTCATCTCGACGTTGTCTCCCGGCATCACCATCTCGGTGCCCTCCGGGAGGTTGGCCACCCCGGTCACATCGGTGGTCCGGAAGTAGAACTGTGGCCGGTATCCGGAGAAGAACGGGGTGTGGCGACCGCCCTCCTCCTTCTTGAGGCAGTAGACCTCGGACTTGAACTTGGTGTGCGGGGTGATCGACCCGGGCTTGCACAGCACCTGGCCGCGCTCGATGTCCTCGCGCTTCGTCCCCCGCAGCAGGCAGCCGACGTTGTCTCCGGCCTGCCCCTGGTCGAGGATCTTGCGGAACATCTCCACTCCCGTGACCACAGTCTTCGTCGTGTCCTGGATGCCGACGATCTCGACCTCGTCGCCGGTGTTGACGATGCCCTGCTCGATTCGGCCAGTGGCGACCGTGCCGCGGCCGGTGATCGAGAAGATGTCCTCGACCGGCATCAGGAACGGCTTGTCGAGGTCCCGCTCGGGCTCGGGGATGTAGGTGTCGAGCGCCTCGGCCAGCTCAAGGATCGCCTTCTGGGCCTCCTCGTCGCCCTCCAGCGCCTTCAGCGCCGAGCCCTTGATCACCGGAGTGTCGTCACCCGGAAACTCGTACTCCTTGAGCAGGTCGCGGACCTCCTCCTCGACCAGCTCGAGGATCTCGTCGTCGTCGACCATGTCGACCTTGTTCAGGAAGACGACCACGTAGGGCACATTCACCTGGCGCGCCAGCAGGATGTGCTCGCGCGTCTGCGGCATCGGCCCATCGGCCGCCGACACCACCAGGATCGCGCCGTCCATCTGCGCCGCACCAGTGATCATGTTCTTCACGTAGTCGGCATGGCCCGGGCAGTCCACGTGCGCGTAGTGGCGGTTCTCGGTCTGGTACTCGACGTGAGCCGTCGCGATCGTGATCCCGCGCTCCTTTTCCTCGGGGGCGTTGTCGATCGACTCGAACGAACGCGCCTCGGTGTTGGAGCCCTGCTCGGAGAGCACCTTCGTGATCGCCGCGGTCAGGGTCGTCTTGCCGTGGTCGATGTGACCGATCGTCCCGACGTTGACGTGCGGCTTATCGCGCTCGAACTTCTCCTTGGACATCTCGCTCCTTTTGGTGCTCGCGGGTTTCTCTCGAAGTCTGTCTGCTCACGCTGGGCGGGTTTCGGCTCGCCGCCACTCCGGCGAACCCCGGAAATATAGGAAAACCTACCCTGCAGCCACGGGCTCGGGGCTGCGGTGCTCGACGAGCTGCTCGGCGATGTTCGCCGGCACCTCCTCGTAACGCTCGAATTGCATCGTGTAAGTGGCGCGGCCCTGGGTCGACGATCGCAGGTCGGTGGCGTACCCGAACATCTCCCCCAGGGGGACGAACGCCTGGATCGCGATCGCGTTGCCGCGCGGCTCCTGGCCCTGCACCTTCCCGCGCCGCCGCGAGAGGTCGCCGATCACGTCGCCGAGGAACTCCTCCGGAGTGACCACCTCAACGGCCATGACGGGCTCCAGCAGGACCGGGTCGGCGCGGCGGGCCGCCTCCTGAACGGCCATGGAGCCGGCGATCTTGAACGCCATCTCCGACGAGTCGACGTCGTGATAGGAGCCATCGATCAGCTCGACCCGCACATCGACCATCGGGTAGCCGGCGCGAACGCCGCTTGCGAGCGCCTCCTCGATTCCCTGCTCCACGGCGGGAATGAACTCGCTCGGGATCACGCCGCCCTTGATCGCGTTGACGAAGTCGAAGCCCTCGCCGGGGGCAGGCTCGAGGTTCACGACCACGTGGCCGTACTGGCCGCGGCCGCCTGTCTGACGGACGAAGCGGCCCTCCACCTTCTCGGCGGGACGCCGGACCGTCTCCCGGTATGCGACCTGCGGACGGCCAACGTTCGCGTCGACGCTGAATTCGCGCAGCAGGCGGTCGACGATCACCTCCAGGTGCAGCTCGCCCATCCCGTGGATCAGCGTCTGACCCGTCTCCTCGTCCGATTGCACCTGGAACGTGGGGTCCTCGTCGGCGAGGCGCGAGAGGCTGGCGGCCAGCTTCTCCTGGTCGGCCTTGGTCTTCGGCTCGATCGCAACCGCGATCACGGGCTCCGGGAACTCGATCGTCTCGAGGGCGATCGGGGCGTCGGGCGCGCACAGGGTGTCGCCGGTGCTGGTCTGCTTGAGGCCCACGCCGGCACAGATGTCGCCGGCGAAGCACTCCGGGATCTCCTCCCGGTGATTGGCGTGCATCATCAGCAGCCGGCCGATCCGCTCCGTTCGCCCGTTGGACGCATTGAGGACGCGGCTGCCCGCCGACAGCTTGCCCGAGTAGACCCGAAAGTAGGTCAGCTTGCCCACGTAGGGATCGGCCATCACCTTGAACGCGAGCGCGGCGAAGGGGGCCTCCTCATCGGCCGGGCGCTCGGCCTCGCGGCCAGCACCATCCTCGCCCTTCCGAGGCGGCTCGAGCCCCTGCACCGGCGGCACCTCGAGCGGAGACGGCAGGAGCTCGACGATCGCGTCGAGCAGGGGCTGCACGCCCTTGTTCTTGAATGAGGACCCGCACAGGACGGGGGTGACCTTGATGTCCAGGGTGGCCCGGTGCAGCGAGCGGGCGATCCGCTCGTGGGGGATCTCCTGGTCGTTCAGGTATGCCTCCATCAGGTCGTCGTCGTAGTCGGCGCAGGCCTCGATCAGGTGCGTGCGGGCTTCGTGAGCCTGCTCGACCAGGTTCTCCGGGATGTCCCCGTAGGAGAACTCGACGCCCAGCTCGTCGGTCCAGACCAGCGCCTTGTTCTCGATCAGGTCGACAACCCCCTGGAAGGCGTCCTCGGCGCCGATCGGGAGCTGGATCGGGAGGGGCTTGGCCCCCAATCGCTCCCGCATGGTCTCGACTGCCCGATCGAAATCGGCGCCCGTCCGGTCCATCTTGTTGACGTAGGCGATCCGTGGGACGCGGTACTTGTCGGCCTGGCGCCAGACGGTCTCCGACTGGGGCTCGACCCCAGCGACGGCGTCGAAGATCGCGATCGCACCGTCCAGCACGCGGAGCGAGCGCTCGACCTCGACTGTGAAGTCCACGTGGCCGGGCGTGTCGATGATGTTGATGCGATGGCCCTCCCACTCGCACGCGGTGGCGGCAGAGGTGATGGTGATGCCGCGCTCCTGCTCCTGCTCCATCCAGTCCATGACCGCGGCTCCCTCGTGCACCTCGCCCATCTTGTGGGTGCGGCCGGTGTAGAAGAGGATGCGCTCAGTCGTCGTCGTCTTGCCGGCATCGATGTGCGCCATGATGCCGATGTTGCGCGTCTTCTCTAGGGGGAATGTACGTGGCATGTCTGTGCGTGAATGTGCTGGTCTGGGTGGGTGGGGAACCGGCGCCCGTGGCGCCACTTTCGGTGGAGACCTAGCGATTCCGAGTCGGTATTCGCGCACAAAAAAGGCCCACACGGGCCTTTGGCGCGATTGCCGACTTAGCCCGAAACGCCTATATCGTGCAGCTCTCCATGGAGTGGATCTTTGCGCTCGCACGCCGCGCTCCGCTTGCGCACGAGCGACGGCTGAATATAGCAGAGGCCTGAAGGCCCTCAGGAGGCCCGAATGAGGCTTCAGCGACGCAGATCAGACCACCTCGCGGAGCGCTTGATAACCCCGGCTGGCGGCGTCGCCGTCGTGGCGCTCGTGGCGACCATCACCCTGGGGGCCTCGCAGTTCAGGGACTACCGCGCGGTGAAGATCGACTCTCCCTCCTACGCCGGAGTCGAGAACCCGCCGGCACCGGAAAGGGGCAAGCGCTCCCCGCGCTCGGCCCACGGCCTGACCGTGCTCGGGATCGCGGTCGCCGCGTTCTTCGTCGCCGCCCTCGCGATCGGCGGCAGATGGCGGCTCGCCCGACTGCTGACCGTCCTCGGGATTGCGGTCATCCTGATCAGCCTCCTGGTTGACGCCCCGGAGGGCCTGCGCGAGGGGCTCGACGCCACCGTCTATGAAGGCGCCCAGGCCACCCTGCTCGGGGGCTTCTGGGCCCAGCTGGCGTCGGGGGTGACGCTCGCCGTCAGCGGCCCCCTGCTCGCCGTCTACCTGCGTGACGAGCGCGCGACGGGCCGCGAACGCCACCGGCGACAGCCGGGGCGCCGGAGCGTGCCCACGGGCACCGTTGGCGCCGGGCCGGGCGCGGAGGGTGCCGCGGGCGGGACGGCCCGCTGGTGAGCGACCGCCGGCCGCCACCGCGAACCCGCTTCCACCCCGAGCGTCTACTGCCCTACGCCTGCATCGTGGCGGCAGTGGCCCTGTTCGCCTCGGAGCTGACGACCACCTTCCAGTTCAGTTTTCCCGGTGGTGAGCCGCTGTGCGCCCAAGAGGCCGCTGACCGTCACGAGTTCGCGATGGGGGTGATTGCGCTGTTCGCGATCGGTGCGGTGATCGTCGCCGTTCTGGGAGCTTCCCGACCGGCGGCGATCGCGGTCGCAGTAGCCGGCCTGGCCGCCCTGGCGCTGTTTCTGATCGTCGACCTTCCGGACGCGAACAGCACCGGCACGCTGAGCGAGCACTGCACCTCGCTCCCCAGCCAGCCGGACGTAGCCAAAGCGGTGCCCCAGACCGGGTTCTGGCTCGAGCTTGCCGGCGCCCTGGCGCTGACGTTCAGCGGCGCGATTCTCGCCACGCTGACCCCGGCCCAGCTCGCCGGCCTGCGGCCGCGCTGGCTGGCCAAGACCAAGGGCCGTGGCTGACCGGGGCCCCAACACCCAAGGGTTTGCAGCGGCCTTCTACCAGCGGTAGTGCGCGAAGGCCTTGTTGGCCTGAGCCATCCGGTAGATGTCGTCCTTGCGCTTCCAGGCGCCGCCCTGCTGCTGGGTGGCGTCGAGGATCTCGTTGGCAAGGCGTTCGGCCATTGACTTCTCGCGGCGGCTGCGAGCGAACTGGACCAACCAGCGGACGGCCAGCGTGCGCGCCCGCCGAGCCTGGACCTCGACCGGCACCTGGTAGGTGGCCCCGCCGACCCGCCGAGACCGGACCTCGAGCACCGGGGTCAGCTCCTTGATCGCCTCGTCCAGCACCTCGACAGGCGGGCGGCTGGTTCGCTCCCCCACGACCGCCAGGCAGTCATAGACGGTTCGCTCGGCGGTCGACTTCTTACCGGCGGTCATCACCTTGTTGATTACCTGCTGCACCAGCCTGCTCCGATGCATCGCATCGGGCTCGACCGGGCGGATGGCTGCGCGGGCTCGCCGCGGCACGCTAGCGCTTGACTCCGTACTGGGAGCGAGACTGCCGGCGATCGGAGACGCCCGAGGCATCCAGTGTGCCCCGAACGACCTTGTAGCGGACGCCGGGCAGGTCCTTCACACGGCCGCCGCGCACGAGAACCACGGAGTGCTCCTGGAGGTTGTGTCCCTCCCCGGGTATGTACGTGGTGACCTCCATGCCGTTGGTCAGCCGGACGCGGGCCACCTTGCGCAGGGCCGAGTTCGGCTTCTTCGGCGTCGCCGTGTACACCCGGGTGCAGACGCCGCGCCGCTGCGGCGCCGCGATCCGTCGCTTGCGTCCCTGGCCGGACTTCAGCCCGGGCGTCGCAATCTTCTTCTGCGGCCGCGTGCGGCCCTTTCTGATCAGCTGACTCGTCGTCGGCACGGCGAAGCAATATAGCGACGGTCCCGCAGCCTCGCGGCTGGCCCTTGGTCCATGGAGTCCGTGGTCTACGCTGGAGGCATGGACGATCAGCGGCCGATCTTGGCCCTGGATGTCGACGGCGTCATCAGCCTGTTCGGCTTTCAGGGCCCGTTGGAGCAGGCGCCCGGGCGGTTCCATCTGATCGACGGGATGGCGCATTGCATTCCCCACGGGATCAACGAGCGACTCAGCCAGCTTGCGGACCATTACGAGATCGTCTGGGCGACCGGCTGGGAGGACAGGGCCAACGACTGGCTGCCGGGCGTTCTGGGGCTTCCGGGAGAGCTTCCCTTCCTGACCTTCGACGGCAATGCGCGCTTCGGATCCGCCCACTGGAAGATCGAGGCCATCGACCGATACGCGGGGGATCGCCGGCTGGCCTGGGTGGACGACTGCATCGACGAGACCTGCCAGGCGTGGGCGATCGCGCGCTCCGCCCCGACCCTGCTGGTGCCCACCGAGTCCGACGTGGGCCTCACGGACGCGCATCTGAAGAGGCTGCTGAACTGGGCGCGGGCGGGCTACACTGCCTGAGGCAGTGGAGGGGTTCTGGCCGATCTTCTTCCTCGCGGTGATCCTCAAGATCCCCGTAGCCGGTCTGCTCTACCTGGTCTGGTGGGCGATACATCAGACGCCCGAGATCGAAGAGGCGCCGCCGGGGACGGATGATCACGAGTTCAGGCGCTGGCGGCCTGAGCCGCGCCGCCCCCGCGATCCGCGCCGCGGCCCCCACGCCCCCGACGCACAGCCGCTTCCGGACTGCCCGCCCGGCGGGCGCATCCGGGTGCTGACCCCTCCCGCACCCGCTCGGGCCTCGACGGCCCACAATCGCGGCTCCGCGGAGCCGGAGCGCGAAGCCGTCTAGCCTGGTTCGGGTACGGATCGCACCTCGACTGAGGCGCGCGTCCCCTTGGCGTAAAGGGGGCAGGCGGTAGGGGCGTCCGTGAACCGCGGAGCCGTGGAGACCCCTCCCGGATTGTGACCACAATTGTGGTCACAGTTCGGGAGCGTGTTTCACCGAGGTCCCGGCGTGAGAATCGGGCGCCTGAGTGGCCGGAGCCGAGCGCCTAGTCCGGCTCGTCGGAGGTCTCGATCTCCTGGGCGAGCTCCTCGAGCTCGTCCGCGAAGGACGGGCCGAAGCCCTCGAGCTCGGTGACCTCGTCGCCGTCCTCCGAGAGGCCGAGCTCGGCGGCGAGCTCCTCCTCGTCGAGGAGATCCTCCTCGGGCCGCTGAGCCGGCTCCTGGGGCTCGATCTCGAGGCTCCGGTAGTGCTTGAGCCCGGTCGCCGCCGGGATCAGCTTGCCGATGATGACGTTTTCCTTCAGGCCCACCAACCGGTCGCGCTTCCCTTCGAGCGCCGCGTCCGTGAGCACCTTGGTCGTCTCCTGGAACGATGCCGCCGAGAGGAACGACTCGGTTGCGAGCGACGCCTTGGTGATCCCCAGGATCACCTCCTCGGCCTTCGCGGGCGTGCCGCCGCCGTCCTTCACCTCCTTGTTCAGCCGCTTGAGGTGGTGGCGATCCACGAGCTGGCCCGGCAGCAGCGTCGTCGAGCCCTTCGACTCGACCCGAACCTTCTTCATCATCTGACGGACGATCAACTCGATGTGCTTGTCGTTGATGTCGACGCCCTGCACCTTGTAGACCTTCTGAACCTCGTCCAGCAGGTAGAGCTCGGTCTCGGTGCGGCCGCGGATCTCGAGCAGCTCAGCGGGGTACATAGAGCCCTCGTTGAGCTGGGTGCCGGCCTCGATCCGGTCGCCGTGCTCGACGTTGAGGCGGGTCCGCGCCGGGAACGTATAGGCCTCGTCCTCACCCTTCGCGTCGGTGACGATCACCTTCGCGGCCTTGTCGGACTCCTCCACCGCGACCTTGCCGGCGACTCTCGCGATCTGCGCCAGGCCCTTGGGCTTCCGCGCCTCGAACAGCTCGACGACGCGGGGCAGGCCCTGGGTGATGTCGTGCCCGGCCACGCCACCGGTGTGAAAGGTGCGCATGGTCAGCTGCGTGCCTGGCTCGCCGATCGACTGCGCGGCGATGATCCCGACGGCGTCACCGAGCTCGACGGTCGAGCCAGTCGCCATCCCCCGTCCGTAGCAGGCCTGGCAGACGCCCGACTCGAGCTCGCACTTCAGCACCGAGCGGATCGGGACCGTCACCTCTTCGCCCTCGTACGCCTCGGCGATCTGCTCCAGCTCGGGCAGGTCGATCTCCTGGCCGCGCTTCAGGAGCTCACGGCCGCGCTTCGTGGCGAACTTCTTGGCCGCAGCGCGCCCGATCAGGTTCTGGTTCAGGCCGCCGTCGTCGCCGCGGAGCGGCATCTCGATGAAATCCTTGGTCTTGCAGTCGTCGGCCCGCACGATCACGTCCTGGGCGACGTCCACCAGGCGCCGCGTCAGGTAGCCGGAGTCGGCGGTGCGCAGCGCGGTGTCTGCCAGGCCCTTTCGGGCCCCGTGGGTGGAGATGAAGTACTCGAGCACCGACAGGCCCTCCATGAAGTTGGCCTTGATCGGCCGCTCGATGATCTCGCCCTTCGGGTTGGCCATCAGGCCGCGCATCCCGGCCAGCTGGCGAATCTGCTTGAACGACCCGCGCGCTCCCGAGTTGGCCATCATGAAAATCGGGTTGAGCTCATGGAGGTTGTCCTCCATCGCCTGCGCGACCTCCTCGGTGGCCTTGTCCCAGCGCTCGGTGACGGCCTCGTGCCGCTCCTCCGCCGTGATGTAGCCCTCCTCGTACTGGCCCTGGATCGCGGCGGCCTGTTCCTCGTAGCGATCGAGGATCTCCTCCTTGTTGGGCGGAGAGACGATGTCGTTCTTCGAGATCGTGATCCCAGCCTGGGTCGCGTAGTGGAAGCCGAGGTCCTTGAACGCATCGAGCACCTGGGCGACCGCCGCGGCCCCGTAGGTATCGACGAGGTCGGTGACCATCACGTTGACGTCCTTCTTCTTCAATGAGTGGTTCACGAACTCGTACTTCTCCGGGTCGTATTCGTCCCCGAGCGCGTCCGCAAGGGCTCGCTCCACCTTGTCGTTGAAGATGATCCGCCCCACCGTGGTCAGGAAGTGCTCGTGGCCCGCACGGCGGTACTCGGCCCAGTCGTGCAGCTTGACGAGCCCGTTCTCGTACGACAGCTCGGCCTCCTGGGCGGTCTTGAATGGATGCGGCTTGGGGTCGAGCTTCTCGGCGTCCACCTCATCGATTGGGGCGTGCCCGTAGGTCAGGAAGTAGAGCCCCAGGACCATGTCCTGCGTGGGCGTGGCCAGCGGTGCGCCGTGCGCCGGCGAAAGGATGTTGTTCGAGGACAGCATCAGGATCCGCGCCTCCGCCTGCGCCTCGGCAGACAGCGGCACGTGCACGGCCATCTGGTCGCCGTCGAAGTCGGCGTTGAAGGCGTGGCAGACGAGCGGGTGGATCTGGACCGCCTTGCCCTCGACCAGCACCGGCTCGAACGCCTGGATGCCGAGACGATGCAGGGTGGGGGCGCGGTTCAGCAGCACCGGGTGCTCGTGGATGACCTCCTCGAGCACATCCCAGACCTCCGGGATCATCGAGTCCACCATCTTCTTGGCGGCCTTGATGTTCTGGACGGCCTTGCGCTCGACGAGGCGAGCCATGATGAACGGCTTGAACAGCTCGAGGGCCATCAGCTTCGGTAGGCCGCACTGGTGCAGCTTCAGGCTCGGCCCGGAAACGATCACCGAGCGGCCCGAGTAGTCGACGCGCTTCCCCAGAAGGTTCTGGCGGAACCGGCCCTGCTTTCCCTTGAGCATGTCGGAGAGCGACTTCAGCGCCCGGTTGCCGGGGCCCGTCACCGGGCGCCCGCGGCGCCCGTTGTCGAACAGCGCGTCAACCGCCTCCTGAAGCATTCGCTTCTCGTTGTTGACGATGATCTCGGGCGCGCCGAGGTCGAGCAGCCGCTTGAGGCGGTTGTTGCGGTTGATCACTCGCCGGTAAAGGTCGTTGAGGTCGGAAGTGGCGAATCGCCCGCCGTCGAGCTGGACCATCGGGCGAAGCTCCGGGGGGATCACGGGGACGCAGTCGAGGACCATCCACTCCGGCCTGTTGCTCGAGTTCAGGAAGGCCGAGGCCACCTTGAGGCGCTTCACCGCTCGCGCCTGCTTCTGGCCCTTGGAGGTGTTGATCGTCTCCTCGAGCTCCTTGCACTCAGCCTCCAGGTCGACCTGCTCGAGCAGGTCGCGGACCCACTCGGCGCCCATGCCGCCCCGGAAGTACTCACCCCACCCGAATTGGGAGCCGAAGCGATCCTTGAGCTCGCGGAACACAGCCTCGTCGTTGATCACGTCCCTGACCTTCATCTCCTGGAAGGTCTTCCACACTTCCTCCATGCGCTCCGAGGCGTCGTCCAGGTAGGCCTCGGTGTCGGAGATCTCCGCCTCGAGCGCCTTGCGCGTGTCCTTGACGAGCTTGGTGCGCTCCGAGTCGTCGAGCTTCTTCGGGTTGACGCCCAGGGCGTCGGCCCACAGCTCGTCCTCCTCGTCGAACTTGTCCTTCGAGCCCTCGTCCTCGAGCCAGGCGATGCGGCGCTCGAGCGACTCGCGCAGCTGCTGCGTGCGCTGCTCGCGCTCGGCAGCGAAGCTGTCGAGGATCTTCTTGACCTCCTTCTCGAGCTTCGGCAGGTCCTTCTGCCGCGCCTCCTCGTCGATCCAGGTGACGAGCGAGGCGGCGAAGTAGAGCACCTTCTCGAGCTCCTTCGGGGCCATGTCGATCAGGTAGCCGATCCGGCTGGGCACACCCTTGAAGAACCAGATGTGGGAGACGGGAGCGGCAAGGTCGATGTGGCCCATGCGCTCGCGACGGACCTTGGACCGGGTCACCTCGACGCCGCACCGCTCGCAGACGATCCCCTTGTAGCGGACCCGCTTGTACTTGCCGCAGTAGCACTCCCAGTCCTTGGTCGGACCGAAGATGCGCTCGCAGAACAGCCCGTCCTTCTCAGGCTTCAGCGTCCGGTAGTTGATCGTCTCCGGCTTCGTGACCTCGCCGTGGCTCCAGCTGCGGATCTTCTTCGAGGACGCGAGGCCGATCTCTATGGCGTCGAAATTGTTGATGTCCATCTGCCCTTCTGGTTCCCTATTCCTCTACCTTGGTTTCCTTCTCGGCGCCGGCACCGTTGGTGCTGCCGCCCTCTCCCTCCGCGACCACCTGCTCCTCGCGCTCGTCGGCCGCTCCCGCGCCGTCGCCTCCCTCGGCACGCACGCCGGAGAGATCGATGCCAAGCTCCTCCGCCGCGCGCAGCAGCTCGTCGTCCTCCTCGCCCAGGTCCACGGCGCCCTCCTCCGCCACCAGGTTGACGTCCAGGCCCAGGCTCTGGATCTCCTTCAGCAGGACCTTGAACGACTCAGGGACCGAGGGCTCGGGAATGTTCTCCGACTTGACGATCGCCTCGTAGGCCTTCACCCGGCCCACGGTGTCGTCGGACTTCACGGTCAGCATCTCCTGGAGCGTGTAGGCCGCTCCGTAGGCCTCCAGGGCCCAGACCTCCATCTCGCCGAAGCGCTGGCCGCCGAATTGCGCCTTTCCGCCCAGCGGCTGCTGGGTGACCAGCGAGTACGGCCCGGTCGAGCGCGCGTGGATCTTGTCGTCGACCAGGTGGAGCAGCTTCAGGATGTACATGCTGCCCACCGTCACCCGGCCCTCGTAGGGCTCGCCGCTGCGGCCGTTGTACAGCTTCGCCTTCCCGAACGCGCGGGTTCCCTCGCGGCGCTTGGCGTCGATCGCCAGGTCGATGCCACGGTCGGCGTTCTCGGCCTGCCAGCGGACCAGGGCCTCGTCGACGTCCTCGACCGTGGCCCCGTCGAACACCGGACAGGCCACGTAAACGCGCGAGTCGCCGTGGCCGTTGGCGGAGTTTCGCTGGGCCTCCTTATAGGAGGGCGTCCCATCGTCGTACCAGCCGTTGGCGGCTGCCCAGCCGATGTGCGTCTCGAGAATCTGGCCGATGTTCATCCGGCTCGGCACCCCGAGGGGATTCAGGATCACGTCGATCGGCGTTCCGTCCTCCATGAACGGCATGTCCGCCTCCGGGACGATCCGCGAGATCACTCCCTTGTTGCCGTGGCGGCCGGCGAGCTTGTCGCCCTCGGCGATCTTGCGCTTCGTCGCCACGTAAACGCGGACCAGGTTGTTGACCCCCGGTGCCAGGTCGTCGCCGGCCTCTCGATCGAAGGTGATCACGTCGATCACCACCCCGCCCTCGCCGTGGGGGACCTTGAGCGAGGTGTCGCGGACCTCGCGCGCCTTCTCCTTGAAGATCGCCCGGATCAGCTTCTCCTCGGCGGTCAGCTCGGTCTCACCCTTCGGGGTGACCTTGCCCACGAGGAGCTCGCCGGACGCGACCTCGGCGCCGACCCGCACGATGCCCCGTTCGTCGAGGTTTCGCAGGCTCTCCTCGGAGCGGTTGGGGATGTCGCGGGTGATCTCCTCGTCGCCGAGCTTGGTCGTCCGAGCATCGATCTCGTACTCCTCGATGTGGATCGAAGTCAGCTCGTCGTCCTTGACCAGGCGCTCGGAGATGATGATCGCGTCCTCGAAGTTGTAGCCCTCCCAGGACATGAAGGCGACTACGGCGTTCTTGCCCAGCGCGATCTCGCCCCCGGCGGTCGAGGAACCGTCCGCAAGCACGTCGTTGGCCTTCACCTTGTCGCCGACCGAGACGATGGGCCGCTGGTGGATGATCGTGCCCTGGTTCGAGCGCATGAACTTGAGCAGCTCGTACTCGTCCTTCTTGGAGCCGTGAGTGACCACGATGCGCTCGGCGTCCACGTAAGTCACCTCGCCGTCGTTTAGGGCCAGCACCACGTCGCCGGTGTCGATCGCAGCACGGCGCTCCATCCCGGTGCCGACCAAAGGCGCCTCGGGCTTCAGCAGCGGCACTGCCTGGCGCTGCATGTTCGAGCCCATCAGCGCGCGGTTGGCGTCGTCGTGCTCCAGGAAGGGGATCAGCGCCGTGGCAACCGACCAGATCTGGGTGGGCGAGACGTCCATCAGGTCGACCTGCTTCGGCGACACCACGACCACCTCCCCGTCGGCGGAGCGGCAGAGCACCTGCGGCCCCTTGAGCCGCTTCGTCTTCGGGTCGATTTCGGCGCTCGCCTGGGCGATCGTCTTCTCCTCCTCCTGGGTGGCGTCCAGGTGGACGATCTTGTTGGTGACCACGCCGTCTCGGACGACGCGGTACGGGGTGGTCACGAATCCGTGCTCCGAGACCTCGGCATAGGAGGACAGCGAGCCGATCAGCCCGATGTTCGGGCCCTCGGGGGTCTCGATCGGGCACATGCGCCCGTAGTGCGTGGGGTGGACGTCGCGGACCTCGATCGGGGCCCGCTCGCGAGTCAGGCCGCCGGCGCCGAGGGCCGAGAGGCGGCGGCGGTGGGTGAGGCCGGCGAGCGAGTTCGTCTGGTCCATGAACTGCGACAGCTGCGAGGAGCCGAAGAACTCCTTCTGCGCCGCGACCACGGGACGAATGTTGATGATCGTCTGCGGGGTGATCGCGTCCGAGTCCTCGGTGGTAAGCCGCTCCCGGACGACCCGCTCCATTCGATACAGGCCGACGCGGAAGGCGTCCTGGATCAGCTCGCCGACGGTCCGCAGGCGGCGGTTTCCGAAGTGCTCGTACTCGTCCAGGTGGTCCTTGATCGGGTCACGCGGGTAGGTCTGGGCCTCGGCCGCGTAGTCCTTGATCGGGGTCTCCTCGTCGATCTCCTCCGGAACTCCCAACAGCCGGGGCACCGTGACCAGCTCCTTGATGAGCGCGACGATGTCGTCCTTGGTCAGGACGCGGGTGTCGAGGTCGACGTCGAGGTCGAGCCGCGCGTTCAGCTTGTAGCGGCCCACCCGCGTCAGGTCGTAGCGCTTCGGGTCGAAGAAGAGCTGCTCCATCAGCGCGCGGGCGGCGTCGACCGAGGGCGGCTCGCCGGGGCGCTGCTTCTTGAACAGCTCCACGAGCGCCCCCTCCTCGGTCTTGGTGGGCTCGGTGTCCGCCTCGATCGTGAGGCGGATGTAGACGGAGTCGTCGAACAGCTCCATGATCGCGTCGTCCTCGACGAACCCCATCGCGCGCAGGAGCACGGTGACTGGAAGCTTGCGCTTGCGGTCGATGCGCGCGTAGACGCGGCCCTTCTTGTCGATCTCGAGCTCCAGCCAGGAGCCGCGAGCCGGCATCAGGTTGGCGATGAAGACCTGCTTCTCGCGATCCTTCGGCTCCATCACGTAGGCGCCTGGGGAACGCACGAGCTGGGTGACGACCACCCGCTCGGTGCCGTTGATGATGAAGGTCCCGCGCTCCGTCATCCACGGGAAGTCGCCCATGAACACGGTCTGCTCCCGGATCTCGCCGGTCTCGCGGTTCTGGAACGCGACCTGGACGTTCAGGGGGCGCGAATAGGTGATGTCCTTCTCACGGCACTCGGCGACCGAGTGCGTGGGCTCGTCGAACTCGAAAGCCCCGAAGACGATCGCGAGGCTACCGGTGTAGTCCTCGATCGGCGAGATGTCGTCGATCGTTTCCCGTAGCAGACCCTCCTTCGGATTGGTGAGGTGCTCGAAGGAGAGCCGCTGGATGTCGATCAGGTGTGGGACTTCAAGCGGGTTCTCCAGGCGTGAAAAGGACCTTCGGGTGATAGGGGCAGCATGAGATCTGGCCAACTAGGCGACTCCTCGGACGGTGACATTTAGGAATACAACGAATCCGCGCGACAGATTCGAAGCGGGCAGGGCCAACGGCGCGCGACCCCGCAAAATACCATAAGTACGCACGCTCAGGCAAGCCTAGCAGGTGCGGGCGCGGCCGCTCCGAGCGACACTGACTACTTCAGCTCCACCTCGCCGCCGGCCTCCTCGAGGTCCGACTTGAGCTTATCTGCTTCCTCGCGCTCCAAGCCCTCCTTGACGGCCTTCGGAGCGCTGTCGACGAGGGCCTTGGCCTCCTTGAGGCCGAGGCCGGTGGCGGCCCGAACCGCCTTGATCACCTGAATCTTCTTGTCGCCGGGAGCGGTGAGCACGACGTCGACGGTGGTCGACTCCTCCTCGCCGCCCTCCTCGCCGCCGGCGGGGCCGCCGGCTGCCGGTGCGGCTGCGGCGACCGCAGTCGCCGAGACGCCGAACTCCTCCTCCAGCGCCTTGATCCGCTCGGAGAGCTCGATCACCGAGATCGTCTTCAGCTCCTCGATCCACTCCTCGGTGGACATCGCTTTGGTTGCCACTATTGATCCTCCTCGGAATCAGATTCCTCGGAATCCTTCGCTGGCGCTTCGGATTCCTCGGAGGATTCCTCTTCGTCGTTTGTTACTTCCACTGAAGTCTCTTGCCCCTCGGTGTCCGGGGGCTTCTCGTCGGCGCCCTCATCCGGCGCCTCCTCGGTGCCTGCCTCGGCCGGCGCCGCATCGGCGGGTTCGGGCTCAGACGGGGCGGCAGGTTCACTCGCCGCTTCCGCGACTGCATCGCCGCCGGAAGCCTCGCCTTCGGCTTCGTTTCCGGCGGGTTCGAGCTCAGACTGCTCGGGTGCTTCTTCCCCCTCGACCAGGCCCTGCTCCTGAATCTGGCCGAGGGCCACAGCGAGGCCGGAGAGGATCGAGGCGAGGCCGCGGGTGAGCCCTGTGAGCGGGCTCGAGACCACGCCGACCAGCTGCCCCTGGAGCACATCGAGCCCCGGCAGGCGGGCGATCGCCGTGAACTGGTCGGGTTCCAGCGGCGCCCCGTCCATGAGGCCGCCCTTGTAGGCAAGGATGTCGTGCTGGCGGCCGAAGGTCGAGATCGTCTTGGCCGCGGTCACCGCGTCACCTTTGACGAAGGCGAGCGCGGTCGGACCCTGGAGCAGCGAGTCGAGCTCGGTCGTGCCGGCCCGCTCGGTTGCCCGCTTCGCGAGACGGTTCTTGACCACGCGGAAGCTGGCCTCCGCCTCGGCCAGTTTCGACCGCAGCTCGGCGGCCTGGGGGACCGTGATGCCCCGGTAGTCGACGGCGAAGATCGCCTCGGCGTCGCCAAGGCGATCGGCGATCTCGTCGACCAGGGCTGCCTTGTCTTCCTTTGTCATCCTCATCTCGATCGGCCTCCGCTACCGCCGCCGAACGAAGAAAGCCCGCGCGCGGGCGGGCTCAGGCATGCTCCTGACCTCGCCTGCGCCGGTCTTCCGGGCCGCCTTCGCAGCGGCCCCGCCGACGGTCTTCGGCAGGTTCCGGTTGGAGCGCGATGGTAGCCGATGCCGTCGAGGGCGGCCCGGCCGGCGCTAGGCCGGCTCCTGGACCTGCTCAGCCTCGGCCTCCGAGCCCGTCCCGTCACCGGAAGGGGCGCCCGCCAAGATCTCGGCCTCTCGCGTGCGAGCCGGATCCACGCGGATGCCGGGGCCCATCGTGGTGGCCAGGGTTATCGAGAGCAGATAGCGGCCCTTGGCGGCGGCCGGCCTGGCGCGAACGATCTCGTCGACGACCGCCGCATAGTTCTCCAGCAGCGCCCGCTCGTCGAAGCTCGCTCGGCCGATCGTCAGGTGGACGACCGCCTGGCGATCGGTGCGGTACTCGACCTTCCCGGCCTTGGCCTCTCCGACGGCCTTCGCGACGTCGTTGGTGACCGTCCCGACCTTGGGATTGGGCATCTTGCCCTGCGGCCCCAGGATTCGTCCCAGCTTCGAGACCACCGGCCCCATCAGGTCGGGGGTGGCGATCGCGACGTCGAAGTCGGTCCAGCCTTCCGAGACACGGTCGGCGAGATCCTGCGCGCCGACGTGGTCGGCGCCGGCCTCGGTGGCGGCCTTCGCCCCGTCCCCATCGGCGAACACGGCGACCGTCACGTCCTTGCCGAGACCATGGGGCAGCGCCAGGGTGCCGCGGAGCTGCTCCTCGGCGTGGCGGACGTTGACCCCCAGGCGCAGGTGCACCTCGACTGTCTCGTCGAACTTGGCCGTGGCGGTCTGCTTGACGAGGGCGATCGCCTCGGCCGGAGTGTGGTTGACCTCGCGATCGACCCTCTCGTACGCGGCTCCGTAGCGCTTTCCCCGGTGCATCAGGACTCCAACCCCTCGACCTCGACCCCCATCGATCGAGCAGTGCCGGCGATGATCCGCGAGGCGGCGTCGAGGTCGTTGGCGTTGAGGTCGGGCATCTTGCGCTCGGCGATCTGGCGCACCTGAGCGGCCGTGATCCGGCCGACCTTCTCGCGATTCGGCTCCCCTGAGCCCTTTTCGAGCCCGGCGGCCTCCTTGATCAGCACCGCCGCCGGCGGGGTCTTGGTGATGAAGTCGAACGAGCGGTCCTCGTAGACGGTGATCTCGACGGGGATGATCGTGCCGGCGTCCTGCTGGGTCTGGGCGTTGAACGCCTTGCAGAACTCCATGATGTTCACCCCGTGCTGCCCGAGCGCGGGGCCGACGGGCGGTGCCGGGTTGGCGGCGGCCGCGGGGATCTGAAGCTTGATCATGGTCAGGACCTTCTTTGCCATCGCGTCCTCAGCCCTCGATCAGATCTTCTTCACCTGGTCGTAGCCGACCTCGACCGGTGTCTCGCGGCCGAAGATCGAGACCAGCACCTTCAGCTTGGCCGCGTCCTCGTTGATCTCGGCGATCTCGCCCGAGAAGTCCGATAGGGGACCGGAGATGACCTTAACCGTCTCGCCCACAGTGAACTGGGCGCGGCTGCGCGGCCGCTCGGCGGTCTCGCGGTGGAGCAGGCGATCCACCTCTGGCTGCGAAAGCGGGATCGGCTTGTTGCGCGAGCCGACGAAACCGGTCACGCCCGGGGTGTTCTTGACCAGGTTCCAAGCGTCGTCGGTCATCTCCATCTGGACGAGCACGTAGCCGGGCATCGTCCGCTTCTCAACCGACACACGCTGACCGTCCTTGAGCTCCGAGACCTGCTCGGTCGGCACGACGACCTGGCGCACGCGCTGGCGCTGGGCCATCGATTCGATCCGGTGCTCGAGATTCTGCTTGACCTTGTTCTCGTGCCCGGAGTAGGTGTTGATCACATACCAGCGAAACATCGCGTCGTCGTTCTCAGTTCGTGGTTCGTAAGTTCGAGGCAGGGGCGACTAGAGGAGGTTCTGGACGAGGAAGTTGAACAAGGCGTCGAGTGCCCCCAGGTAGGCGGCCGCGATAGCGATGAACACCAAGGTCACCGCGGAGGCCTGGATCAGGGTCTCGCGGTCCGGCCACTGGACTCGCTTCAGCTCCGCCCAACAGGAAACGATGAATCCGGTCACCGGACCCCGCCGGCGCTCGGGCGCCTCGGCGACGGTCCGCCGCCGCTTCTCGGACTCCTTGCGGCGCCGCTCGCGCTCCTTCTCCTCGCGACGCCGCTCGCGGCGGCTGATCCGGTCGGGCGCCGCCTCCGGGGCGCCGACGTCGGCTCGCGACGGCGCGGGCGCGGGCAGGTCCTCGGCTGCTTCGGCGGGCGCCGGCTCCGGGGCGGGCGCCTCCTCCACGGTCGCCTCGTCGGCCGGAGCTTCCTTCAGTGCGTCCAGGTCGGCGCCCTGTTCGGCCAGCTCCGCCTCGACCACATCGGCCGATTCGGGCACCTGAGTACGCTCTTGGGCGCGGCTGTCCGAGCCGCGCTGGCGCTGTGCGTCGCGCGCGGCCCGTGCCTCTCGCGCTCGCCGCTCTGCCTTCCGCTGCGCCCGAGTCTTCGCCACCGCTACACCAGCCCTCGCTCAGCGGGTCTCCTTGTGAGGGGTATGCCGGCCACACCAGCGGCAGAACTTGCGCAGCTCGAGCCGATCGGGAGTGTTGCGGCGCGACTTGTTGCTCTGATAGTTGCGTCGCTTGCAC
Organism: Solirubrobacterales bacterium; assembly: GCA_035573435.1. Classification (GTDB taxonomy): domain Bacteria; phylum Actinomycetota; class Thermoleophilia; order Solirubrobacterales; family 70-9; genus AC-56. Next base: position 109,902 of record DATMZR010000012.1, read on the forward strand.
TCCTCGCAGGCGAGCGTGACGGCGATTCGGACTTCTCCGCGGGCCATTGGCTGGTCGTGATTCCCCTCTTCGGTCCGGGCGGGCGGCGCTTCACGGGCCGAGCACCGCTTCTCAGAAAAAAGACCCCGCCCCTCGCATTGCGGCGAGGGGGAGCGAGGTGCGCGAAGAATAGCGCCCCGCCGCCCTAAAGCCCCAGCGTCTTCGCGATGATGTTGCGCTGGATCTCGGACGTGCCGCCGTAAATGGTCGAAACGAGGGTGGCGCGGACCAGGCGCTCCATGTCGTACTCCGAGGAGTAGCCGTAGCCGCCCATCATCTGCATGCCCTCGAGCGCGGCCTTCTGCGCCGTCTCGGTGACGAACAACTTCACCATCGAGGCCTCGCGCGGGAGCATGCGGTCCGGGTCTTCGTCGACCTTGCTGGCTACCCAGTAGGTCAGCAGCCGGGCCGCCTCCAGCTGGGTCGCCAGGTCGGCGAGGCGATGCTGCAGCGCCTGGAAGGAACCGATCGGCCGACCGAACTGGCGCCGTTCCTTGACGTAGGAAAGGGCGTCGTCGAAGGCGCGCTCGCCGATCCCGAGCATGGTCGCGGCGAGGATCAGGCGCTCGACGTTGAGGCCCGCCATGAGCTGAGTCCAGCCCTGGTCGACCTCGCCGAGCACCGCGCTCTCAGGAGCCTCGACCTCATCCAGGTACAGATGGGCGGTCTCGCGGCCGCCCATGGTGGCGATCGGGTCGATGCGGAGGTTCGGGGCATCGGTCGGGATCCAGATCATCGACAGGCCCTGGTGCTTGTCTTCCCCCTTGGTCGTGCGACAGACCACCAGGATGTGTCGCGCGATCCGCGCGTTCGAGCAGAACACCTTCTGGCCGCGGATCACGAAGCCGCCGTCGACGCGCTCCGCGGAGGTGGCGAGTGAGCCGACGTCGGAGCCCGCCTCCGGTTCGGTCATCGCGATCGCCTCGACCTCGCCGCGGGCGATGCCGCCCAGCAGGTCGCGCTTTTGATCGTCCGACCCGAACCGCTGCGTGGCCCCGGCGACGATCAGGGTCGTGGCATAGCCACCGATGGGGGCGAGGCCGCGCGAGCTCTCCTCCATGAACAGGCAGGCTTCGAGCATGCCGCCATCCGAACCGCCGTACTCGTCCGGGATCGTCACGCCCAGCCAGCCGAGCTCCGCCATCTTGCGGTAGAGCCCGTCGTTGTGGGCCTCGGTGTAGCCCTTGGTCAACTCGTCGCGCTGCTCCTGCGTCCCGCATTCGCGGCGACAGAAGTCGCGGATCGCGGCGACGAAGTCGTGTTGCTCGTCCGTTAGCGAGAACTCCACCGAAGCCCGGAGTCGGACTCGAACCGACGACCCCCTCCTTACCATGGAGGTGCTCTACCAACTGAGCTATCCGGGCGCGGGCGTCACGATACCGCCGCCGCGAGGGCCGCCGCCAAGCCGTCCACGTCCTCCTCGGTCGTGTCCCAGGAGCACATCAGGCGCACGGTGCCCGCCGCCTCGTCCCAGACGTAGAAGGGGAGCTCGGAGGGAAGCGACGCGCGCAGGCGGTCGATTGCGGCGTGCGGCATCGTGACGAAGACGCCGTTCGCCTCCACCGGGTGCGCGAGCTCGGCGCCGTCGACCGCGGAGATGCTCTCGGCGAGGCGGCGGGCCATGGCGTTGGCGTGTAAGGCGTTTCGGCGCCACAGGTCACCGCCGAGGAGAGCGTCGAACTGCGCCGAGAGGAACCGCATCTTGGAAGCGAGCTGGCCGAGCTGCTTGCGGGTGAAGAGGAAGGTCTCCGCGAGCTCCGGGCGGAGAAAGACCACCGCGTCGCCCATCAAGAGCCCGTTCTTGGTGCCGCCAAACGAGACGACGTCGACGCCGGCGTCGGTGGTGAGCGCGCGCAGCGGCGCGTCCAGCGCGACCGCCGCGTTCGCCAGGCGGGCGCCGTCGAGATGCACGTGCATCTCGAGCTCGTGCGCCGCGTCGGCGATCGCCCTCGTCTCGTCGAGCGTGTAGACGGCGCCGAGCTCGGTCGCCTGGGTGATCGAGACGACGCGCGGCTGGACTCGATGCTCGTCGGCACGCCAGGTCTCCCAACGGCGAACGTCTGCGACTGACAGCTTGCCGTCCACAGCCGGCACGGTGAGGAGCTTCGCCCCCGCCATCCGTTCGGGGGCACCGCACTCGTCGACGTTCATGTGGGCGACATCCGTGCAGATGACACCCTCGTGCGGGTCGGTGAGGGCATCGATGGCCGCGACGTTCGCTCCCGTGCCGTTGAAGACCGGGAACGCCTGCGCCTGGTCCCCGAAGTGCTCGCGAAAGCGCTGCCGTGCGACCGCCGTGTAGTCGTCGTCGCCGTACGCGGTCACGTGGCCGTCGTTCGCGCGGGCGATCGCAGCGAGTACATCGGGGTGCGCGCCGGAGTTGTTGTCGCTTGCGAAACCGCGCGGGTGCGCCGTCACGGGTGGAGTGATAGCCGCTTGCCGTTCATCTTCGCGGCCGCGTCGCTCAAGAGAAAGGCGATCGCCTCCGCGATCTCCTGCGCCGAGGTGAAGGTTGGGTATTCCTTGTCCGGGTTCTCCTCGCGCATCCGCGGCGTCAGGATCGCGTTGACGACGATGATGTTGGCGGTCGCCGGGGTGTCCTTGAACGAGTCCGCGACGGCGAGGGTCCAGCTCTCGGCGGCAGCCTTGGCGGCGGCGTAGGCGGCGTTGGTTCCCTCGGGGGCCTGCGCCTGGGAGGAGGAGACGAGAACGAAGCGCCCGTTCGGGCTGGCGGCCAGGATGTCGTGGAAGGCGCGAGTCGTGTGCTGGACGGTGCGGACGAGGAGGTCGTGGAGCCACTCATAGTCGGATAGCGGCGCCTCGGCCAGCGGCTGGCCGCCACGCCAGCCGCCCACCAGGTGCAGGAGCGCGTCGACGGCGCCGAAGCGCTCGCGCAGCCCCGCCGCCCACTCGCGTGCGGCCTGGTCGTCGAGCAGGTCGACGACCCGGGCGTCGAAGCGGTCGTCGGGGAGATCGAGCTCGGTTCGCAGCGCGTCGAGGTGCTCCTGGGAGCGGTCGACTCCGGCGATCGTCGCGCCGGCGGCGGCAAGCCGCTCGGCCACCGAGGGGCCGAGGCCCCCGGAGGCACCGGCGATCGCGATCACCCGGCCGTCGAGGTCGTTCATCGCGGGGATCTTCCCCGACCGGGCTACAGCGCGCCCCCTGGCCGCGCCAAGACGGGCTCGAGCTTCTGCGTCAGCTGCGCGTAGAAGAGGCTGAGCGGGAACTCGTCGTCCTTGACCAGGTCGACGAGCTCCTTCGGCTCCTCCACCTCCGGCAGGTCGCGTCCCTCCTTCGCCCACCGCGAGCCGGCGGCGGGCGGCACGTAGGCAGCCACCAAGTCGTGAGCGGCGATCCATTGTCCGAGCTTGGAGCGGTCGATGCCGGAGTGGTAGAGGTGCTGCACGCGCTCGCGAAGCGCGCCCACTCCCTCGCCGCTGCGCTCCCAGTCGATCGTCAGGCGGTTGTCGGTCCAGTGGAGGTAGCCCTCGGCGTGGAGGAAGGCGAACAGGAGCTGTCCACCGAGCCCGTCGTAGTTGCGGACCCGGCTCCCGGTGAGCGGGAAGCGGAACAGCCTGTCGAAGAGGATCGCGTACTGCACGTAACGGGCGAAGGGAAAGCCGTTTCGCTCCAGCTTCACGGCTTCTCCGAAGGCCGTCAGGTCGCAGCGAAGCTCCTCGAGCGAGTACATCCAGTAGGGGCTGCGCTGGCGGATCATGAAGGGGTCGAACGGCAGATCGCCGTGCATGTGCGTGCGGTCGTGGATCAGATCCCACACGACGAAGGCGTCCATCGACAGCTCCGACGAAGTCAAGAGGCAGGCGGCATCGGGCGGCAGATTCAGCCGCAGGAGCTCAGCGGCCTGGCCGCAGACGCGGCGAAAGCGCTCCGCCTCGCGGTCGCAGAAGATCCCTCCGAAGTGGCTGGGCGGCCGCTCCACGGTGGAGAAGGTCTCGGGGAAGAGGACCGCGCACTCCGATTCATAGCCCGACGTGTAGTCGACGAAGTTGAGCGGCACGAACTTCGGGTTGTCGTAGCCGGAGCGCTCCAGATCGGCGACGAAGGCCGGCCACGGGACGCGGACGATCAGCGCCTCGAAGCACGTGTCCCGGGAGGCGTTCTGCTTGTACATCGGGAACACGACCAGGTGCTCGATCCCGTCGCGCCGGTCGCGTTCGGGGCGAAACGCCTCCAGGGAGTGAGCGAAGTTGGGCTGGGGGAATCCCGTGTCCACCCAGGTGCGGAGATCGGCTCGCAGGGCGTCGAGGTAGTCCCGCTGATGGGGGAAGTGAGGCTCCAGGCGCTGGGCGGCGGTGGAGATCGTCTCGACGAGCTCCTTGAGGCGGCGCGTGTCATGCACGGACAGGTCGACCGAGCCGTCGGCCCGCTGGGCCAGGCGGAGCTCCTCGACGGCGGCCTTGAGCTCCGTCCAGCTCGGATCGGAGCGGGCGGGCGAGTCGACGACGCCGTGGACGCCGGCGAAGGCAGGCTGTGCGGTCCAGTAGACGAGGTTCAGCCACAGCGACTCGTTGTCGAGCTGGCCGAGGCAGTCGTCGCCGAACAGGTCGGAGTCGGCGAGGACCACGACACGGCCGGCGCCGTGCTCGGTGACGGCGGCGAGGGGCGCCTGCGGCGGCGAGGCGGTCGCCGAGCTGCGCGCGATCACGCGGGCCCCGTTGCGGAGCGCCAGGGTGCCGGCGCGGTAGAAGCAGGCCTGACGCACGCGGGCGAGGAGATCGACCATGTCGGGCTCGCCGTCGGCGGCGCTCTCGAGCTCCGCCAGCACCCAGGACGGAGCGGAGACGTGGTGCTCGTAGTCCTGCACGGTGCAGTTGGCGACCTCGATGCCGAAGCGGGTGAGGAGCTGGTTGAGGTTGTTTCCGTATTTGGCCTGCTCGGTCTCGCCGAGCGCTATGAGGCCGCCGCCGCCGCGCACGAATTCCTCGATTGCGTCGAGCTCGCGGTCGGAGAACAGCGGGGCGCGGGCGTTGGTGGTCGCCTCCCACCTGCGGTCGGAGGGATGGGCGATGACGAGCACGTCCACCCCGGCGAGGGTCTCGCGCGTGAGCGACCGCTCGCCGTTCGCATGGACCTCGAAGTCGCGGTTGCCGAGCGTCTCGGCGGCGAGGGCGTAGGAGGAGTCCTCGGGGTGCGCCGGCTGCATTTGGGCGGCGAGCTCGCGACGGATGGTCCAGGCCTCCGAGTGCGCCTCGTCGAAGAGGATCCGGGCGACTTTCGGCTGCTCGGCCATATTCCAACGGTACGGACTGGAGGAGCCGTCGTCAATGCCGATTCAGGGGTGAATCGCGCAATAATCAAACGTATGGATGCCATGGACCGCAAGATTCTCTCATTGCTCGTGGAAGACGGGCGGCGCACCTATGACGACATCGCTCAGCGCGTGAGCCTCTCCGCGCCATCGGTGAAGCGGCGTATCGACCGGCTGCGGGACCGGGGCGCCCTGGAGGGGTTCACCGCCGTCGTCGACCACGGGGCGATGGGCTGGAACACCGAGGCCCTGGTCGAGCTCTTCTACCGGCCGGGCACCACGCTCGACGAGGTCACGAAGACGTTGCGGAACCACCCCGAGGTGGTGGAGGCGTGGAGCGTCACGGGGGAGGCTGATGCGATCGCCCGCGTGCGCACCGAGGACAACGCGGCGCTCGAGCGGTTGATCATGGACCTGCAGCGAAACGGGTTGGTGGTTCGCACGCGCTCCCAGGTGGTGCTGTCGCGGCTGGTGGGGCGCGCAGGCGAGGGGCTTTAACCCGGCGAAGGACACATTCGCCGCTGGCGAGTGCTCGTGACACTCAGCCGGTCCTAGAATCGAAGCCCCCGGGGGAGTACCCAAGCGGTCAACGGGGTGGCGCTGTAAACGCCATGGCTATGCCTTCGCAGGTTCGAATCCTGCCTCCCCCATGACCTCGCTGACTAGCGCCGTCGCTTCCCGCGGCGCGATCGCTTCCTCCCTGGGGCCGGCTCGCGCAGCTCCTGCCGGATCTCGCGGCCGGCGGCCTCCTCGACCGCCTCGCTCATCACCTGCTGGAAGATCGACAGGAGCGCCTCGGACGCCAGCGGACGCAGGTGCTCCAGCGCCTCGCGCACCTTCGGCCAGTCCTCCTCCGGGCGCCCGGCGCGGTTGAACGGCTTCCAAACGTTCTCCAGGAACACCTCGACGAACACCCGCGCCACGCCGCGCGCCTGGCGGCGCACCTTTTCGCCGATCTCCAGCGACTTCTCCGCGGGAATCCCCAGCGCCGCCAGCTCGACCCCGGCCCGCTGAAGGCGCGGGCTCAGGATCTCGTAGCGGCCCTCGCCGAGGGCCCGCATCATCCCCAGCTTCTCGGCGCGCGCCAGAAGCGCCGGGTCCGTCGGGCTACCCCATCTCTCCGCCATCTCCTCGGCATCGAGGATCTCCGGCTCCTCGTCCTCGAACGGCGCCCGTAGCGCCCGCGAGAAGTTGAGCACCTCACTGCTGGAGCCGCCTGCCCCCTCGAGCAACCGGCGAATCGCCTCGAGGTTGAAGCCATCGCCCTGCAGCTCCTTGATCAGCTCGATTCGCGCCAGGTGCTCCTCGCCGTAGTAGCCGGTGCGCCCCCGAACCTCCGGTGGCGGCACCAGCCCCCGCGACTGGTGCGCGCGAATGTTCCGCACCGTCATCCCGGTCCGCCGCGCCAGCTCGTCGATCGTCATCGACCCACCCCCTGCGGCGGCGCCGTCCCGGCTCACCGTCACGTCCGTGAGTTCCGTCACACGCGGGATGGTACTCCCAGCGATGTTCCATCAAATGATGTTACATTGACCCGTGCATGGGTATATGCACGACAGCGCAATGAACGCATTCGGCTCCATCCTCGCCGCCAGCACCCCCTTCGCCACCGGGGAGCCCGCCGGCGGCGCCGCCCTCGACCAGGTGGCCATCGCCACCGGCGCCGCCCTGGCGCTGAGCGCGGCGATCTCCTGGCTCGGGATGGGCCATCGCAGCGGCAGGGTTCCCTACCTGGGACGCGCCGCGGGCTTCACCGAGCGAGCCTCCGGCCTGCCCGGCTGGGCGGCCCTTCCCTCTGCGCTCGCGGCCGCCTCCCTCCTGGTCGCGCTGCTCGGCATGTACTGGGACATCTCGCTCCACATCGACGCCGGTCGCGACGCGGGCCCGCTCGCCAATCCCGCCCACTACCTGATCCTCGCCGGCCTCTTCGGCATCTTCAGCGCCGGCTACCTCGCCATCTGCCTGCCGAAGGAGCGCCCCGGGCCGGCCGCCGTCCACATCGTCGGAGACTGGTATGCGCCCGTCGGCGGCGTCCTGATCGCCGCCTGCGGCGCCTTCGCCCTGATCGGCTTCCCGCTCGACGACCTCTGGCACCGCCTGTTCGGCCAGGACGTCACCCTCTGGGGGCCGACCCACCTGATGCTGATCGGGGGCGCCGGGATGACCCTGATCGGCCAGGCCGTGCTGCTGAGCGAGGGCATGCGAGCACGAAGCTCCGGGCGATCCGCCGCGCCCCGGCCCCCCGAGCCGGCCGTGATCGTCCGCCTCCGGAGAGCAGGTCTGATGGGCGGCCTACTGATCGGCCTGTCGACCTTCCAGGGGGAGTTCGACTTCGGCGTGCCCCAGTTCCGACTCGTCCTCGAGCCGGTGCTGCTGGCCGCCGCCGCCTCGGTGGCCCTGGTCTGCGCCCGCCTCTGGATCGGGCGCGGTGGCGCCCTCGCCGCCGCCGCCTTCTTCATCGTGGTCCGCGGTGCCGTCAGCCTCATCGTCGGCGATGTATTCGGACAGACCGCACCGCACCTGCCGCTCTATCTCGCCGAGGCCGGATGCGTCGAGCTCGCCGGCCTGGTGCTCGCGCGCCGTCCCCTGGCCTTCGGCGCAGCCTCCGGTCTCGGGATCGGAACAGTCGGCTTCGCCGCTGAATGGGGCTGGTCCCAGGTCGCGATGCCGTTCCCCTGGACCTCGGACCTCCTTCCCGAAGCGCTGATCGCGGCCATCGTCACGGCGGTTGCGGGCGGCCTGGTGGGCGCGCTGCTGGGCGGCGCGCTGAGCGGGAGCCTCCCCCGTCCCGCGGTCGCGCGAGCCGTTCCCGCGGCCGCCCTGCTCGCAATCGCGGGCGCGCTCGCGACCGGGCTCTGGACAACTCAGCCCCATGACGTCCAGGCTCAAGTGCACCTCCATGACATCGGGCGCGGCCCGGAGCGCGAGGTCTCCGCCGTCGTCCGGATCAATCCTCCTGAGGCCGCCGAGAATCCGGCCTGGCTCAACATCACCGCCTGGCAGGGCGGAGGCCTGATCGTCGACCGCCTGGCCGCGCAGGGCAACGGCGTGTACCGCACCACGAAACCGATCCCGGTCCACGGAGACTGGAAGGCCTCGATCCGCCTCCAGCGGGGCCGCGAGCTGCTCGGCCTACCCATCTACATGCCCGAGGACACCGCCATCCCCGCCCCCGGGGTGCCGGCGAAACAGTCCTTTACCCGCCCGTTCGTCAGCGACCACCAGCTTCTCCAGCGCGAGCAGAAGCAGGGCGTCCCGAGCTGGCTGACGACCGCGGCCCCGCTCGCCGTGCTTGCCCTCGCGCTCGGGTTCCTGGCCGCCCTGGCCTGGGGGCTCGGCCGCGTCGCGAGGCGGACCTCCGAGGAGCCGCCGGCACCAAGGCGCGTGGCCCGCCCGCGGCCGGTCTACCTTCCCGGGGCCGCCCGACCGTGAGCCCGACCAGCCGCTTCTCCCATCAGGAGGTCACCCTCCACGGCCACCGCGTCGGTTTCCGGATCGCCGGCGAGGGGCCGCTGATCGTCCTCATACACGGCATCACCTCGACCTCCGACGTATGGGTCACGGCAATGGAGAAGCTCGCGAAGAGCTATACGGTCGTGGCCCCTGATCTGCTCGGCCACGGGTGCTCGGCGAAGCCCCGCGGCGACTACTCGCTGGGCGCCTACGCGAGCGGCACCCGGGATCTTCTCGGCGTGCTCGGCTTCGAGCGGGGAACGGTGGTGGGCCACTCCCTCGGAGGCGGAATCGCGCTCCAGTTCGCGTACCAGTTCCCCGATTACACCGAGCGGATGGTGCTCGTCTCGAGCGGCGGGCTGGGCAAGGAGGTCCACCTGCTGCTGCGGGCGGCCGCCCTCCCGGGCGCCGAGCTGGTGCTGCCACTCATCGTCCGCGACTGGGCGATCGGCGCCGGGTCGGCGGTGGCCGGTTTCTTTGGCCGCCTGGGGCTGCAGGCGGGGCCTGACCTCGCCGAGGCGGCGCGCGGCTACGCGTCGCTCGCCGATCGCGACGCGCGCGAGGCGTTCCTGCACACCCTGCGCGCGGTCGTCGATCTCGAGGGCCAGCGCGTCAGCGCCACCGACCGCCTCTATCTGGCGGAGCGGGTGCCCACCCTCCTGATCTGGGGCACCGACGATCCGATCATCCCCGTCGACCACGGGCGAGCCGCGCACGCTCGGATCCCCGAAAGCCGGCTGGTCGAGATCGCCGGCGCCGGGCACTGGCCGCAGCTCGACGATCCGGACCGCTTCGTCGCCGCGCTGAGCGAGTTCGTCGAAACCACCGAACCCCACGAGTTCGACCTCGACTGGATGCGGGAGACGCTCAGGCGCGGGCCGGTTACGCCAGCTCGCGGAGCCCCTGGGCCTCAGGCAGCTGCTTGAGCTTCTTCAGCGTGTTGTTCTCGATCTGGCGGACCCGCTCGCGGGTCACGCCGAACGCGCGCCCGACCTCTTCCAGCGTCAACGGCTCGTGCCCGCGTAGTCCGTAGCGCAGCTCGATCACCTGGCGCTCTCGCTGCGGCAGGGCATCGAGCGCCTTCTGGATGTCTTCGCGCTGAAGGGTCTCGGTAGCGGTCTCGAACGGCAGTTCGGTGGTCTCGTCCGCGACGAAGTCGCCCAGCTCGGACTCCTCCTCGTCTCCGACCGGCTTTTCGAGGGACACCGGCATCTGCGCCACCCGCAAGATGTCCCTGACCTCGCGCACGGAGACCTGCAGCTCGCTCGCGATCTCCGCCGGCTCGGGCTCGCGTCCGAGACGCTGTACCAGCTGGCGCTCCACGTGGGTGACCCTGTTCAGCTTCTCCACCATGTGAACCGGGATGCGGATGGTGCGCGCCTTGTCGGCGATCGCCCTGGTGACCGCCTGGCGGATCCACCAAGTGGCATAGGTCGAGAATTTGTAGCCGCGGCGATAGTCGAACTTCTCGACCGCCCGGATCAGCCCCAGCGAGCCCTCCTGGATCAGGTCGAGGAACCCCAGGCCCCGGCCCAGGTATCCCTTCGCGATCGAGACGACCAGGCGCAGGTTGGCCTCCACCATGTGGCGCTTGGCGAGCATGTCGCCGCGCTCGATCCGCCTGGCGAGCTCGACCTCCTGGTCCGCCGTCAGGAGATCGACCCGCCCGATCGACCGCAGGTAGAGCCGCAGCGAATCGAGGCTGGGCTCCACCGTCAGGTCCAGCTCGGGCTTCTTCGCCGGGCCGGCCGGCGCCGCTTCCTTGCCGTCCCTGGCAGGGCCCAGGCCGTCCTGCGCGATCACGTCGACACCGTGCTCGATCAGGTACTCGTGAAGGTCCCGGACCTGCTCCTTGGTCACCTCGACCTCCTCCAGCGTCGAGGCAATCTGCTCGAAGGTCAGGTAGCCGCGCTCCCGGCCCTCGGCGATCAGGGAGCGGAGCTCGTCGGAGTCCTGAAACCGGGGATCGCCCTGAAGCTCAGCCGTTGCGCTCGCGCCACCGGCTTCCTGCCCGGCGGCTGCGACACCATCATCCCGGACGAGTAGAACCTTCCCCTTGTCAGACAAACTTCCCGCCCCGTCCTCTCCTTGCGCTCGGGGTCCGGGCGGCGCGAAGTATATGGGCTGGCCGCGGGACTGATCCTCCACCCGAGCAGCCGCACCCCGCCCGCTAACCTTGGCCGACGGGCCGGTCGCGCAGCCTCGACACGCAGCGACCCGAACGGCCGCGTCGCCCGGATCTACACGCATGCCGATGAGCGAGACAAGCGAGATCCTCTCCCCCAGCGTCGACGTCCAGGCGTCGCGACCCCGCACCGAGGTCAGCCTGACCCGGGTGGGGGTGCGCGGGATCCAGAAGGTGATCAAGGCGAATGGTCGACGTCTCGGGACCGGCCAGGCCTCGACACGAGCAGGCGAGGCCGGCAATCACTTTTTCGCGGAGCTGGAGTGCTTCGTCGACCTCAACCCCCGCCAGGCCGGCGTCCACATGTCCCGCTTCGAGGAGATCGTCAACGCGGCCATCGACGAGGTGATCCTCAGCGAAACGCTGCGCGCCGAGGAGCTCGCCGCGCAAATAGCCGCGCGGATCCGGGAGCAGCAGGGAGGCCTGCGCGCGGAGGTGTCGATCACCGCTCACTATCCGGAGACGGTCACGACCCCGGCCTCGCACCTGTCCACTCAGGAGATCTACACGCTGTGCGGAACCGCGGTCGTCTCCGAGCGGGGCACCAGAACGCTGACCGGCGTCGAGGCCCAGGGCATGACCGCCTGCCCGTGCGCCCAGGAGCTCGTGAGCGAGCGCTCGCGGGAGAGACTGGCCGCCGAGGGGTTCACCGACGATGAGATCGAGCGCGTGCTGAACGCCGTTCCGGTCGCCACGCACAACCAGCGCGGCATCGGCTCGCTGCACCTCGGCCGTCCGGAGGGGCTGGAGCTCGACATCGACGCCCGCGACCTCCTGCACATCGTCGAGCAGTCGATGAGCTCGGAGATCTACGAGCTGATGAAGCGCTCCGACGAGGTCACGGTGGTCGAGAAGGCCCACTTGAACCCGCGCTTCGTGGAGGATTGCGTGCGGGAGATGGTGCGTCGCGTCGCCGACGGATACCCGCGCCTGCGCGACGATGGGTTCGTGCTCGCCCGCCAGGAGAACCTGGAGACGATCCACCGCCACTCCGTGTTCGCGGAGCGTTCCGGCCTGCTGGCCGAGATCCTCAACGAGGTCGAGAGCGGGGAGGACTCCCCGCACCACATGACCGAGCGCGAGTGGCTCGAGGCGCCCTGCTCGGATTGAGCACCTAGGCTCGTTCCGGCGGCGCCGCGGCGCCCGTCCGCCGGGCCCGCTCCTCGGCAATCCGACGGCGAAGGCCGAAGAAGTAGTCCGCGCCGCTGATCACGGTGGCGGCAACCGCCACGTAGACGAGCACGTCGACGGCGAGCGGGGCGGGATTCCAGATGATCAGCGCGAACACGGCGGCGACCTGGAGCGCCGTCTTCACCTTTCCGAGCCAGCTCGCCGCGAGCACCACTCCCTGCTCGGCGGCGATGGTGCGAAGCGCGGTCACCGCCAATTCGCGGGCGATGATCACCATCGCGACCCATGCCGCCAATCGACCGAGCGAGACCAGCGAGACGAGCGCAGCGATGATCAGCACCTTGTCGGCGAGCGGGTCCATCAGCTTCCCGAACGTCGTCACGTCCCGCCGGCGGCGCGCGATGTAGCCGTCCAGTCCATCCGTGAGCGCGGCCAGCGCGAACACGCCCGCGGCCAGCGCGTCCCCGTTCGGCGTCTCGTCCAGGAGCGCCACCACGATCACGGGGACCGCGAGCACGCGCAGCAGGGTGAGCACGTTCGGCAGGTTGAGCGGAAGCACGGACTCGGAGCGTAGATGCTTGCCCAGCGTGGCGGGCGATTCCGCCCAAAGAGGAGCGACCGGCGCGCCGTCGAATTCCCCACGAAGGCGGGAACCGAGGGATCGCCTGGAGTTTTCGGGATGGCGTCCCTCTGGAAGCGCCGCTTGCACCCAGGCGGCGCTTCCGCTTGGAGCGGGCTAAATCCCTCTGCGTCTAACGCTCGGCCTCTGCCAGGTGCCAGGCCCGAGCGAATAGATCGTCGAGCATCGCCTCGGTGAGCTTGCCCGTGAAGGTGTTCTGCTGGGAGGGGTGGTAACAGCCCACCAGCGCGTAACGGCCGACCCGCGCCTCTGCGCCGTGGCCGAAACGAGGCCTGGGGCGGGGGATCTCCCTCCCCAGCTGGCGCAGCGCTCGCAGAGCCCCGTCCCAGGCGAAGGAGCCCAGCGCCACGAGAACCCTGGCACGCTCGAGCAGCTGCAGCTCCTGGACCAGGTACGGAAGACAGTTGTCGCGCTCTGCCGGCGTGGGCCGATTGCCGGGCGGCGCACAGCGATTGACCGCGGTGACGTAGGCGCCGCGCAGCCGCAACCCGTCGTCGTGGTGGTCCGACCGCGCCTGATTCGCGAACCGCGCCCGGTGAAGCGCCGCGTAGAGCCAGTCCCCTGATCGATCGCCGGTGAAGATGCGCCCGGTCCGGTTGCCGCCGTGGGCAGCGGGGGCCAGGCCGATCACGATCAACCGGGCGGCCGGGTCGCCGAAGCCCGGGAGCGGCCGAGCCCAGTAATCGTCGTGTTCGAAGCGCCGTGGCGGCTTGGCAGCGACCTGCTCGCGCCACTCGACCAGCCGCGGGCAGCGGCGACAGCGGACTATCCGGCGGCCGAGGGCCGACAGCGAACTGGACTGGTCCTCGGGCACCCGTCGAAGGCTAGTGCGCGGGTATCCGCCGCTACGATCGCCGCGCCATGGACGCCAAGCCCGCCGCCGAGTCGCGCTCCGAGCTCGTCAAGTGGATGGGCATCGGTGAAGCCAACTCGGCGGGATTCGTCCACGGGGGCGTGGTGATGAGGCTCTGTGACGAGGCCGCCGGGCTCGCCGCGGTCCGTCACTCCAGAACCCGCGTGGTGACTGCGGCGATGGACCGGATGACCTTCATCCATCCGGTCAGCATCGGCGAGCTCCTGATCTGCTCAGCGACCGTGAATGCCGTCTGGCGCACCTCGATGGAGATCGGGGTTCGAGTCGAGGCCGAGAGCCCGCGAACGGGCGAGCGGCGCCACACCTCGACGGCCTATCTGACGATGGTCGGCATCGACGACAACGGCAACCCGGTGCCCATCCCGGGCTTGATCCTGGAGTCGGATGGGGCGCGCCGCCGCCAGCGAGAGGCCGAGCTGCGGCGCCGTAACCGCCTCACGGAGCGGGAGCAGATCCTGCGCGAGCGCGAAGCGTCGGGGCCAGCCGTAGAGCCTTAGCCGCCCTCACGGAGCGCTAACCTGGCTTGCACGAGGCCGGCTCACGCATAGCTCGCCTGCGACGGCTCGAGCATCCGGAGAGATGGCGCCCGACCACCCCCAGCTCCGCAAGCTAGCGATCGTCCCCGCCCACAACGAGGAGGGGATGGTGGGCCGCGTGGTGCGCGAGATTCGCCGCCAGGCCCCCGAATTCGACGTCGTCGTGATCGACGACGGCTCCACGGACGAGACCGCGGCCGAGGCGGAGGAAAGCGGCGCGATCGTCCTGCACCACCCCTTCAACACCGGGATCGGCGGCGCGATGCAGTCCGGCTTCAAGTACGCGCTGCGGCATTCCTACGACGTCGCCGCCCAGGTCGACGGCGATGGTCAGCACAAGCCCGCGCACCTGCACGATCTGCTGGCCAAGCTGAGGACCACGGGCGACGAAGCCGACATGGTCTGCGGCAGCCGCTTCCGCGGGGATCCCGGGTACAAGGTGCCCATCGGCCGCCGGATCGGCAACCTGATCTTCTCGGTCGTCCTGACCGCGATTTGCCGCCAGCGAATCAGCGATCCCACGTCAGGGTTCCGGATGACGAACCGCCGCGGAATCGAGCTGTTCGCGCGCGATTACCCCCACGACTACCCCGAGGTCGAGGCGATCCTGATGCTGCACGCTCACCGGCTTCGGATCCACGAGGTGCCGGTGCGGATGAACGCACGCGGCTACGGCCGGAGCTCGATCGACTACCCGCGCAGCGCCTACTACATGGCCAAGGTGCTCTTGGCGCTGTTCGTGGGGCTCTTCCGGCGACGGCCGATTCCGCACGACGCGGGCGTCGACCCGACCGAGGGTCGGCCGCTTGCGCCGAGCGCGACGGTGTCCGGAGCCGGCGGCAAGCCAGAGGCACGGTGACGATGTCCGTCTCCTGGTTGGCGTTTGCCGCCACCCAGCTCGACAGCCGCATACGGATCGCGGCGGTCGTGGTGACCGCCCTGATGGTCGGCGTCGTGCTCGAGCTGGTCCGCCGTCGCCGGCTGGCGGAGCGCTACGCGCTGCTCTGGATGCTCGTTTCGGTGGCGCTGCTGGTGTTGGCGATTTGGAATCAGCTGCTCGCCTCCGCCGCCGATCTGCTCCACATAGCGGTGCCCGCCAACTTCCTGTTCATCGCCGCCTTCGGCGTCGCTTTCGTGCTCCTGCTGCACTTCTCGGTCGCCACCTCGCGGCTCTCCGAGGAAACCCGGGTCCTGGCCCAAGAGGTGGCGCGGTTGGACGAGGAGCTGCGGGCGGCGCGAGCGGCTGAGGCGAACGGAGACGGCGCCGCGTCCGGCAGCTTGGAGCGGGCACCGGGTGGTGGGCGGCGTCAGGACGGCGATCCGAGCAGCCTCAGCACGACGGACCAGTAGGCCCGAAGCGCGCCGCGCAATGCGCGCGAGCGGCCGGCGCGACCGAGGTATGGGGAGGCGAGGTCGGGGGTGAACGGCCGGGCGAACTCCGCCGCCCCGATCGTCCGGCCCTTCTGGATCTGGCGGCGCTCGCGAAGCAGCCGCCCCAACGCACGCAGCGTGTCTCCCCAGGACAGCAGCTTCTGCCCCAACCAGCCGCCCGCGGCGGCGACCGGCACCAGCGCCAGCTCGGTGGCGACCAACACGGGGACGAGCAGCGCCAGCAGACTTGAAGGGTAGGTGCGAATCACGGTCGCCCAGCGATTTGCTTCCAGGCGGCGCCACTTGGCCTGGCCCTTGGCGAACTCGTAGGCGTGTTCGACGCGCGCGGAGGGCTCCACTCCGAGTCGTTGCCCCGCGAGCCGCAGCCGCAGCGACAGATCGACGTCCTCGTGATAGAGAAAGAAACGCTCCGCGAAGCCGCCAATCCGTTCGAAGGTCGCCCGAGGGATGGCCAGGCAGGCGCCGGAGACGAACCCGGGCTCGGCCGAAACGACCCCGTCCGCCGGCACCGGCTCGCCCATTCCGCCGGCCCAGGCGATGCCGGTGAAGTGCACGGCCCCTCCCCGGGTGTTGACCACGCTGCCGGCCTCGGTCGTGACCAGCCCCTGCCAGGCGCCCCAGCCACGGCCGTCGGCCAGGGGGCGCTCGATCCCCTCGCGGAAGCCGGGTGCCGGAACGGCGTCAGGGTTGACGAAACAAAGCAGCTCGCCCGAGGCGATCGAGGCGCCGCGGTTGCAGCCGCCGCCAAAGCCGAGGTTCGCCCCCGCCTCGATGACGATCGAGTGAGGGGCCAGCTCGCTCACAGCGGCGGGGGTCCCGTCGGAGGAGTCGTTGTCGACCACCACGAGCTCGTCTCCCTCCTCGAGCTGCGCGACAATCGCCGGCAATGCTTCCCGCACCGCCTCGCGGTGGTTGTGGGTAACGATGACGACCGAGAGACTGCTCAAAGCCGCGTAGCCGGCGGTCCGGGCCGCGAGAGCTCAGCCAAGCGCCTCGAGAACCTGCGCCGTATCGCCGAAGCTCTCCGCATCGGCGATCTTGCCGTCGCGGAGCTGATAGAGCCAGATCGCCGTGCCCTCGACCGTGCCGCCCCCCTTGGCGCGACCCTTGGTCTTGGCTACGACGACGACGTGGTTGTCGTCGGCCCCGAGGACCTTATGAGGGGTGGCGTTGAACACCTCGAAGCTCGCGTCGAGCTTGGCCAGGAAGTCCTGAAATCCCTCCGGGCCGGTGAACGTGCCGCCCCATGGCAACGACTCGGGCACCCTCGTCTCCGCCGACGGAGCAATCGTGTCGAGGACCGCATCGATGTCACCGCGCCCGAACGCGTCCCACGCGCCCTGGACCACGTCCACGTTGTCCTGCGCCATGCAGCTTCTTCCTCCTGGTCGTCCTTCGAACCCTCACCCTATGCGCGAACGCGACCGGGGTCAACCGTGGCGCTCCTAGAATGCGGGCGGCGCCGGAGTAGCTCAGTTGGCCAGAGCACCGCTCTCGTAAAGCGGGGGTCACGGGTTCGAATCCCGTCTCCGGCTCTTCGTCCTCTACCCGGTCACCTCGGAGCCGTTGCTACGCGGACTCCTCCGCCAACCGGTAGCCGACGCCGCGAACCGTGAGCACGAGCTTCGGGTCCTGGGGGTCGACCTCGATCTTCTGGCGGAGGTTGGAGATGTGCACATCGCAGGCGCGCACGTCGCCCGAGAACTCCGACTGCCACAGCTCCTCCATGATCTCGAGCCGGCTGAACACCTGCCCGGGGCGCTCCGCGAGCAGACGCAGGACCTGGAACTCCGATCGCGTCAGGTTCACGGGCTCGCCACGGACGGTGACCAGGTGGCGGGCGAGGTCGATCCTCACTTGTCCCGCCTCGATGGTCTTGCTCTCCCGCCCCGACACGGTGCGGTCCAACTCGCGGCGGCGCAGCTGGGCCCGAACCCGGCCCAGCAGCTCGCGCACGGAGAAGGGCTTCGTCACGTAATCGTCAGCGCCGACCTCGAGGCCCACGACCTTGTCGACCTCCGCATCCTTGGCCGTCAGCAGGATGATCGGCACCGGGCTGCGGGCGCGGACGTCACGGCAGATGTCCAGGCCGCTACGGCCCGGCATCATGATGTCCAGGATCAACAGGTCGAAGCCGGGCGCGTCGCTGCCGAGCTTTCGATCCGCATCGTCCCCGTCCTCGGCGAGCGTGACGTCGAACCCCTCCTGCTGGAGCGCATAGCCGACGGCGTCCCGAACCGAGGGCTCGTCGTCCGCGATCAGAATTCTGCCGTCGCTCATCGCAATCACGCCACCGGGGTTGGGGCCCTTTGTGCAACCGGAAGCCGCACCCAGAAGGTGCTGCCGGCTCCTTCCTTCGACTCCACCCCCATCTCCCCTTCCATTACGTCCACCATCCGCTTCGCAATCGCGAGCCCCAGGCCGAAGCCCTCGTGCACCAGGGAGCCCGAGCCTCGGTAGAAGCGCTCGAAGATTCGATCCACCTCGTCCGCGGCGATTCCGCTGCCGGTATCCGAAACCTCGATCAGCACGTGGTCGTCTCCGTGGCGATGGGCCCGAACGGCGACCGCGCCTGGCGGCGGCGTGTTCTTGTACGCGTTCGTGAGCAGCCCGATGAGGACCTGGCGAAGGAGCACGGGATCGGCGCGGGCGGCGACGTCGGGCTCCACCTCGAGCCTCACCTCGATGCCAGCGGGCGGGGCCACCGCCTGGGCGGCCTCCTCGACCGTGATCCCCACGTCGAGCGCCTCTGTGGTCTCCTTCCCAACGGCCTCGATCCGGGCCAACGTGAGCAGGGAGTCGGTGAGGCGGGTGACCCGTTCGACGTCCTCCGAGAGCCGGGCGAGGAAGTGTTCCCGTGCGCTCGGATCGTCCTTGGCGCCGGCGCGCAGGACCTCGATCGCGCCCGACATGCCGGCGATCGGGTTCCGCAGCTCGTGGGCCGCATTGGAGACGAACTCGCGCTCCGCGAGCTCGCGGCGCAGCCCGGCGGTGCGATCTCGCACCACCGCCAGCGCGGCGTCCTCCGCCGGCAGATAGCGGATCCCAACGGCGTAGACCCGGTCGCCTAAACGTAGGCCGTCGTGCTGCGCTGCGCCTCGCTCGGCGGCGCGGCGCAGCCACGGAACGAGCCCCACGATGACCTTTCCGTCGGACCCGATCAGGGACGCGGCCGCTCGATTCGAGAACCGCACCTCCGCCTGCGGGCCGACGACCATGACCGCGTCGTCGAGGGCGTCGAAGATCGCCGACAGGCGGTCGCGCTCGGACGACAGGGCGTTGAAGGTCTCGCGGAGAGCGATCCGCATCGTCTCCAGCGCCATGCCGAGATCCGCGATCTCGTCCCTGCCGCCGGTTCCCTGGAGCGGCTCGTCGAGCCTTCCCTCAGTGATCCGGGCAGCGCTGCCCGCCAGCCGCTTGACCCGCGTGGTGATCGCCGTGGCGATCAGAAAGCCGATCACCACCGCGACGGCGACCGCGATCGCGGCCGCGGTCAAGCGATCGCCCCGAATCGCGTCGATGGTTCGGTCGATCTCCTCCGGCCGATCCGCCCGGGCAAGCAGGGCACCCGAGAAGCGGTCGTTTCGAGGGATCGGCTGCGACACGACGGTGACGACATCCGGAAGCCGCTCGACGGCTCGTGAGCCGCGCAGCGCCTCTGCAATCGCTGCTTGCCGACCAGGGACCTCGCCGAGCTCCACGCCTCTGGACACGCGCGGCGTACGCAGGCGGCCCTGCGCATCGAATGCCCAGGCTGAAAACCCCGGATCGTTGACCGACTCGATCTGCGTCGCAGCGTTCGTCCAGTGATGCGCACCGATCCGATCGGCGACGCGCACGGTGCGCCCGATGGTGACGTTGGAGGCCTCTTCGCCTGCCGCCTCGTCGCTGGACCCTGTGACCAGCAGATAGGAGAACCCGGCGGCGATCGAGGCCACGGTGGCGAAGCCGAGGGTGAGGTACAGGCGGACGCCGAACGGTCGCCGCGACTGGGCGACCGTGTTTGGCTGGCCCATCGCGGCCATGAGGGAAGTCTAAGCGTCTCTTAACAGGGCTTCCAGGCGAAACACGAGCGCCTCCAGCGCCAGCTCCTCGCCGACGTTGACCTGCAGCCGCCTGCGGGTCTCCATCACGAGCTCCGCTCCGGCACGCACCCGACGCGTATCGAGACCCTCAGGCGCGTGGGCTGACGCGGCCCGAAGACGGTCGACGCGATCGGAGTTCCAGACCAGGACGTCGGCACCTTCGGCGACGGCGGCGAGGTCGCGCAGCCAGGCGGCCATCAGAGCCAGCCCGAGGTCGAGCGCCTGGGTGCGGGCACGGCGTGCGGCCCGTCTCGTTGCCTCCTCGGCCTCCCGCGAGCGGCGCCGGGCCCCTCGAGTTCCACCCTCGCCTGCCTCGGCGGCCAAGTCCTCGAAGCGCCCCCGCGCCGCCTCAGCCGCCTGGTCGCCCGCTGCCTCAGCGGCACCGAGCATGGTCTGCCATGGGGCACCGGCGAGCTCGCCGGTGAGCGCCGCCGCGATGCACGCTTCGGCCGCGTTGCGAAGCTCCCGCCCCTCGCCACCCAGTAGGAACGCCGCCCGATCGGTGTCGCCGCCGCTCAGCCGCGCAGCGGCCCGGCGCTCAGTGTCGACACCCCCCAGCCCGAGCTCCGAGAGGCGCAGCTCGACAGCCTCGTCGGTGAGGGGCGCGAAGCGGACGGCCTGGCAGCGTGAGCGGACCGTCTCCAAGAGCGCCGCGGGCTCAGACGTGATCAAGGCCAGGTGGGCGAAGGGCGGAGGTTCCTCCAACGTCTTCAGCAACGCGTTCTGGCTCTCGTCCGCCATCGCCTCCGCCGCCTCGATCACGAATACGCGGCGTGCCGCCTCGAACGGCCGGTAGACGGCCGCCACGATCACGCGCTCGCGCACCTCGTCCACGAGATGCTGGGTGCCCTGGGGCGCCAGCCAGACCAGGTCCGGATGCGGTGAGGGATCCGCCAGCGCCCGCCGGCGCACGTCGTCGGGGTCGGAAGCCCCGCCGGTCAGGAGCTCGGCCGCGAACGCCCGCACGGCGGCGCGCTTGCCCGACCCTGGCGGGCCCGCGAACAGGTAGGCATGAACCGGAGCGACGAGGGCCGCCGCGAGGGCCGCCTGCGCCCCCGCCTGATCGGCGGTGGCCTCCCGAAGCGTGCGGGGAATGTCAGCCGCCGCGAGCGGCAACGTGGCCCACCGCCTCCATCACCCGGGCGTGCACGTTGTCCGGGCTGCCATCTCCGTCCACCACCGCAATCCGCTCAGGGTGACGGGCGACCAGGTCGTCATACGCGACAGCGACCAGGCGCTGGAATTCGATTCCCTGCTCCTCAAAGCGATCTATGCCGTCGGCGCCACCCCGCGCCAGGCGCTGCTGACCGCGGGCCTCGGCGTTCTGGGGATCGGTCCGCAAGAGCACCGTGACGTCGGGCACGCACCCGGCGATCGCGATCTCGTTCAAGCTCTCCACGAGCTCCGTTCCGAGGCCTCGCGCGACGCCCTGGTAGGCGACGGTGGAGTCGACGAACCGATCGCACACGACGTCCCGCCCGGCCTCGAGGGCCGGCCGCACGAGCTGCGCACAGAGCTCGGCCCGCGCCGCACAGAACAGGAGCAGCTCGGTCCGGGGGTCGAGCTCGATGGCCGGATCCTTCAGGAGCGCACGGATCCGCTCGCCTGCATCCGTCCCGCCCGGCTCCCGAAGCAGGAGCGTCTCCGGTCCCAGCGCCTCGGCGAGCAGCACGGCCTGGGTGGTCTTCCCCGAGCGGTCGATCCCCTCCAGGGTGACGAACACGCCCGGGATCAGCTCTTCGTGCTCGAGCCCGCCCGTCGTACCCGCTGCGTCTTGGGGGAGGGCTTTCGCGGGCGGCGGCGCTTCGCGCCGCCCCCGGCCGCGGGTGCAGTCGTGGGCTTGGCGCCATCCCCTGTCGCCGCGTCGCCGTTCGCATCGGCGGCCTCCCGAGCCGCGCGAGCCGCCTCGCGCTCGGCACGCCGGCGCTTCATCTCCTGCATGGAGGGACAGTCGTCGTTCAGGCACAGGTCCCAGGAGCGGCCGCGCGGTGGGTTCACCTTGAGGCGCGGGGTCTGGCCGCAGATCGAGCACCGCTCCTCGAGCCTGTACACATCGCCCCGCTGGGGCAGCGGGAAGGTCTGGTCGCAGGAGTTCGGCCCATCGTCGGGGTCCCATCCCTGGCAGCCGACGAACCGCTTCCCCGACTTCCGGGCCCGGATCACTCGCAGCATGTTCGGCGAGCCGTCCTCGTGGGTCCGGCCGGCCTCCTCGCAGACCTTGCAGGGACCGAGGATCCGGTCCTCGTCCACACCCGCCCAGATCACCTTCGCCAGGTCCTCGCGCTGACCCTCGACGTCGGTCGTGGTCGAATGCAGCATCTCGCGGCTGAGGCTCAGCACCTCGTCCTTGGAGGTCTGGCCGGCGGCGATCTGGTCCATGTCCTTCTCCAGCTCCGCGGTCATCTCCGGCGTGGCCATGCGAGGGACGTACTTCTTGAATGCCTCGTACATCGCCATCCCGGTCGCCGACGGGACGGGTGGGTTGGCGTACACATAGCCGCGGTCGTACAGCTTCTGGATGATGTCGGGACGGGTGGCCTTGGTCCCCAGGCCACGCTCCTCCATCAGCTCCACCAGCTTCCCCTGGCCGATCCGAGACGGCGGCTGGGTCTCCTTGTCGACCACCCAGGGATCGCCGTCGAGGGCCAGCTCCTGGCCTTGCTCGAGCTTGGGGATCTCCTCGTCGCTTGAGCGGGCATAGGTGTAGATGGCCGCGAAGCCGGGATCGGTGACAACCGAACCGCGCACGAAGTAGGTCTCGGATCCGGCCTCGATGTCGGCGCGGGTCGACTCGACCGCCATCGGCGAGCCGAAGGTGGCCAGGAAGCGGCGGGCGATGAGCTCGTAGACGCGCTGTTTGGGTCCGTCGAACGCCCCCGGGTTCACCGCCTGGGTGGGGTAGATCGGCGGGTGGTCGGTGGTTTCCTTGCGACCGCGGGTGGGCACCAGGTCGCCCCGGTCGAGCAGGGAAGCCGCGGCATCGAACTCGGGGACGCGGACCAGCGAAGTGACCAGCTCGCGGACGGGGAGCGAGCTCGGATAGACGGTGTTGTCCGTGCGCGGGTAGGAGACGAAGCCGTCCATGTACAGGTCCTCGGCCAGCTGCATGGCGCGCTTGGGGGTGATCCCCAGCCGGCTCGAGGCCTCGGCGGTGAAGGCCGTGGTGTTGAACGGAGCTGGGGGCTTTCTCTGGGAGCGCCTGGCGCTCACCTCCTTGACGACGCCGGGGCTCTTGGTCCCCGCCAGCGC
Source organism: Solirubrobacterales bacterium (assembly GCA_035573435.1). GTDB lineage: Bacteria > Actinomycetota > Thermoleophilia > Solirubrobacterales > 70-9 > AC-56. Next base: position 132,755 of record DATMZR010000012.1, read on the forward strand.
CGCGTCGGCCTCCTTCTTCTCCCAGAACCGGTCGGTCGCATGGTGAGTTTCGAAGGCGCCGTCGGGGTGCTGGAACCGTGCGAACACCTCCCAGTAGGGCTTCGCGACGTGCGCGCGGCGCTCGAGCTCGCGCTCGACGATCAGGCCCAGGGTGGGACTCTGCACACGCCCGACCGAAAGGAAGTTGGAGCCGAAGCGGCGAGTCGCCAACGACACAGCGCGCGTCAGCGTCGCGCCCCACAACAAGTCGATGTCCTGCCGGGCGGCGCCGGCGTAAGCCAGGTCGAAAGAGAGCTGGTCGAGATTGCCGAAGGCACGCTCGATCTCCTGCTTGGTGAGGGCCGAGTAGCGGGCTCGCTCGACGCTCTTCTCGAGCTCTGGCTTCACCTCCAGGATCACGTCCAGCGCCTCGAGGCCGATCAGCTCGCCCTCGCGGTCGTAGTCCGTGGCGATCACCACGCTGGTCGCGTCCTTCGCGACCTTGCGGATCGCCCGCAGCACGTTCTTGTCGGTCGGCTCCTTGATCAGCTCGGCGTCGATCAGGTCGTGGAGGTCGGTCTGCTGCCAGTTCGAGTACCCATCGGGGAACGAGGGGTTCATGACGTGGCCCTTGAGCCCGACCGCAAGGTGCTCGCCCGCGTCGTCGGACCACGTGTAGTAGGGGACCTTGTAGGCCGTGTCCGCAGCCGCCTTGCCGCCGCTGAGGATCTCGGCGATCTTCTTCGCTGAGTTGTTCTTCTCGGTGACGATCAGTCGCATCAGAGTCCTCCGATGATCGGCACGATCGTTGTTCTTGGACGAGGCGGAGACGATGCCCCGCCCATCGGACGGCGAGGGTAGCAGGGGTCAGGCGACCCGCCGGCGAGGCGGCAACTCAGCCCGTAGGGCTGGGTTCGGTGCCCGGGCGCAAGGATCCGCGGCGCCGCACGGCGGCCTCTACCCTTTGGTCGATGCCCGCTCAGGCCTTTGCCGGCAAGGAATGCGTCTGCCAGCTCCGCAGGGGAATCTGCGATCAATCGTGCGTGCGGGACATGCTCTCCACCCCCCTTTACATCGCCTGCCTGCGCCTGTCCGGACGCCCCTGTCTGGTGGTCGGGGGCGGCGAGGTGGGCCTCGAGAAGGTCGAGGGCCTGCTCGCCTGCGACGGCCAGGTCACGCTGGTGGCTCCCGAGGGAGTGGACGAGCTTGCCGACTACGCGCGCGGGGGCTCGATCCGCTGGGAGCGGCGTGAGTTCCGCGGCTCCGACCTCGACGGAAGTTTCCTGGCCGTCGCCGCAACCAGCGACACCGAGGTCAACATCTCCGTCTACGAGGGAGCGGAGCGGCGAGCGATGCTCTGCAACGTGGTCGACGTGCCGCCACTCTGCAACTTCATCCTGCCGGCGATCGTGCGCAGCGGCCCCCTGGCGATCGCGATCTCCACCGCCGGGGCCTCCCCGGCGCTCGCCAAGCGGCTGAAGCGCGAGATCGCCGAAGCGTACGGGGAGCCCTACGCGCGCCTCGCGATGATCCTCAACGAGGCCCGCGGCTGGGCCAAGGCCACGCTTCCGACCTACCAGGACCGCAAGGAGTTCTTCGAGGGAATCGTCAACGGCGACCCCGACCCCGTCGAGTTGGTCCGGGAGAGACGCGAGGACGAGCTCGCGGCGCTGATCGAGGCCGCCAAGGAGAGCCACGCGGCGGCGGCCTCGGGGTCCGGCTGAGCGATCAGCCGGCGGGCAGCGCGTAGATCGCGACGGCCGCGAAGTGGGCCGCTGCGGCCGCGATCACCAGCAGGTGAAAGATCTCGTGGTACCCGAAGACCGCCGGGTTGGGGTCCGGGCGTTGGCGCGCGTAGATCACCGCGCCCGCCGTGTAGAGGGCGCCTCCGATGGCGATCAGGGCGCCGGCCCCGAGCCCCGCGTTGACGACGATCCCCGGAACGCCGAGGGCGCCGATCCAGCCGACCGCGATGTAGACCAGCGCTGTGGCCCACTTCGGTGCCTCGACCCAGACCAGCTCGACGACGATCCCCGCAGCAGCTCCCGCCCAGACCGCAATCAGTAGCGCATTCGCGAGGGTTCCATGGAGGACCAGGACCGCGAACGGGGTCACGGTGCCCGCGATCAGCAGGAAGATCATCGAGTGGTCGAGGCGCCGCATCCAGCGGCGGATCTCGGGGCGGCGCCAGTTGATCCGGTGATAGAGGGCGCTCACCCCGAGCAGCGCCGACAGCGAGGCGGCGTAGATCGCCACCGCGGCCGTCGCCCGCGCGGTCGGTGCGGCGAGCACCAGGATCGCCCCGGCGATCACGGAGACGAAGAAAGCCCACTCATGGGAGACGCCGCGCAGGCGCGGCTTCTGGCGGGCGATGAACTCGTCCGCGGCGGTCTTCGCGTCAGCGACGCGTTCCGAGGCGACGGCAGCGGCGTCGGCCACCCGCTCCGAGGCCGCCGCGCGGGCGTCGGCCACCCGCTCCTTTGCGCGGTCCCGCCGGGTCATGGAGCGCGAGCCTAGCGAACCGGCGACGGAGCACACTGCACATCTCACACTCACGCACCCCGACCCTACATCTAGCGTTCCCGAAACGGAAGGAAACCGCCATCCCTAGTAGAATCATGGAGATGGTGTGCCCCGGCTGCCAGTCCCCGACGCGCGTGCTGGAGAGCCGCCGCGCCCCGAATGGCGGCTCCGTTCGCCGACGACGCGAGTGCTCGCGCTGCGGCCACCGGTTCACGACGTTCGAGCGCCGCGAGCCGGAGCCCGTGCATGTGGTCAAGCGCGACGGCCAACGTCAGCGCTTCGATCGAACGAAGCTCCGCGCTGCGCTTCTCAACGCCGCCCACAAGCGACCGGTGTCCGCGTCCGACATCGAGGAGATCGTCGATCGGATCGAGACCGTCGGCACGGAAGGGCCCGGGGAGCTCTCCTCGGAGCGGGTCGGCGAGCTCTGTCTTGCGGAGCTCCGCGAGCTCGACTGGGGTGCCTACCTGCAGTTCGCCGGAACGCTGCCGTCCCAGCCGGACTCCGAAACGTCCGGAGTCCCGCCGGTTCCATCCGGTCCAGGCGCGAGGATTCGAAGTTCCCCCCGAATGCCGCTTGAAGGGAGCACTTGATGGCTAAAACCGCTGCAAAGGACGTACAGACTCGCGAGACGGGATTGACGGTGGAGCGCCGCTTCACGAGGCCCGGCGTCCACCCGTTCGACGAGGTCGAGTGGGAGATCCGCGACGCCGTGATCGGCGACCCGGAGAACCCCGCGTTCGAGCAGCGCCAGGTCGAGTTCCCGAGGAGCTGGTCGCAGAACGCGACCAACATCGTCGCCCAGAAGTACTTCCGCGGCAAGCTCGGCTCCCCCGAGCGCGAGCGCTCGGTGAAGCAGATGATCTCCCGCGTCGCGGGGACGATCGCCGGCTGGGGGCGCGAAGGCGGCTACTTCGCAAGTGATGAGGATGGCGACGCCTTCGAGGCCGAGCTGACCCACATCCTGCTCCACCAGAAGGCGGCCTTCAACAGCCCGGTGTGGTTCAACGTGGGGTTCGAGGACAGGCCACAGTGCTCCGCCTGCTTCATCCTCTCCGTCCAGGACACGATGGAGTCGATCCTCGACTGGAACACCAAGGAGGGGATGATCTTCCGAGGCGGCTCCGGTTCCGGCATCAACCTCTCGAACATCCGCTCCTCGAAGGAGCACCTGTCCAAGGGCGGCCTCGCCTCCGGGCCGGTCAGCTTCATGCGCGGCGCCGACGCCTGGGCGGGAACGATCAAGTCCGGCGGCAAGACGAGGCGCGCGGCGAAGATGGTCGTGCTCGAGGTCGACCATCCGGACGTCGAGGACTTCATCTGGTGCAAGGCGCGCGAGGAGGAGAAGGCAGCAGCACTGCGCGACGCCGGCTTCGACATGCGCCTCGACAGCGATGCCTTCCACTCGATCCAGTACCAGAACGCCAACAACTCGGTGCGGGTCAGCGACGAGTTCATGCAGGCGGTCGAGGAGGACGGCGACTGGGAGCTCACGGCACGCGTCGACGGCCACACCGTCAAGACGATCAGGGCGCGCGAGCTCATGCACCAGATCGCGGATGCCGCCTGGCGGTGCGCCGATCCCGGCGTTCAGTACGACACGACCATCAACCGCTGGCACACCGACCCGGCGACGGGCCCGATCACGGCCTCCAACCCGTGCAGCGAGTACATGAGCATCGATGACTCGGCCTGCAATCTCGCCTCCCTCAACCTGATGAAGTTCCGCACCGGCGAGGGGGCCTTTGCGATCGAGGACTTCTGCCACGCGGTCGACGTCGTCTTCCTCGCCCAAGAGATCATCGTCACCCCATCCAGCTATCCGACCGAGATGATCGGCCGGAACGCCCGTGCGTTTCGCCAGCTGGGGCTGGGCTACGCGAATCTCGGTGCCCTGCTGATGGCGGATGGCGTCCCGTACGACTCCGACCAGGGTCGCGCCACGGCGGCCGCAATCACGGCCTTGATGACTGGGCGGGGCTATCGCAAGTCCGCCGAGGTGTCCGGCGCGATCGGTCCGTACGACGGTTACGAGCTCAACCGCGCGCCGCACAACCAGGTGATGAGGATGCATCGCGACGCGGCCTACGCAATCGACGAGTCGATGTGTCGCGACGAGGGGCTGCTCGACGCCGCCCGCCGGACGTGGGACGAGACCGTCGCCCTCGGTGAGGAGCACGGGTACCGCAACGCGCAGGCGACGGTGCTCGCGCCCACCGGAACGATCAGCTTCCTGATGGACTGCGACACGACCGGGATCGAGCCGGACTTCTCGCTGGTGAAGTTCAAGGAGCTGGTCGGCGGAGGCCAGATGACGATCGTGAATCGCACCGTGCCGATGGCGCTGCTCACGCTCGGCTATTCGGAGTCCCAGATCGAGCAGATCGAGGCCTACATCAACGAGAAGGGAACGATCGTCGGCGCCCCCGAGCTCGAAGACGAGCACCTACCGGTCTTCGACGTGGCGGTCGGTGAGCGGGCGATCTCGCACACCGGCCACATTCAGATGATGGCCGCGGTCCAGCCGTTCATCTCGGGCGCGATCTCGAAGACCGTGAACCTGCCCGAATCGGCGACGGTCGAGGACATCGCCGACGCCTACACCGAAGGCTGGAGGCTGGGCCTGAAGGCGCTGGCGATCTATCGCGACGGATCGAAGACCGCGCAGGCGCTCAGGACTGACGCCGGGGAGAAGAAGCAGACGCCCACGGGTTCCGGGACGGAGGCCGGGTCCGGGCCGGAGATCCAGCAGCCGGTCCGCCGCCGGATGCCCCGCGAGCGCGAGTCGATCACCCACAAGTTCTCGATCGCCGGCCACGAGGGCTACATCACGGCCGGCAAGTACGAGGACGGCTCGGTGGGCGAGATCTTCCTTACCGACATCGGCAAGGAGGGCTCGACGCTGCGGGGGATGATGAACGCGTTCGCCACGGCAATCTCGATCGGCCTTCAGTACGGGGTGCCGCTGGAGGTCTTCGTGCGGAAGTTCAGCTACATGCGCTTCGACCCGGAGGGGATCACCAACAACCCGGAGATCCCGTTCGCGAAGTCCATGCCCGACTACCTCATGCGCTGGCTGGCTAGCCGCTTCATCGACGACCCCGACGTGCTCGAGGAGCTCGGCATCCTCACCGCCGAGATTCGCTCGCGCCGCGAGGCTCAGCAGACCCTGCTGCTCGACGACGGCGCCGAGCAGCCCGGGAACGGAGCCCACGAGGGAAACGGCTCGAACGGTTCCCACGAGAGCACGAGCGCGAGCTCGGACTCAGTTCCGCCCACCGCGGCACTCACGGACTCGCCACCGGTGATCCCGGCCCAGCTTCAGGGGCGCGAGCTGGGGCCCGCCTGCGAGCAATGCGGCGGCATGATGCAGCGCACCGGCTCCTGCTACACCTGCTCGAGCTGCGGGAACAACACCGGCTGCGGGTAGGAAAGAAGGCCCGCGAGACGCTTATGGGATAAGCGTTTGCGCTGGCCCGAGCTTGGGCGGCAGGGAATGCCGATCGCTCAGCCTTGGAGCCTGAACGTCCGACAGGCCCGTCCCCTCCCCCAGCCGAGGCACAGGGGGCACGTCGCTCTTCGGTGGCCTGACCGAAGCAGCAGCCGCAGAGGCGGCGTCCGACACGGCACTTGTGGTCGAGGCGACCGCCGCAGTGGCTGCCGATGCTCCAGCAGCCGCCGCCCGGGTTGCGTCGCCAGTGGCACGCGTGACGGAGCGCCCGAGATCCGGGAGGTCCCCGAGGGACGACTTGCCGGCCGTCGCGCCCTGCCCGTGACCCGAATGGGCCCTCGCCGTCGAGCCCGCAGCGGTGCCCACCGCCGGCTGAGCTCCCGCGGTGGGCCTGGCGGCTGACGACCCGCTTGGGGATGCAGCTTGGGAGGTGGTCGCCGACCCGCCGGCGTCGGCCGTCTGGCCGTGGCCACCGAGATCCATCTTGGCCACGCCCACGGCACCAGCCGCGACGATGGCCGCTGTCGCGACGCCCACGGCGGCCTGGGCGCCGAGGGCGCCTCCCAGACCGGTGGTCGCAGCGCTGACCACGCCGCTGAACGTGAGGCCGGAGCCCCCCGCCGCCGCGGCGGTGCCCGGCGTGCCGGCGACGCCACCGGCGGTACCGCCGCTGCCCGAGCTGCCTCCGAGCTTGAGCTTTGCCGGGAGCAGCCTTCGGAGCAGCGCCAGCAGTCCGAGCGGCGCGAGCGCTCCGCGCCCCTGGCTCGACTGGGCCAGCGACATGCGCGCCCGGACCAGCAGAGACTTGACGGAGGGAAGCGTGGTGCCCATCGTCTGGGCGATGTCCGCATAGGAGAAGTCGTCGATCTCGCGGAGGACGAGGGCCGTGCGCTGCTTAGTTGGCAGCTGGTGGACGTCGGCGACGATCGCCCGCAGCTCCTCGCGCGTTTCGACCTGCTCGAAGGTCGAGACCCCGTGCTCGTAGGGATGGATGTCCATGGAATCGACCCCGACCGCGCTGGGCTTTCGCAGGTGGTTCACGCACTGGTTGCGGGCGATCCGGTAGAGCCAGGGGCGTGCGTTGATCGGGCGGCTGTCGGCGAGGATCGCGGCATGCGCCGCAGCGAACACCTCCTGGAGGACGTCCTCGGCGTCCTGCGGAGAGCCGAGCAGCCGTCGGCAGAAGGCGAAGAGGCGCGCCTGATATCGCTTGAAGAGGAGCTCGAAGGCGCGCTCGTGTCCCTCGCGCATCAGTGCGACCAGTCGCTCGTCCGTCTGGAAACGCAGCAGAGGCGTCCGGCGCGAGACGGCGCCGTTGGGACTGGGGCTTGTGGTGAGAGAGGCGGCCTCCATACGACCGTTATCGGAAGAACGCGTTAAGACCTAGAGGACCCATATCAAGCTTCGTAAAGAGACCTAATACCCGGCGGACCGCGCCGCAATCCTCCTGCATTCGATGCAATCTCGTGGCTAGCCAGGCTTCCGGGCCTCGTAAAGCGTCTGGCCGGGTATTCGACGGATCCTGATCCGGCGCGGCTTGGAGAAGCCGGCCTCCGCAAGCCAGGCGGCCAGGTCGTCCGGGTTGTACGTGGCTGCAGCCGAGGTGAGGTAGAAGAACAGCCCGAGGAACGCCGAGGCATCCGCCCGCGCACCTTCCTTCGGCGTGAACAGGTCCAGCACCGCGAACGTGCCGCCGGGCTTGAGCGCGTCGTGGATCCGACGGAACAAGGTGACGTTCTGCTCGGGACTCAGGTGGTGGATCAGGTTGAAGCAGAGCGCCCCGTCGTAGGGGCCGGCGAGATCGACCTCGAACGCGTCGCCCTCGCGGTGCTCGACGCGCTCGGACATGCCGTGCTCGGCGAGGATCTGCCGGCCCACGGCCGCGCTGCCGGGGAGGTCCACGATGGTGGCCTTGAGCCCTGGATGGCGGCGGCACAGCTCCGCCGAGAACCAGCCGTGACCGCCGGCCACGTCGAGCAGCGCGGTCGGCTCCGTCGGCAGCCTCAACGCTTTCGCCACCTCCGGCGCAGACAGCCGCGCGAGCTCGAACTGCCCCCGGATGTAGGTCTGCCAGCCGGGGTCCCCGGGCGGTCGATCGTGCAACTCGATGCTCTTGCCCGTCCGGACGATGTCCTCGAGCTGTGACCACCAGTCCCAGTACTCACCGCAGTCCTGGATGAAGGTGCCCATATAAGTGTCGGACGCGGGATCCAGCCAGCGGCGCGCATTCTTCGTCAGCTCGTAGCGGCTACCGTCGCGACCCACGTGCCCGAGCGCGTGCAGGGAGTCGAGCAGCAGGCGCGTGCCTGCCGGCGTCAGCTCCAGCTCGCTGGCCAGCTCATCCGCCCGGGACGGCCCCTCTGCGAGCCGTCCGAAAACCCCAAGCCGCACGCCGGCAATGACCGAGCGTGCCATCGGCATCCCGAACATCGCCTCCCCGACCGGACGCGGGGCGAGGTTTAGTCGCAGGGCCAGCCACTCGGTCGGGTTCTCGGGCCGCAGATCGGGGCGCACGGCGGAAAGATCATGTCAGGACGTCGAGCAGCGGCGGGCGTATGCTCCGGCGACGAGCTACCGACCGGCCCAGGAGGTTTGCCCATGCCGATGATCGAGTTCACCTATCCGAAGGGCGCGATCGCCCCCGACGCGCGCGAGGAACTGCTGGAGGAGCTGGCTACGAAGATGCTCGCTGCCGAGAAGGCGCCCGACACCGAGTTCTTCCGCTCGATCACCTGGGTCTACGCGAACGAGATCGAGCCCGACGCCTTGGCGGTCGGCGGCCGTCCCGGTGGGGAGCCACGCTTCCGCGTCCTGGTCACGGTCCCCGAGGGAGCGCTCTCGGACCGCCGCAAGGGCATCCTCGTCGACTCGGTGAACCAGGCCGTGCTGCGCGCCGCCGGACTCGACGAGAGCGAGGGCATTCGAGTCTGGACCGTGATTCGGGAGGTCCCGGACGGAAACTGGGGCGCCGCAGGCCAGCAGGTCCGCTACCAGCAGCTGGTCGAGGCGGCCGCCGCGGAGCGCGAGAAGGCCGGGGCTCCCGCCTAGCCCGACAGCTCACCGAGCCTCAACGTCCCGGAGCGCCTTCTCCGGGTCGCCATAGATCTCAAACCGCACCGCCTTCCCTTCCCGGAATTCCCATACATGGGCCGCGCGGGCCTCGACCTCGGCGCCGCTTCCCCTTCCTCGCCCCCAGAGGTCCACGATCACGACCAGCTTGTCGCCCGAGCCGGCGTAGTCCACGGGCTCGATGCGGAAGCTTTCCCAGGCCTCCCTCGAATCGCTCCTGCTGGCGCAGGACCCCTTCGTGGCCCCGGTAGACGTGGCGTTCGGGGACCTCCTCGCCCTCGGTCCATTCGATCTGGGGGTCCATGCACTCGAGCCACGCGGTGACCCCATCGCGGTTGACCAGCTCGTAGCCGGCACGGAGCGCGTCGAGGGTGGCCTCGCGCTCCCCGGAGTCGAGCGCCGCGAACAGCCGGCGGAAGATCTGTGTGGCGCTCTCGGACGACATCTCGCGCACCGTCTACACAACCCGGTTCGGGGGCTCTGCGCCTCCAAGCACGGCGAGGACGTTTTCGGCCACCAAGCGAGCCATGCCGTCGCGGGCCCGCTTCGTGGCGGAGCCGATGTGAGGCAACAGCACGCACCGAGGCGCGCGGAGGAGTTCGGCGGGCACCTCGGGCTCGTGCTCGTACACGTCGAGGCCGGCGGCGCCGATCTCACCGTCGCGCAGCGCCCGCGCCAGCGCCCTCGATTCGACAAGTGGCCCGCGCGAGGTGTTGACGAGGATCGCCTGGGGCTTCATCTGCGCAAGCTCCCGCGAGCCGACCAGACCCGCGGTCTCAGTGCTCGCCGGAAGATGGAGGCTGACCACGTCCGCGCGGCTGAACACCTCCTCCAGGGCCACGCGCCGAACGCCCAGCTCGCGCTCGGCATCCTCCTTCCTGGTCCGGCTCACATAGAGGACCTCGCCCGCAAAGCCCGCGACCAGCTCGGCGTACCGCCGCCCGATGCGGCCGAGCCCGATCACCCCGAAGGTCGCCCCCGTCAGCTCGAGGCCAAGGTAGGCACCGGGGTCCCAACCTCGCCACCGACCGCCTCGCAGGTCGGCCTCGGCCTCGCTCATCCGGCGAGCTGCCGCCAACGTCAGAGCCAGCGCCAGCTCCGCGGTTGCGTTGGTGAGCACGTCGGGCGTATTGGTGACCGCGACTTCGCGAGCCCGGCATGCATCCAGGTCCACGTTGTCGTAGCCGACCGCGAAGTTGGCGACCACCCGAAGCTGCGGCCCGGCCGCCTCCAGCAGCGCCTCGTCGACCGCCACCGGGGGGTCGGCGACGATCGCGTCGACGCCCGGCGCCAGCTCGAACAACTCCTCCCTGGTGACATCGAGGCCGCCCTCCCTGATGGTGCACCGGCCGGCCAGCAGTTCCGTCCCGGCCGGCGGGAGCCGGCGAGCGACGAGGACAGTTGGGGTCGGGCTCGAGGGCGGCGTCAGGCGGAGCCACGGTAGCCGAGTCGGGCTCGCGGTGGCCTACGATCGCTGGGGCTGCCAATGACACGTACCTACTACCTGCCGGTCCTCGTGTTCGTCGTCGGATCGGCCAGCCTTGGGGCGGAGATCGCCGCGGCACGACTGATGGCGCCTTTCTTCGGCGCCTCGACCATCGTGTGGGCGAACACCATCGGGGTGGTGCTCGTGGCGCTGTCGGTTGGATACTGGATCGGAGGCAGGCTCGGCGACCGGTATCCGCATCTGCGCGGGCTCTGCCTGTTGGTCATGGGCGCCGCCGTCCTGCTGGCCGTGGTGCCGTTTGTCGCCCGGCCGTTCTTCGACGTCTCGGTGGACGCGCTCGACTCCGTCTCGGCGGGTGCGTTCGTGGGCTCGCTGCTGGGTGTGCTCGTCCTGGTCGCTGTGCCCGTGATCCTGCTTGGAGCCTGCTCGCCCTACGCACTGCGCCTGGCGGTCCCGGACGTGGAGCACTCGGGCCGGGTCGCCGGGCGCCTTTATGCGATCTCGACTGCCGGCTCGCTGCTCGGGACCATGCTCGCCGCCCTGGTCCTGATCCCCTTCGCCGGCACCCAGCGCACGTTTCTGGCCTTCGCCGCGGCGCTGGCGCTGGTCGCCGCCCTGGGCATGGGCTGGCGATTCCTCGCCGTCCCAGGGGCACTGATCGCCGCTTTCGCCCTTCCGGTTGGCACGATCAAGGCGGCTGGGGACGGACGGGTTCTGTATGAGCAGGAGAGCGCCCTCCAGTACATCCGGGTGGTCGAGGAGCCGGACGGCGTTCGCGTGTTGCAGCTCAACGAGGGACAGGCCAGGCACTCCGTGTACCGGCCCGGCTCCTACCTCACCGGCGGATATTGGGACGGGATGCTGGTGTTGCCGTTCGCGACCCTCGAGCGGACCCCGCGGCGGGTGGCAATCCTCGGCAACGGCGCCGGCACGACGGCGCGGGCATACGGCCACTTCTTCCCCGGCGCCCACCTCGACGGGGTGGAGATCGACCCGGAGCTCGAGGAAGTCGGCCGGCGCTACTTCGACATGGGCAGCAACCCGAACCTGACCGTCTTCAATGAGGACGCTCGGCCCTGGCTGCGCCGGTCCGAGAGCGGCTACGAAGTAATCATCGTCGACTCCTATCGCCAGCCGTATGTCCCCTTCTACCTGGCAACCCGCGAGTTCTTCGACCTTGTGCGTGACCGCCTCGCGCCCGAGGGCGTTGTGGTCGTCAATGTCGGCCACCCGGAGGGAAACGATGACCTGGAGACGGTCATCGGGAGGACGATGTCGGCGATCTTCCCCAGGGTGCTCCGCGATCCGTTCGACGACTCCAACACGCTGCTCGCCGCCAGCGAGGAGGCGGCGTCGTCCGGCCGGTTGCACGCTTCGATCAACAGGCTTCCGGTGGGCCTTCGGCGGCTGGCCGAGACCGAGGCGGAAAAGGTCGGACCACCACTTCCCGGCGGCAGCGTCTACACCGACGATCGCGCGCCGGTCGAGTGGCTGGTCGATCGGTCCATCCTCGGCTACGCAGCGGACCGATGAAAGGCGAGGCCGAGTAGTGAGGAACTACATCCGGCGCTCGTCGATCAACAACGTCTGGGCAGCGCGTCCGATCGGCCCGCGCCCGTCGTAAAGCGCCGTATCGGCGAGCCCGATGCCGTCTGGTTCCGGAATCGTGACCGAGTCGAGGCAGACCCACTCACCCGCGAGCGGGCGATGGAGATGGACCGTGAGGTCGACGTTGATGAACAGGTAGCGACCCCACTCCAGCGTGGCGCTGACACCGTTTCCCGAGTCGGCGGCCACCAGGACCCGCTCAAGCGGCGACGGCTCCTCGCCCGCGATGAGCGGTTGGCGCATCCGCATCCAGACCAGCGCCGGGCCCAGGACGCCGAAATCGCCCTGCACGAACCGGTATTCCATCGCTGTGTGGTAGCCGACGTCGTGGCCGGTCGGCGGGAAGATGCCGGGGCGCGCCTCCTCCGCCCCGGGTGGAGCGAAACCGGGCCGAAGCGTGGACGGAGAGGTACCGATCAGGCCCGGGCCATCCCCGCTGGTCAACCCGGCAGGCAGCTCGATCTCCGTCAAGCGCAACCGCCAGGCGGTCGCCCGGATCACCTCGCCGTCGGAGTCGGACAGGCTCGCCTCGACCAGCTCGACGCTGCGGCCCGGCCGCACGACGCGCGCCTGAACCCGCAGCGGGGCGATCGGCACCGGACGCAAGATCTCGAACGTGATCCTCCCCACCTGCCGATTCCCATGGTCTTCGAGTCGCTCGATCTCACGCCCGATGAGGGCGGCGGGTGGCCCAGCGTGTTGTGAGTCCGGGTCCCACGGCCCCCTGGTCAGCTCGGTGGGGTCGTAGGCATCCCCCCGCTGAACGAAGAATGCCTCTTCGGCCATCGGCCGGATCGTATGCGTAATTCCTGGCCTCGCCGTGCGGCTAAGCTGGTAGGAGACTTGGATGGACCCGAATCGACGAGGTAGCCAAATGGAGAAACTCAAGAAGTCGGATGCCGAGTGGGAGCAGGAGCTGACACCCGAGCAATACGAGGTGCTGCGTCGCAAGGGCACTGAGCGCGCCTTCACAGGCGCCTACTGGGACGAGAAGGCCGACGGCGTCTACAGGTGCGCGGGCTGCGGCCAGGAGCTGTTCGGCTCCGATACGAAGTTCGACTCCGGCACCGGCTGGCCCAGCTTCTGGGACCCGGTCGCCGACGAGAAGGTCGAGACCCGCCCCGACAACAGCCTCTTCATGCGCCGGACCGAGGTCGTCTGCGCCCGCTGCGGCGGCCACCTCGGACACGTCTTCGACGACGGCCCGAACCCAACGGGACAGCGCTACTGCATCAACTCCTGCGCGCTCACCCTGGACCCGGGGGACAGCGAGGAGAGCGGCGAGTAGCGGGCTGCTGCTCGCCCTCGCCTACGCGCTTCCGCCGATCCGGGCCGGTGCTCCCGCGTCGCGGAGCGCGCTCGGCAGGTCAACCGAGCCATCGGGGCGTTGGCGGTTCTCGAGCAGCGCGATCAGAGTTCGGCCCACGGCGACAGCGGTGCCGTTGAGCGTGTGAGGATGCAGAGGCTGAGCTTGCGGCTCCGGGCGGAAGCGCACGCCGAGGCGCCGCGCCTGATAGTCGGTGGTGTTCGAGCAGGAGGTCACCTCGCGGTAGCGCTCCTGGCTCGGGATCCAGGCCTCGCAGTCGAACTTGCGCGCCGCCGCGGCTCCAAGGTCGCCGGCGGCGATGTCGACGACTCGATAGGGGATCTCGAGCGCCTGGAGGATCCGCTCCTGGATCGCCAGCAGGTGCTCGTGCTCGGAGCCCGACTCATCGGGGCGAACGAACGAGAACATCTCCACCTTGTCGAACTGGTGCACGCGGAAGATCCCGCGCGTGTCCTTGCCGGCGGCTCCGGCCTCCCGCCGGAAGCAGGTGGAGAGCCCGGCATAGCGATGCGGCAGCGCTTCAGCGCCCAAGATCTCGTCCGCGTGGAGCGCCGCCAGTGAGACCTCCGACGTCCCGACCAGGAATAGGTCGTCGCGCGGAATCTCGTAGATCATCTCCCGCTCCCCCGGGAAGAAGCCGGTGCCGTAAAGCGGGCCCTCGCGGACGAGCACCGGCGGGACCACCGGAACGAACCCCTCGCCGCCCACAAGCTCAATGGCGAGGCGCACCAGGGCCAACTCGACCAGCACCAGATCGCCCAGCAGGTAGGCGAAGCGCGAGCCGGAGGCCTCGCCCGCCTTCTCCATCTCGATCCAACCGTTGGCGAGGCCCAGGTCGAGGTGGTCGCGGATCTCGAACTCGAACTGCGGGCGTTCGCCGACCTCCCGCAAAACCACAGCGTCGTCTTCCGTAAGCCCTTCCGGAGCCTCTGGCTCCGGAAGGTTTGGAAGTTTGGACAGGAGCTCGTCGCGCTTCGCCTCGACCTCGGCCAGTTCCGCTTCGAGCTCCTTCACCTCAGAGCTGACCTGGCGCATCTGGGCGATCAGGGGCTCGGCATCTTCACCGGAGCGCTTCGCCGCCGCGATCTGCTCGGAGGCCCGGTTCTGTCGGGCCCGCCGCTCCTCGACCTGTGGGAGCACCTCGCGGCGACGCTCGTCCAGGCCGAGCAGCTCGTCGAGGGCCTCGGCGGCGCCGCGACGCGCCAGTGCGGCCCGGGCGGGCTTGGGATCTTCGCGGATGCTCCGAAGGTCGAGCATCAATGGCAGATGGGGCGGGCTCGCTCGCCTACTGGGAGCCCGATCCCGCGCCCGATCCCTCGCTGACTTCGTCGCCGGCGTATTCGGAGACGAACTTCGCGACGCGGATCGCGTCACCGCCGGTGACGATGTTCTGGGGCATGATTGCGCCCGAGAACCCGCCGTTTCGAATCGCGAAGAGCACGTCGTCGACGCTCTCGTCGCGTTGGTCCAGATTCGGACCCTGCACGCGGAGCGCCCGGTTGGCGGTTCCCTGGGTTCCTGCCGCCTTCAGCGTGTGACAACCCGAGCAGCGCTCCGAGAACAGCACCGCGCCTCGGTGGGCGGGATCCTCCGGGGACACCGAGATCCCCTCGGTTCCGCACGCGCTGAGTGCCAATGCCGCCGTGGCTGCCGCCGCGAACGCGAGGACGGAGGTCGGGGTCAAGCGGCCGGGCACGCGGGCGCCATCATACTTTCCGCTTCGTGACAGCGAGCCTCGAACGGTGATGTCCGCCACGGTCGAGCCGGCCGCTCTGCGCGCCGCGATGTCGGGCTTCCCGACGGCGGTCACGGTGGTCACGGCCATCGGCCCCGGGGGGCCTGCGGGCGCGACCGCGAACGCCGTTGCCTCGCTGTCGCTGGAGCCGCCGCTGATGCTCGCCTGCCTCGACCTGGGCTCCCGCACCCTGGTCGCGGTCGAGCACGCCCGGCGCTTCGGGGTCAATGTGCTCGCGGGTGACCAAGCCGAGCTCGCCCGGCGCTTCAGCACCAAGGACCCTCACCCGGAGAAGTGGGACGGCGTCCCTTGGGAGGAGCGGGCCGGAACCCCAAGGATCGAGGGAACGCTGATCTGGCTCAGCTGCGAGCTGCGCGACGTGCACGACGGCGGCGACCACTCGATCGCCACCGGGCGGGTACTTGACCTCGAGCAATCCGACGGCGGGCCACTGATCTTTCATCACGGTGAGTACCGACCGCTCACCGACGACGCCTGAGGTTCTGGCGCCTAGCCCGCGGTGGTGGCGGCGCGCAGGGCAAGCAGGAAGATGACCAGCGCCGAGACCGCCATGATCCCGGTCTCGCGGCGGACGATGGCCAGGGCGGTCATGCGCTGGCGGTCCTTCGGCAGCGACTCGAAGTCGAGGCCCGTCAGCTCGCGCTCAGCCGCTCCGGCGCGGGCCGCCTCGGCGAGCAGCGCGACGAAGACCGGCAGCACCCCGTATAGGTAGTGGAGCCCGTTGCCCTCATGGCCCGAGATCAGCAGGATCGCCCCCAGGCCCACCTGCAGGACCGCCGCCGCCTGGGCGATGCGGAGCGCGTACCAGAAGCCGACCGATGGCTGGCGACGAAGCCAGGCGGTCCCGCCCCAGGCCCCGGCGACCAGGTTGGTGGCGATGACCGCGATCCCGACCACGAGATGGACGACGACCATCGGGCTCAGACCGTCGGCCTCGAAATCCGCTTGCTGATGCGGAAGATCACTATGTAGCAACCTGCCACAAAGTCGGTATATAACTCGGCTGCCGTGCTGCGCAGCTACCTCCCAGTGATCGTGTTCGCCGGCCTCGGGGTGATCGTGGGAGGAGTGCTGGCGATGGTCAACGGGCTGGTGGGCCCTCGGCGGCCGAGCAGGGTGAAGAGCGAGCCGTATGAGTGCGGGCTCCCCACCGAGGTCTCGCGGACCTTCCGCTTCGGGATCAGCTTCTACATGATCGCGATGCTTTTCATCCTGTTCGACATCGAGGTCGTCTTCCTGTACCCGGTCGGCGTGATCCTCAACGCGGCGCACTCCATCTTCGTCTTGGTGGAGATCGGGATCTTCGTGTTGCTGCTCCTGGTGGCCCTGGCGTACGTCTGGCGAAGGGGTGCGCTCGATTGGAGGTGAGGCGGGAGAAGCTGCGCGGGCTCTCGCCGCTTGAAGAGCCGCGGTCGCCCGCCGAGCTTCGCGTCCGGCAGCTTCGCGCCCGCGACCTCTTGCGCGGCGACCTGGAGGGCGCCGCCCTCGAGCGACACGTCACCGAGTCGGTCTTGACCACGACGCTCGACCGGGCGACGCGATGGGGACGCGCCAACTCGATCTTTCCCGCCACTTTCGGACTGGCCTGCTGCGCGATCGAGATGATGTCGATGGTCAGCCCGCGCTACGACATCGCGCGGTTCGGCGCCGAGAACCTGCGCGCCTCGCCCAGGCAGGCCGACATGCTGATCCTCTCGGGCCGTGTCGCGATCAAGATGGCTCCGGTCATCCGCCGCCTGTACGACCAGATGCTGGAGCCGAAGTGGGTGATCTCGATGGGCGCCTGCTCGTCCTCGGGCGGCATGTTCGCCAACTACGCGGTGGTCCAGGGAGCGGACAAGTTCATGCCGGTCGACATCCACATCCCGGGGTGCCCGCCGCGCCCGGAGGCCCTCCTGTACGGGTTCAACAAGCTGCAGCGGATGATCGTCGGCAATCCGGATCCCGGCTGGCGCCGCCGCTACAACGCCATCGGGACCGAGGAGTGGGCCAGGCCCGTCACCGGCACCGCTTCGAGGGAAGAGGCCGAGGCCTACGCCGCTGCCCGGGAGCAGTCCGTCGCCCGTCACGCCGAGCTGGCCGGGGAAAGCACCTGATGCCGGACGCCCCCGGCCTCGAGCTGATCGCCCAGGACCTCGACGGCGCCGCGGCCGGCTCGGTCCTGGGCACCTACCACGAGCACGGGCAAGCGTGCCTGATCGTCGACCCGGAGCGAATCCTCGCCGTCCTCGGCTGGCTCCGCGACACCCCGGGCCAGGAGTACCGCTTCCTGGCCAGCCTCCACGGCGTCGACTACTTTCCGGCGCAGCCGCGCTTCGGCGTCGTCTACGAACTGCTCAACATGCCGCGGGTGGAGCGGCTGCGGGTCCGTGCGGCGCTGGCTGACCCTGGCCTTGACCCAAGCGAACCCGGTCGCCCCCGGACGCAAAGCGGAGGAGGCGACCGGCTCCCTGAAATGGATAGCTGTGTCCCGCTCTTCCCCGCCGCCGAGTACCAGGAGCGGGAGGTCTACGACTTCTTCGGCATCGTCTTCCACGGCCACCCCGACCTCAGGCGCATCCTGATGCCCGAGGACTACGTCGGCTGGCCGCAGCGCCGCGACTTTCCGATGGGGGGCGAGCCGGTGATCTTCACCCGCGACGAGCGCGAAGTTCCGCGCTGGTTCGAATGAGCGATCTGGGCCGAGACGTCATCTCGCGCACCGACGCCCAGGTGATCGGCAGCTCGCCGGTCGAACGGACGGCCGCCGGACAGGCGCTGGCGCCCGAGCAGGAGCTGATGACGATCAACATGGGGCCGCACCATCCGGCCACGCATGGTGTGCTGCGGCTGCTGGTCAGCCTCGAGGGGGAGGTGGTCCGGGACCTGAAGCCGATCGTCGGCTACGTCCACACCGGGATCGAGAAGAACTGCGAGGACAAGTCCTACTGGAAGGCGATCCCGTTCGTGGAGCGGATGGACTACCTCTCGTACTTCTTCAACATGGAGGCGTTCGTCGGCTGCGTTGAGCGTCTGCTCGAGCTGGAGATCCCACCGCGCGCCAAGTACCTGCGCGTGATCCATCTGGAGCTGAACCGGATCCATTCGCACCTGGTCTGGCTCGGCACTGGTGCGCTCGATCTCGGCGCGATGTCGATGTTCTTCTACTGCTTCCGGGACCGTGACCAGATCCTCGACCTGTTCGAGCTCTCGACCGGGCAACGGATGCACACCCGGTACTTCCAGGTGGGAGGTGTGTTCGAGGACATCCCGGTCGGCTTCGAACGCAAGGCCCGCGCCTTCTGCGCCGAGATGCCCTCCCGGATCGACCAGTACGAGGCGATCCTGAACCGGAACGAGATCTTCCTGCGGCGGACCAGGAACGTCGGGGTCGTCCCGCGCCAGCGACTGCTGGACCTGGGGGTCACGGGGCCGCTGCTGCGCGCCGCCGGAGAGCCCTGGGACCTGCGTAAAGTCGCTCCCACCCTCGCTTACGACGACTTCGACTTCCAGATCCCGGTCGGCACCGTCGGCGACGGCCACGACCGCTACCGCGTGCGAGTGCGGGAGATGCGCGAGTCGGTGCGGATCATCGAGCAGGCTCTCGACGGGCTCCCCGAGGGCCCGTGGATCGCCGACGACCGCAAGGTGGTGCTCCCGCCACGCGACGAGCTCTCGACTTCGATGGAGGCCTTGATCCACCACTTCAAGCTGGTCACGGAGGGCTTCCGGGTGCCCCCGGGCGAGGCCTACCACGCCGTGGAGGGGCCGCGCGGCGAGCTGGGCTGCTTCGTGGTCGCCGACGGCTCGGCGAAGCCCGCGCGAGTGCACATTCGCGACCCCTCGTTCGTGAACCTTCAGGCTCTTCGCGACATGTCCGTGGGCGGCTACGTCGCCGACCTGATCCAGAACCTGGCGATGCTCGACCCGATCCTCGGAGGCATCGATAGATGACAGACCTCCCGGAGATCCGCCCCACCAACGAGATGTCCGCGGAGGAGCGGCACAGGCTGGTCGAGTCGATGAAGCCCGAGGACGCGGAGACCGTACCCGAGCTTCATGAGGTCGACGTCCCTGACGAGCTGCGGGAGGCCATCGAGAGCGCGATGTCGCGCTACCCGCAGATTCGCTCCGCCGCCCTTCCCGCCCTCTGGGCCGTGCAGCGCACCTATGGCTGGTGCAGCCCGGAGGGAATCCGCCAGGCCGCGGCCGTGATGGGAGTGACTCCTGGCTACCTGGAATCGCTCGCGACCTTCTACGACCTGTTTCGCACCACGCCGGTCGGGCGCCACCAGGTGCTCGTCTGCCACAACATCTCCTGCTGGCTGCGGGGAGCGGACGCCCTGCTGGACGCCTTCTGCGAGGCCGCCGGCGCGGATGCCCACGAGGCGGACCACGGCGGCGTCAGCTCCGCCGACGGAGAGGTGTTCGTGAGGAGCTTCGAGTGTCTCGGCGCCTGTGACCTCGCCCCGATGGCCTCGATCGACGAGCGCTACTACGGTCCGCTCGACGCCGGTGACGCGCAGGGTGCGGTGGAGCAGCTTCGCTCCGGCGCAGAGGTGCTGCCGCACAAGGCGCTGGCCGGCCGCCCCGCGGCCGGCGGCCCGGAGCCCGGAGCCGATCCCGAGACGCGGATGCTCTTCAAGCGCATCGACGAGCCCCGCCTGGCCTCGATCGAGGCGTACCGCGACCTGGGCGGCTACCGCTCGCTGGAGCGGGCCATCCGCGAGCCCGAGGAGCTGCTCGGCGTGCTCGAGGAGGCCGGCCTGCGTGGCCGCGGGGGCGCCGGATTCTCAATGGGGAAGAAGGCGTCGTTCCTGCCCCGCGGCGAGAGGTCGAAGTACCTGTGCTGCAACGCCGACGAGTCCGAGCCGGGAGCTTTCAAGGACCGCGAGCTGATGCAGAAGAACCCGCATCAGCTGATCGAGGGGATCGCGATTGCGGCGCTGGCCGCCGGCGCCGGTTGGGGGTTCGTGTTCATCCGGGGCGAGTACGCAGCCATCGCCGACATCCTCGAGCGCGCCGTCGCCGAGGCGTACGAGGCCGGCTTTTTGGGCGAGGACATCCTGGGCTCCGGCCACCGGGTCGAGGTGGTCGTTCACCGTGGTGCCGGCGCCTACATCTGCGGCGAGGAGACGGCCCTGCTCGACGCGCTCGAAGGAAAGCGGGGCAACCCGCGCCTCAAGCCGCCGTTCCCGGCGATCCAGGGCCTCTACGGAGGGCCGACCCTGATCAACAACGTCGAGACCCTCTCGAACGTGCCCCACATCGTGGCCAACGGCGCCGAGTGGTTCAAGGGGTTCGGTACCGAGCAGTCGCCCGGCACCAAGGTCGTCTCGGTCTCGGGCTGCGTCAAGCGGCCCGGCAACTACGAGGTCGAGCTCGGGATCTCCACACGGGAGCTGATCTACACGCTCGCCGGTGGGCCGCCCGATGGGCGGCAGGTCAAGGCTTGGTTCCCCGGCGGCTCCTCGGCGCCCGTCCTGACCGCCGCCGAGCTCGACCTGCCGTACAGCTTCGAGGCGATGGCGGACGCGGGATCCATGCTCGGCTCTGGGTCGATCATCGTCGCCGACGACTCAACCTCGATCCCCGAGCTGGCGCTGCGCACGGCGCGCTTCTACCACCACGAATCCTGCGGCAAGTGCACCCCCTGCCGCGAGGGCACCAACTGGACGGTGAAGATGCTCGAACGGGTGATCTCGGGCGAGGCGACCCCCATGGACCTCGACATCGTCGCCTCGGTGCAGGAGAACATCATCGGCCACTGCCTGTGCGTGCTCGGCGACTCGATGGCCATGCCGGTCGGCAGCATGGTGGCCAAGTTCCGGAGTGAGTTCGAAGAGACGATCGCCCGCGCCCAGGCCAGGGACGAAGTTGGGGTGCAAGCGGCATGAAACCGGAGCGCCCCCGGATCAACTTCATCGTCGATGGGATCGAGGTGCCGGCCGAGGAGGGGACGATGCTCGTCGACGCGGCCAAGCACGGCGACGTCGAGATACCGGTGTTCTGCTACGAGCCGAAGCTCGGCGAGCCGGTCGGCGCCTGCCGGATGTGCCTGGTGGAGATCGAGGGAATCCCGAAGCTCCAGACCGCCTGCTCGACGCCCGTCCGCGACGGGATGGTCGTCTACACCCGCACCGACCGCGTCAAGGCGGCCCAGGAGGCGGTGGTCGAGTTCCTGCTCGTCAACCATCCCCTGGACTGCCCGGTCTGTGACAAGGGCGGCGAGTGCCCGCTGCAGGACATCGCGATGGGCTGGGGGCCGGGCAGGAGCCGGGCCATCGACCCCAAGCGCCACTTCCAGAAGCCGATCCCCCTGTCGCCGCTGATCAAGATCGACCGCGAGCGATGCATCCTCTGCTACCGCTGCGTCCGCTTCAGCCAGGAGGTGGCCGAGGACGAGCAGCTTCAGCTCCTGGAACGCGGCGCATCGACGTTCGTGGGCACGTTCCACGACCGCCCCTACATCGCTCCCTTCCACGGGAACATCATCGAGCTCTGCCCGGTGGGGGCGCTGACCTCGGACGCCTACCGGTTCCGGGCTCGGCCCTGGGAAATCGAGGATGCCGGCTCGATCTGCACGCTGTGCCCGAGCCAGTGCAACGTGCTGCTGACCGTGCGCGACGAGCGGATCGAGCGCGTGCTAGCCCGAGACAACGGGGCGGTGGACGACGGATGGCTGTGCGACAAGGGGCGGTTCGGCTACCAGATGGCGGAGTCCGGGGACCGGATCACGGAGCCGCTCGTCCGCCAGGGCGGCGAGCTCCGCCCCGCTAGCTGGGAAGGGGCCCTCGAGGCCGCGGCGGCTGCCCTTCACCAGGCCGGTGAGCGGACGGCCGCGATCGTCGGCGGGCAGTCCTCAAACGAGGAGGGCTACCTGGCTCAACGGATCCTCCGCCGGGCTCTCGGCTCTCCGCACGTCGACTCTCAGGGCGGCCCGCCGCTCGACCGCAGGCGCGCCATTCGGCTGGCACAGCCCGAGCTGGCCGCGAGCGTCGGCGACCTCGGCTCAGCCGAGGCGATCCTGGTGCTCGGTTGCGACCCGCTGCACGCTATGCCGATCCTCGACCTGCGGATCCGTAAGTGCGTGCGGCGCCACGGAGCCGCGCTGGCCGTTGCCACCGACAGGCCGAGCGCTTTGGACGGTGGCGCTGACGAGACGGCTCGCTATGCGCCCGGTGCCGCCGGCCGCTTGGGCTTCACGATCGCGCTCGCGGCGGCGGCCGGGGTCGAGGGCTATGAGGCGGCCTCCGGCGAGTTGGGCGCCGACGCGGAGCGGGTCGCCGGGGTGCTGCGGCCGGGCGCGACCGTGATCGTCTGGGGCGGGGAAGCCGACCACTCCCTGGTCGACCTGGCCGGCAAGCTGGACGCGAAGCTCCTCGAGGTCCCCGCCGAGACCAATTCGCGCGGCCTGCGCGAGGTGGGCTGCCTGCCGGACGCGGGCCCGGGTCTCGCGGACGCGGGTCCCGGGCGGAACGTCGCCGAGATCCGGGGCGCCCTGGCCGACGGCGACCTCGATGCCGCGCTGCTCCTCGACGCGGACCCCATCCGGGACTTTCCTGGCGGGCCCGAGTGGAGCGAGGCTCTCGGCAAGGCGGAGTTCGTGCTTGCGGTCTCGATGTTCGAGAACGCGGCGACCAGACACGCGGACGTCGTCTTTCCGGCTGAGTTCTACGCCGAGAAGGAGGGCACCGTCACGCACCCCGACGGCCGCCTCCAGCGCCTTCGTCCCGGCGTCCCCCACCCGGGGCGCGTGCGGCCGATCTGGCAGGTGCTCGTTGAGCTCTCGGCACTGCTCGGCGAGGAGACCGGAATCGACTCGGCGCCGGAGGCGCTCGAGGCGATCGCCTCCGAAGTTCCGTTCTACGCCGGGATCAGCACAGAGGAGATCGGCGGCCAGGGCGTGCGCTGGCAGGACCGGACTCCGGCGTCGGCGTTCCCGGACGCGGAAGCGGCGCCTGGCGTGGCGCCGCCTCCCGGTCCGGCAGGTGACGGCGGGCTGCGCGTCGGGACCTACCGTGATCTTTGGGCCGCGGAGGTGACGGATCGCAGCCCGGCGCTGCGTTTCCTGGCGCCCGAGCAGGCACTCGAGATCTCGCCCGCTGATGCCGACCGTCTGGGCCTGGGGGGCGGCGACGAGGTCGACGTGCGCTCCAACGGAACGAGCCTGCGAGCCCGCGTCGCGATTCGCGAGCGGGTGCGGCCTGGCAGCGGATTCCTGATCGATGGACTTGGCGATGGGGCAGGTGAACTTCGCGGCGAGCTCGCCGAGATTTCCACAGCCGGAGGGTCGGAGTGACGCTTCCGCTGGCCGAGGTGGGATTTGCCGAGGCAACCTGGATCCTGGTCGTGAAGTCGATCGTGATCTTCGCCGCCGTGTTCGCCATCGCTCCCGTGCTGACGGTGATCGAGCGCAAGGTCCTGGGGCGCTTCCAAGCGCGGTATGGCCCCAACCGGGTCGGGCCCTTCGGGCTGCTGCAGCCCCTCGCCGACGCGGTCAAGCTGATCACGAAGGAGGGCTACAGGCCCGACAACGCGGTCCCGATCCTGTGGGCGGTCGCCCCCGCAATCGTGATCTTCACCGGCGTCGCGACCTTGGCGATCATCCCGTTCGGGAACGTCAAGGACGGGGTCGGCTTCTACGGCATCGACGTCTCGATCGGCATCCTCTACTTCTTCGCCTTCGGCTCGATCGCGTTCTACGGGTTGCTGCTCGGCGGCTGGGCCTCGGGCTCCAAGTACAGCTTCCTGGGCGCGATGCGCTCGGCGGCCCAGCTGATCTCGTACGAGATCTCGATGGGGCTCGCGCTCCTGGGGGCGATCATGATGGCGGGCTCCCTGTCGCTCGTCTCGATCGTCGAGGCGCAGGACTCGATCTGGTACGTGATCCCGCAGATCGTCGGCTTTTTGATCTTCATGGTCGCCGGATTCGCGGAGGCCAACAGAGCCCCGTTCGACCTTCCGGAGGCCGACGCCGAGCTGGTCCAGGGGTACCAGACCGAGTACGGCGGGATGCGCTACGGCTCGTACGCACTGGCCGAGTACATCGAGATGTTCGTCGTCTCCGGGGTGGCGGTGACCTTCTTCTTGGGCGGGTGGCACGGCCCCGGCCCCGGCTGGCTCGACCCGATCTGGGTGCTGGTGAAGATCCTCGCGCTCGTGTTCGTCTTCATGTGGGTGCGGGCGACCGTGCCGCGAATCCGCTACGACCAGCTGATGTCGCTGGGCTGGAAGGTGCTCCTGCCGCTCGCCACCCTCAACGTGCTGGTCACTGCCGTACTGGTGACGACAACGTGAGCCAGGAGTTTCCGTATCTGCCCGATGAGTCGGTGGTCGCCGTGCAGCGGGGGCCGCAGCCCGGCGGGGCCGGGGGCGCGTACCGCGCGTTCGGCGAGACGTTGCGCGGCCTGAAGACCACCTTCGCCCGGATCGTCGAGGGGCCGGTGACCATCCAGTATCCGGAGGAGAAGACCCCGGTGTACCCCCGCTTTCGAGGCCGCCACAAGCTGCACCGCTTCGAGGACACCGGACTGGAGAAGTGCGTCGGCTGCTCTCTGTGCGCGGCCGCCTGCCCCGCAGACTGCATCCGGGTCGTCGCCGCCGAGAACGACCCCGACCATCGCGTCTCGGCCGGCGAGCGCTACGCCGAGATCTACGAGATCAACCTGGCTCGCTGCATCTTCTGCGGCTACTGCGAGGTCGCCTGCCCCTTCGACGCGATCACCATGGGGCACGAGTACGAGCTCGCCGACTACAACCGCGAGGACCTGGTCTTCACCAAGGAGATGCTGCTCGCGGAGCCCGTCGAGCGCACCCCGCTGCGCCGGGAGGGCGAGTGAGCGGGATACTGGGTTCACAGTGTCCGCCCAGAACGTTCAGGTCATCCGCCGGATGGTCGAGGCCTTCAACGATCGGGACCTCGACGCGCTGGCCCAGTACATGGAGGCCGACGCCGACCTCTATCCGATGCGAGCACAGCTCGAGGGAAAGGCTTACCGCGGCGTCGAGGGCGTGCGCCAAATGCTCGCCGACTTCGACCAGGACTGGGAGTTCGTTCACATGGATGCCGAGGATTTCCGCGACGCCGGTGACCAGGTCGTCTTGCTGGGACGACTCCAAGCCCGCGGCCGGGCGAGTGGCGTGGACCTCGACGTGCCCATGGGCTTCGTCTGGAAGCTCCGCGAGGGAAAGGTCGTGTACGCAAGGAGCTTTTCCGAGCAGGCCGACGCGCTGCGGGACGCGGGCCTCGGATAGGACCCCCGCCGGAGCGGCGACCTGATGGTTCAGGTCGCCTTCTTCGCCGGAGCGATCGGCGCCCTCGCCGGAGCGATCGGCGTGATCGCGCTGCGAAATCCCTTCTACAGCGTCCTGGCGCTGGTGGTCCACCTGGTGGCCCTGGCAGGGCTGTTCCTGCTGCTCTATGCGCAGTTCGTCGCCGCGGCGCAGGTGGTCGTGTACGCGGGCGCGGTGATGGTGCTGTACGTCTTCGTGGCCGCCTACGTGGGCGCCGTCGAGGAGCCGATCTGGGAGCCGATCCCGGGCCAGCGATTCCTGGCCCCACTGCTCGCCGTGGCGCTCTTCACCGAGCTTTCTATCGCGATCCTGGGCAGCTCCCTTTCGGGGATCGACACCGAGGGGCCGACCGTGCCGGCCGGCTTCGGCTCTCCGGAGGCGATCGGCACCCTGCTCCTGGAGCGCTTCCTGATCGTCTTCGAGGCGGCCTCGATGCTGCTCCTCGTCGCTGCTGTGGGCGCCATCGTGCTGGCGGGCCGAACGCGTTCGGACCCTCGACCCGACCTCGGCGAAGAAGGGTCATAGGTGGACATTTCCTGGTACCTCGTCCTCTCCGCGCTGCTCTTCGCGATCGGCGCCGGTGGGGTGCTGATCCGGCGCAGCCCTCTGGTGATCCTGCTCTGTCTCGAGCTGATGCTGAACGCGGGGAACCTCGCCCTGGTCGCCTTCGCCCGCCAGCACGGCGATCAAGACGGTCAGGTGTTCGCGTTGATCGTCATGGTCGTCGCTGCCTGCGAGGTGGTGGTCGGGCTGGGCCTGATCGTGGCGATGTTCAGGCGCCGGCTGCCTTTGAACGTCGATGAGATGAGGGACCTGCGCGGGTGAACGCGACGACGTACGCCTGGCTGGTGCTGGCCTTCCCGCTCGCGGGCTGCCTGGTGAACGCACTCGGCTGGCGCCGGCTTCCGCCCCGAGCCGCGGGCTGGATCGGGACAGCCGCGATCGCGCTCGCCTTCGTGAACTCGATCGCGGCGCTGGTGGCCCTGCAGGACAAGCCCGCTTCGGGCCGCGAGCTCACCTCCTCCCTCTGGACCTATGCCTCGGCGGCGGGCCTCGACATCAAGGTCGGCATCCTGGTCGACCCACTGTCGGTGTTCATGATCCTCGTGGTCACCGGCGTCTCCACGCTGATCCACCTCTACTCGATCAGCTACCTCGAGTCCGATCGCGGCTACGCCCGCTACTTCAGCTATCTCAACTTCTTCGTCTTCTCGATGCTGCTGCTCGTCCTGGCCGGCAACTTCGTGCTCTTGATCGTCGGCTGGGCATTCGTGGGCTTCGCCTCCTACGCACTGATCAGCTACTGGTATCGCCGGAACACCGCCACCAAGGCGGGCATGAAGGCGTTCGTGATCAACGTGATCGGCGACATCGGCCTGGTGCTCGCCGCCTTCTTCATCTTCCGGGAGCTGGGGACGTTCGACTACCTCGCCATCTTCTCCGCCGCGCCCCAGCAGTTCACGACCAACGAGGGCGTCGTGGTGGCGATCTGCCTCCTGATGCTGGTCGGGGCGTTCGCGAAGTCCGCGCAGTTGCCGCTCCACACCTGGCTTCCAGATGCGATGGAAGGCCCCACCCCCGTCTCCGCCTTGATCCACGCGGCCACCATGGTCACGGCCGGCGTCTACCTGATCGCCCGCATGCATCCCCTCTTCCTCGAGGCTCCCACAGCCGCCGATATCTCCGCCTTCCTCGGCCTGGCCACATTGATCTTCGCGGCGACCGTGGCGCTCGCGGTCACCGACCTGAAGCGGATCATCGCCTACTCGACGATCAGCCAGATCGGCTACATGGTGATGGGCGTCTCGATTGGGGCCTATGCGGCGGGCCTGTTCCACCTGATGAGCCACGCGTTCTTCAAGGCCCTCCTGTTCATGGCAGCCGGGTCGGTGATCGCGGCGATGGCGGGCACGCAGAACATCGATCGGATGAGCGGCTTTCGCCGCGCGCTGCCGTTCACGTCCGGACTCCTGATCGTCGGTGCCCTGGCGCTCGCGGCCTTCCCCGGCACGTCGGGGTTCTTCTCCAAGGACGAGATCCTGGCCTTCGCCGGCGAGCGCGGCGGCTTCTACTGGATCCTTGCCATCGGCGGCTACGTGGGCGCCTTCTTGACCGCCGTCTACGCCTTCCGGATCGTCTTCCGGGTCGTCTATGGAGAGCCATGTCCTGAGGCTCGGGAGCTCGAACAGGGACATCAGGCTCACGCGGAGCCGCAGAACCCGCTGACGGGGGAGAAGGAGGACACGGACGTCGGGTTCCCGGGCCCGGTGCACAACATCGCCGAGCGCGCGCGACCCATGGCGATCGCGATGGCGATCCTGGGCGCGGGGGCGCTGTTCGGCGGTTACATCCAGGTACCGGGGGTGGATCACGTTCTGGACACGTTCCTGGAGCCGACCTTCGAGGACTCGCCCCTGTCCAGGATCCACGTGCCGACCGCGACCGCCTGGGCCGACCTCGGGATCGGCGGGGCGCTCAGCCTGCTGGGCATCGCCACCGCCTACTACGTCTACAGGGTCGCCCCGCAGACCCCCGAGCGGCTGCGACGCAGGGCTCACGCCGTCTACACCTTCCTGGTCAACAAGTGGTACTTCGACGAGCTCTACGACACGCTCGTCTACCGGCCGGTGATCGCGACCGGCCGCTTCGCGAACGCGGTGCTGGAGCGGGTCGTGGTGCAGGGGATCGTCGCCGCGACTGTGGACGCGGTCCGCGGGGTCAGCGTGATCGTGCGCGGCGCCCAATCCGGATTCGTCCGCGCCTACGCCCTGCTGCTGGTCGGAGGGTTCGCCGCCCTGGGCCTCTACTTCCTGATCGTCAGCTCGTGATGGCGCCGGAGGCAGGCACGTGATCCAGGTGATGCTGTGGCTGCCGGTGGCCGTGGGCCTGGTCTGCTTCGTGGTGCCGCGGAGGGCGGTCTCGATCTCGGCGGTGCTCGGTTCCGGCATCGTGCTCGGGCTCGCGATCGCGTTGGTGGCGAGCTTCGACGCGGCAGAAGCCGGCCTTCAACACACGGTTTCGGAGAGCTGGATCCCCGATCTCGGCGTCCGCTACGAGCTCGGGGTGGACGGGATCAGTCTGTTCCTGATCCTGCTGACTGCGCTCCTTTGGGCGGGGGCAACGGTCTTCTCGAGCTTCCGGCTGCCCGATCGGCCACGCATCTACTTCTTCATGCTCGGGCTCGGCGAAACGGCCACCCTTGGCGCCTTCCTGGCCCAGGACCTGCTGCTGTTCGTCCTCTTCTTCGATCTGATGCTGGTGCCGTTCTGGTTCTTGATCGGCACGTTCGGGGGCGAGAACAGGATCGCCGCGACGACCAAGATGATCGTCTACACGCTGGTGGGCTCGCTGCTGATGCTCGTGGCCGCGATCGCCACCGCGATCCTCGCCTCGGATCAGGTGGGTCAGTTGAGCTTCTCGCTCGCCGACCTGCGCGCCCACACGCTCTCGAGCGGAAGCCAGGAGTGGATCTTCCTGTTCTTCGCAGCGGCCTTCCTGATCAAGATGCCGGCCGTCGTCGTACACGGCTGGCTGCCGGACGCTTATCGGGCCGCGCCGCTGCCGGTGCTCGCGCTCCTGGCCGGGGTGCTCTCGAAGGTCGGGGCCTACGGCTTCCTGCGGGTCGCGCTGCCCCTCTACCCAGATGCCACCTCCACCTATCAGGAACTGATCCTGCTGGTGGGCGTCGCCAGCATCCTCTACGGGTCGGTGATGGCGTTCACGCAGACGAACGTTCGCCTAATCGCCGGCTACTCCTCCATCGCCCAGCTCGGCTTCATCACGATCGGGATCTTCTCCCTACGACCCGACGGCGCCGACGGGGCGGTGCTTCAGATGGTCAACCACGGCCTGGTGGTGGCTCCGATCTTCCTGATCATCGCCCTGCTGTGGGAGCGCTCGGGGAGCGAGGACCTGACCCGGCTCGGCGGCCTGGCGATGCGGGCGCCGGTTCTCGCCGCCTTGTTCCTGATCGTCACGCTGGCGACCCTGGCGATGCCCGGGTCCGCGAACTTCATGGGCGAGTTCTACATCCTGATCGGGGTCTTCCAGGCCAAGATCGTCTACGCCTTCGTGGCCGTCGTCGGGGTGGCACTCGCGGCCTTCTATGCGATTCGCCTCTTCCAGCGCACCATGCACGGCCGGCTCGCGGACAACGCCGAGTCGCGGGAGATCGGTCTGCGCGACGCGATGGTGCTGGTGCCGCTCGTCGCCTGCATCGTCGCCCTGGCCCTCTACCCGGGACTGATTCTGAGCCGGGGCCAGGCCGCCGTGGAGGACAAGGTGGCGGCCGTGACCTCGGACCCGAAGCCCGCGCCCGCCCCTCCCTCGACCCGCGCTGAGTCGGGCTGGACAGGCCGCGCCCCGGGGGGTGATGGGTGAGCTTCACCGCCCCCCACGTCGACTACGCGGGGCTCTCCCCTGTGATCACGCTCACTGCCGGGATCTGCGTGGTGCTGCTGACCGGCCTGCTCGGCGAAGGGCGCCAGCGGGTCGCGGTCTCGATCGTCTCACTGGCCACCCTCGCCACCGCAGCCGGCCTCTGCATCTGGCAGTGGGGCGAGCGCAAGGACCTGGTGGCCGGAGCCCTGCGGCTTGACGAGCTCGGACTGGCCGGCGCGCTGATTGCGATCCTCGCCGCCGCTGTCGTGCTTCCACTGTCTTGGCGGGAGCCGGCCGCCGAGCGTCCGGGGTCCGAGCCCCGCCACGGGGAATTCCAGGCGCTCGTGCTCTCCTCGGTACTCGGGATGGTCCTGCTGGCCCAGGCTCAGAACCTGGTTTCGTTCTTCGTTGCGATCGAGCTGCTCTCGGTCCCCCTCTACGTTCTATGCGGCTCGGCACTCCTGCGGAAGGAGTCGCTCGAGTCGGGCCTCAAGTACCTGATCGTCGGCTCGCTCGGCTCGGCGACATTGCTCTACGGCCTGGCCTTCGTCTATGGCGGCTCGGGATCCACGGACTTCAGCGGCATCCGCGACGGGATCGGGGCGGGGCTCGCCGACGACCCGCTGGTCCTGATCGGGATCGCGTTGGCCGCAACCGGGCTGGCCTTCAAGATCTCGATCGCGCCCTTCCACCAGTGGACGCCCGACGTCTACCAGGGGGCTCCGACGCCGGTGACCGCCTTCATGGCCGTGGCAACCAAGGCGGCGGCGTTCTGTGTGTTCGTGCGCTTCTTCGAGGTCGCGCTGGGCCCGGCCGTCGACAACTGGCAGCCGGCGCTGGCGGTGCTTGCTGCGATCTCGATCGTGGTCGGGAACATCGGCGCGCTCGGCCAGGACTCGCTGAAGCGGCTGCTGGGCTACTCCGGCATCGCCCAGGCGGGCTACATGCTGGTGGGCCTGGTCGCGGCCACCGAGCTTGGGGTGAACGCTCTGATCTTCTATCTGGCGGCCTACGCGTTGATGAACCTGGCCGCCTTCTGCGTGATCGTCGTCCGCGAGCGCGAGACCGGACTCGGCGACGACATCGCGGCGGTGCAGGGCCTGGGCGGCGATCGCCCCGAGCTGGCCTGGCCGCTGACGATCGCGATGCTGGCGCTGGCCGGGCTGCCGGCGACGGCCGGGTTCATGGGCAAGCTCTACCTGATCGAGGCGGCCGTCGACGCGGACTACACCTGGCTCGGGGTGGCGATCGCGATCGGGACGATGATCTCGCTCGTCTACTACCTGCGGGTGGTGGCCGCCGTCTGGATGCGGCGCGCGCCGGAGCCCATGGGACACGAGCCGACGGGAATGCCCGCAATGGCCGGGGGCTCGCCGGAGGCCGACCGGCAGGGCGCCACACCGAGCGCGGCACCGCGCCCACCGCCGGGCACCCGCTGTCCGGCGATCGTGGTCCCCGCCGGGGTGCTCGCCGCGGCGACGATCTTCTTCGGTGTCTTCCCCTCGCCGCTGGTGGACTGGGCCTCAAATGCAGGTCAGGCGCTGGCGGCGTTCATCCCCTGACGGCAGCTCGAGAATCAGGTGGGGACCTGCTCGCCGAACATCTCAGGCAGGCGTCCGGCCAGGGCGAAATCGCCCTCGAGCTCCAGGGCGCCCTCCAGCAGGAGCTTCGGCGCAAACGCCTCGCGGGCAGCCAGCCGGACGAAGTCGGGAACGCTGGTTCGCAGGGTGAGGGCGGGCTCGGCCGCCGCGCCGCGCCGCACCGCCGCCCGGCCGTCGCCGATCCGGAGCGTCCAGCTCTGCGGCCCGTCGCGACCGTTCAGCTCGTAGGCGATCTCGCCCTCGAATCCACGCGTCGCCTCGGGAACGAAGGAGCGCTCCATCCCCTTGAAGATGATCGCCAGCCCGGGCCCACGATCGAAGAGCCGGTGGAGCTGCTCGTCGCTGCGACCGCGAACCAGGCCTGCGAAGGCCGTTTCCGTGACCCGGGCTGCCAACTCGCGCGCCGACAGGAATCGCCCGGGGCCGCCGTCTTGCGCCGCCCCCACCCGAGCCGCGGTCTCCGCATGCGCGGGCGCGGGCTCACGATCGGGCTTGACGACGTAGTCCGGATCCGACACGCGCGCGGGGGCCCGCCGGGCCATCGCAAGCTCCAGCGCCTCCTCCAGCCGCTCGCCCTTGGCGCGCTCGCGCTCAGAGGCGCGCTCCATGAATCGCGGCAGGACATCGGCCGCGATCAGCTCGATGCTCTCGCAGATGTGCTCGTGACGGTTGGCGCCGGCCTGCAACACGAAGATCACCTGGTCCACGCCGGCGGTCTCGTAGCGCTGGATCAGGTCGGCCACCTGGTCAGGGGTCCCGATTGCCCCGCGGAGGCTGCCCAGCCCCTCCTGGAGGAGCCGGACGCCCAGCGGCGCGTCGTCGGGGGTGACGATCTCCCGGGCGAAGCCGACTTCGGTGCGCCGCTCCTGGAACTCCTGCCACACGTTCGAGCGGCCGGGGCGGTGCTCGCCGAAGGCGTAGTAGTAGGCAAGCGAGAAGCCGAAGAAATGGGCGCCGTCGATGCCGCGTTCGATCGCCGTCGCCTCGTCACGGTGGCACATCATCGGCAGCACCACGGCGACGTTGGGGTTGACCGCGAATCCCCCCGGCACGCAGCGATCCGAGGCAATCAGCTCGTAGTAGGAGTCGACCCACTCCTTCGCGGCCTCGGGCTCGACGAAGGAGAAGGACAGGGCTCCCAGCCCCCGTTCCGCCGCCGTCAGGATCGTGTCGCGGCGGCTACACGCCACCCAGAGCGGCGGGTGGGGGCGCTGCTTCGGCTTTGGAACCACGTTTCGGGGCGGCATCGACACCCAGCGCCCGTCGTAGCCGGCAAACGGCTCCTCCACAAACATGCGGGTGATCGCGTCCAGGGACTCCTCCCACTGGGCTCGCTTGTGCTCCCGGTCCACTCCGAAGCCGCCGAGCTCAATCTGCGAGCTTCCTTCGCCGGTGCCGAACTCGACCCGCCCGCCGGAGAGCAGGTCCAGCGTCGCCACCCGCTCGGCCACGCGCGCCGGGTGGTTGACGGCCGGCGGGATCTGCACGATCCCGTGGCCGAGGCGGATCCGGCTCGTCCGCTGGCTGGCGGCGGCGAGGAAGACCTCGGGAGCGCTGGAGTGCGAGTACTCCTCCAGGAAGTGGTGCTCGACCTCCCAGACGTAGTCGAACCCGACCCTGTCGGCCAGTTCCACCTGCTCGAGGGCGTTGGTCAGCAGCGTGGCCTCATCCGGCTGCCCAGGGGCGTGGGGCAGCTGGTGCTCATAGAAGAGGCCAAACCTCACGCGGGGCGAGGATAGTCCGATGGCGGCAATCGTGTCGGCGATCATCCTGGCGACGGCCGGGGGAGCCTGGGCGGAGCATCGCTACGGCGGGCGCGCCGGGGTCGCTGCGCGCCGGGCACTGCTCTTCGTGCTCTACGTGGTGCTGCCGCCGATCACCTTCTTCAATCTCACCCGGGTCGAGTTCGACGCCGACGTCGGGCTGGGGATCGGGCTCGCGTACCTGGCGCTGGCGCTCGCGGCGTTGATTGCCTGGTTCGTGGCCTCGCGGCCGCTGGGCCTGCCACGCCCCGCCGTCGGCTCCGTGATCTGCTGCACACTGGTGGCGAATACCGGCTATCTCGGCTATCCGCTGGTCGCCGCTCTGCTCGGCTTCGACGAGCTGTCCGAGGCGGTGGTCTACGACGTGCTGGTCTCCGCACCGGCCCTGCTCGTCGGCGCGTTCTCGGTTGGCGCCGCGTTCGGCGAGCGCGCGGGCGAGACCCCGAGGCAGCGAGTGGCCGCGTTCTTTCTCCGCAACCCGGCGCTCTACGCGGCCGCGCTGGCGCTGGTCGCCCCGGACTCGCTGGCGCCGGACGTCCTCGTGGACGCCTCGCGGATCGCGATCGTGGCCGTGCTTCCGCTCGGATTCTTCGCCGTCGGCGCAGCGCTCGCCGAGCAGGCCGACGAGGGCGCGATTCCGGTACCGCCGCCGCTCGACGCCGCCGTCGCGACGACTGTGGCGCTGCGCTTGGCGGTTGCGCCCGGGCTGCTCGCCCTGCTCGCCCTGCCGCTGATCGACCTACCGGGACCCTACCTGCTGCTCGCCGCCATGCCCTGCGGCATCAACTCGATGATCGTCACCCACGCCTACGGCCTGGACCTGCGGATCTCCGCCGCCGCGGTGGCCTGGTCGACGGCGGTCGTGGTGGCGGCGGCCGTCGGCTCGGTGACCATTTTTGGCTAGGACACCCCGGTCCAGGCCGGCCGGGACGCCGACTACGATCCAGCGCATGCGCTACCCGGTCGAGTCGTTCACCGCGGATGAGGAGGCGCTCCTGCGTCGCCACTTCACCAATCTCGACCGCCCGGTCTTCTGCCTGGTCAACCTGCCCGAGACGGTGAAGGGCGCGATGTTCGCGCGCTACTCGCGCTACGCGGGCTCGGTGCGAAGGCTGTTCCTGGACGAGTTCGCAGGCGACTTGCCCGAGGGCTCTCGGCCCTTCGACGGCGTCGAGGGCGAGCGCGCCGCGCAGCTGTATGAGCGGGTCTTCATCGGCTACGGCGACGACTCGATCGGCCAGGTGGGAGGCGCGCATCTGGCCTGCGAGTGGGTCTCGAACATCCTCACCAAGGTCCTCCAGCGCGGCCGGCTTGCCGCCTACCTGGAGCAGTCAACGCGCTACATCCCCTACGACCAGCCGATGGAGGAGGGCGGCGGCTATCGCTACTACCGCGACGAGCGGCTGGGCGAGCCCTACCGGGCCGCGATGGACGAGCTGTTCCGCGTCTACTCCCGCAGCCTGGAGTCGGTTCAGTCGTGGGCTGCCGAACGATGGCCGCGGGCCCAGGAGCCCGAGGACGCTTGGCGCCGCTCGATCCGCGCCAAGTCGCTCGACCTGCTGCGGGGTGTGCTGCCTGCGTCGACGCTCAGCCACGTCGGCATCTTCGCGTCCGGCCAGGCCTACGAACAGCTCCTGCTCCGTCTGATGGCTTCCCCGCTGCCGGAGGCGCGCGAGTACGGCGACATGATCCTCACCGAGCTCGCCAAGGTGATCCCGAGCTTCGTCGGGCGGATCGAGCGGCCCGATCGCGGCGGCGAATGGATCGACTACCTGCGCGAACGCCGGCGGGCCACCGAGCGCGCGGTGGCGCGGATGGGACTGGACCATCCGACCCAAGGCGATGCGCCCTCGGTCGAGCTGGTCCGTGTCGAGGGCAATGAGCAGGATCTCCTGGCCGCCTCGTTGTTCGAGTCGGCGAGCGCGTCCGAAGCCGAGATCCGCGACAGGATCGACGTCCTGGACCCGCTGGAGCGCGCCGAGCTGATCGCCGAGCTGGCAGGTGAGCGGCGAAACCGTCGCCACCGCCCTGGCCGCGGCTGGGAGGCGGTGCGCTACCGGTTCGAGATCGTCTCCGACTACGGTGGCTTTCGCGATCTGCAGCGCCATCGGATGCTGACCTGCCAGTGGCAACGCCTGGGGCCGCATCTGGGCGCGGCGATCCCGGAGGAGGTGCGCGATGCGGGCGCCGGGCCGGAATACGAGCGGGCCCTGGAGATCTCGCGGGGGGAGTTCGAGCGGCTCGAGGCGGAGGGGCTTGCCGAGGCGGCGCCCTACGCTCTCTGCCTCGGCTACCGGATCCGCTATGTCCTCGATCTCAACGCGCGGGAGGCCATGCACGTGATCGAGCTTCGCTCGGGCCGCGAGGGACACCCGACCTACCGCGCTGTCGCCCAGGCCATGCACGAGCGCATCGCGGCTGTCCACCCCGCGATCGCCGGGGCGATGGTTCACGTGGATTCCTCTCGCGAGCCGCGCCTGGAGCGCATCCTGGGCGAGATCCGCACCCACCGAAAGCGCCTGGCCGCGGCTCGCGGCTGAACCTCGTTTGCCCGAGATACGTATGCTCGAATAAGTGGTTCCGCACCGGCAGAGGGGGAGCACGCTGCTGATCGCCGTTGGCCTCTTGATGGTCTGCCTGGCGATCCCTGCAACGCTTGTCGGTGCCCAGGCTCCCGCTCCGGCTCCCCCCGCCGACGTCGCCACGACGCCTCAGGATCCGGCCGAGGCCCCAGCGCCACAGCCACAGCCGTCGGAGGTCCCCCCGCCGGACACGCAGGAGACGCCGGACCCGACCACGACACCGCCTGCCCCCACGGAGCCGGACGAGACGACGACGCCGGCGCCCGCACCTGCCGCCCAGGTCAGGGCCGCAAGCTCGGCATCCGTGGCGATCCTCGATGGCAACTCGCAGAGCGCCTTTCGCTTCTCGCCGAATTCCCTCACCGTCAACACCGGCGACACCGTCACCTGGACCAACAACGGTGCCGAGCCGCACGACGTCACGGGGGATGGCCTGGCATCGGGGACGCTGGACTCGGGCCAGGGCTACTCGCACACCTTCGCGACCGCCGGCACCTACAGCTACATCTGCTCGATCCATCCGTTCATGAAGGGATCCGTGACGGTGCAGGGCGCGAGCTCGGGAGGCGGCGGAGGGTCGACCGACTCCACCCAGGATCCGTCCGCGTCCACCGGGACCGGTTCGGAGTCCAGCGCGGTCACCTCACCGGATGCGGCCGGGAGCTCGACACAGCTCCCCTCGACCGGCATGCCGGTGCTGCCCCTGCTGGCCGTCGGCGTGGGGCTCCTGGTCGCGGGGGCGCTGTTGCGCCGCCGCGCCCTCCTCAGCTAGCCGCCACGGGCTCCGAGGCCTCGACGGCCACGGCGATCAGCGCCCTCATGAACGCGGGCAGATCGGGCGGACGGCGCGAGGAGATCAGGTTGCCGTCGACGACGACCTCCGAGTCCTCCCACTGGGCGCCCGCGTTTCGCAGGTCGTCGGCGATCGCCGGAACCGAAGTCACGCGGCGGCCCTCGACGATCCCGGCCGAGATCGGCACCCACCCCGCGTGGCAGATGAAGGCGATCGGCTTGCCCTGGGCATGGAGGCCCCGGACCAGCGCCTTGACGCCCTCGTCGGTGCGCAGCTTGTCCGGGCCGTAGCCGCCTGCGATCACCAGCATGTCCAGGTCGTCGGGCACCAGATCTGCGGCCGACTCGTCGATGGTCAGCTCGATCCCCTTCTTCCCCCTCACGGTCTCCTCGCCGTCGGCTCCGATCCAGCCGACGGTCGCCCCCGCCTCCTGAAGCCGGTAATACGGATAGATGGCCTCGGCATCCTCGAACAGGGGGCCGACCATCACCGCGGCCCGCTTGCCCGCCAGCGGCTCGTGCTCATCGTGGGTCATCGTTATCTCCTTCCGTCCCTGGCCATCGTACGCCGCGGGTTTGGTCCGCTCAGCGTCGGCGCTTGCGCTTGCGCTTTTGCGACCCGGGCTGTCCGCCGCCGGCCGGCACCTCGGTCGCCTGGCCCTCGATGGCCTCGCCGCTGGGCTCGGATTCCGGGCTCGGCTCCTCCCCCGGCCTAGGCCAGGGAATCGCCTCGCCCGCCTCCCACGCCGGCGGGCGTCCGCCCGGCACGCGAGCGACCACAAGCAGCCCGAGATATCCGAACCACAGAGCAAGCAGCACAGGCGCTGGGGGGAGGAGGATCAGGGAAACACCCAGCGCCATTCCAAGGGTGCCGAAGAAACGGGTCAACAGCCCGGCGCGAAGTGCCTGAAGCGGGACATAGACCATCGCGACGATCATCCCGAGCAATGCCGGGAAGAGCAGGCTGCTTCCCACCGTCACCCCGCCGGAGTCGTCCAGCAGCCCCTCGGCGAACGCGTCCGGAGGGGCGCCGTCGGCGTCGTCCTCGTTGTCGATCCCGGCGGCGTCGACATCCTGAATCAAGCGATCCTCGGCCTCTGGCTTGAATTTGGTCGAATAGAAGCTGCCGTCGGCCTGCTCGACCTCGAGCGTGTCCGAGTCCGTGTGGAACGTGACCTTCTCGATCGACCGGGGGTCGCGCGCGACCTGGCGATCGAACTCCGACAACGGTCGGCTCTGCTCTTCACCTGAGCGCTCGACGAAGTCCGAGGACACGGTCGAGACCGCCAGGCCGTTGACGATGCCCTGCGCGCCGAACAGGACCGGGCCGATGAAGCAAAAGGCCACCAGCGCACCTTGGACTCGGGGATTCCGGGCCTGGGCAGCTCGAAACAGGTAGAGAAGCGGAATCGTCCAGAGGAGGAACCCGATGCCGGTCAAGACCGAGGAAACCGACAGGGCGCTCGCATGGTCGTGGAAGGCCTGGAGCTGATCGGCGGTTTGGTCGTCGCCCGGGATGCTGGTCCTGAAGATCAGCCCGATCACGATCAAGGCCGTCGCGGCTACGGCCGCGATGGCCGTCGGGCGTGCCCAGCGGCGCTCGCGCTCGATGATCCGCTCGCGGCCCAAAGTCGGCGTATGTTACGGGCGATGGCCGAGTTCGCCGTGACCGCGATTGGCCGCGACCGTCCCGGGATCGTCGCGGCGATCAGCGCGGCGTTACTCGACTTGGAGGGCAACATCGAGGACTCGCAGATGGCGATCCTCCGCGGCCACTTCGCTGTGATGCTGATCGTCAAGCTGCCCGATGCGACCGAGCCGGCGGACCTCGAGGCGACCCTCCAGCAGGTCCGCCACGATCTCGACCTGGAGGCGATCGCCGTGAATCGCGTCGACGAACTGGGCGTCGCGGCCGCTCGCCCGTCCCATGTGATCACGGTCTACGGCGCCGACCATCCGGGCATCGTCCACGGGGTCAGCGCTGCGCTCGCCGAGCGCGGGGTGAACATCACGGGTCTGGAAACGCGGCTCGCGGGTGCCGCGGCCTCTCCGCTTTACGTGATGATCATCGAGGCGGCCATCAGCGAGGCTGCCGAGGCTGACCTGGAGACGGCGCTGGGCGAGGTGGGCGCCCAGGCAAACGTCGAAGTGAGCATACGTCCGCTCGCAGCCGAAGCGCTGTAGTGGCCAGTGGCCGCGCGCGAAGTACTCGTCTACCCCCATCCGATGCTGAAGCAGGTGGCAGCGCCCACCCCGGCAACGGAGGCCGAAGCCATTGGACGCGACCTGATTGACACCATGCGGTCGTTCGATCGCTGCGTCGGGCTGGCCGCCCCGCAGATCGGCGAGCTCGCACGGATTGCGACGGTTGACGTGCGAGGGCACCCGAAAGCCGATAGTGACAACGGGCTGCTCGTGCTCGTCAATCCACGGATCGTGGAGCGTGAGGGCTCCGAGGTCGCCCGCGAGGGCTGCCTCTCGATTCCCGACCTGACCGCCAATGTGCGCCGCGCCACGTCGATAGTGGTCGAGCACGCCGGTGGGGCGGTCCGATGCTTGGGATTCGAGGCGCGCTGCGTCCAGCACGAACTTGACCACCTCGACGGGATTCTCTTCCTGGACAGGGTCGAGTCGCTGGTGGACGACGTCTTTCGTCGCCGCGTCTACGCGGAGAAGCCGGAAAGCTAGCGCGCTAGTCAGCCGTTTCGCGCGTCCGGCCCGTGTCGTCGCGACCCGGGACGGCGCCGAGCTCGTATGCCTCCGCCGGTGCACGGATCGGGTAGTAGTCGCTGTCGCCGGGAGCGAGCGTTCGAGACACGCGGTCGCCGACGTTGAGCACCAGATCGAGCACCGGAGCGGCCAGGCCGATCATGGCCTCGACGCGAGCACGCCAGATGCGCTGCTGGGGCGTCTCGTGCACGTGCCCTTGCTACCCCCGCTCGTGGAAGAAGAAGCCGGGGAGCGCTCCCTCGATCACTTCCTGGGTCATCCGCTGCGCAACCTCGAGGTCGCCGGTCCTGACCGCGATGTCATCGAGGGTCACGATTCCCGCCAGCTCGCCGTCCTCGACGACAGGCAGGCGCCGGATCCTGTGCTGCACCATCAGTGCCGCCGCCTCCTCCAGCTCCATCTCCGGCTCGCCGGTGACCAGAGGTCGGGAAGCATGCTCGCGGACCGGCTCCGAGCCGGGCCGGTCTTCGGCCAAGGCGCGGATTGCCAGGTCCCGATCCGTGATCATCGCCACCGGCTCGCCCTCGGGATCGCAGAGCACCACGGAGCCGACATTGTGGTCACGCATCAGCTGCCCGACCTTGAGCACGTCCGCGTCGAGCCCGGCCGTGACGACGCCGCTGGTCATGATCTGGCGGAGGTGCATCGGGCCCGTACCGTAACGCGCGGTTCCCGCCGGTGGCCGCACAGCGCCTTGTGCCCCGGGGTCGTGGGCCGAAAGGTGTCGCTCAATAGGATCCTTCGATGGCCGAAACCCCCCAGCAAACGGGGCCAATCGCCGTCTACGGGGCAACGGGCTACACGGGTCGGCTGGTCGCCGCGGAGCTTCGGCGCCGCGGCGCTGAGACCGTGCTGGCCGGACGGAACCGAGCGAAGCTGGAGATACTCGCCGAGGACCTCGGCGGCGAGATGACCGTGAAGGACGCGACGCTCGACGACCCCGCAGCGCTGCGGGCTCTGCTGGAACCGTGCGCGGCAGTGATCGCCTGCGCTGGCCCCTTCAACCTGCACGGAGAACCGGTGCTGGCCGCCGCGATCGAGGCCGGAGCCCACTACCTCGACACGACCGGTGAGCAGCCGTTCATGCGAAAGGTCTTCGAGGGCTACGGCCAGGACGCCGACCGGGCGGGAGTGGCGCTGGTCACCGCGATGGGGTTCGACTACGCGCCGGGGGACATGATCGCCGCACTGACCGCCGAGGGAATGGGAGCGCTCGACGAGATCGTGCTCGCATACGCGGTACGTGGTTTCGGCGCCACCCGGGGCACGGCGCTGTCAGCCCTGGGGATGATGGCCGGTGGCGACTCGGAGTGGCGTGATGGAGAGCTGGCCACCGCGGGCAGGAGCGTCGGCGGAGGCAGTTGGGACTTTCCGGAGCCGATCGGCCGCCAGCGGATGCTCCGGTACCCAGCCGGCGAGCACATCACCGTGCCGCGGCACGTCGAGACCGAACGCGTGCGAACGCTGCTCACCGCCTCGACGATCATCTCCCTGCCGCTCGTTTCCCGAGTGGCGCCGCTGGCCATGGTGCCTTTCCAGCTCTCGATGCGAACCCCGCTGCGGCGGGCGTTCGGGACGCTCATTGCTCGTCTGCCGGAGGGCCCAAGCGAAGAGAGCCGCCGGAGCTCCAGCTTCACGATCGTCTGCGAGGGGCGCCGGGGCCGTCGCACGCAGCGGGGAACGGTGACCGGCGGTGACCTGTACGGGCTCACCGCCCGCACGACCGTCGAGGGAGCGCTTCGCTGCGCGGCGCCGGGCTACGACCGCACAGGGGCCCTGGCACCCTCGCAGGCGTTCGATCCGCGGGACTTCCTGGGCAGGCTTCGCGAGTTCGGCGTCGAGTACGAGGTCGAGTGAGCGCCTGCCCGGCCTGCGGCAGCCCGTTGTTCGGGTGGCTGGTGATCGAGTCGCACGAAGATGACGGCGCCGGCGAGCCGATCGTGCTCGAGCGGTGCGAGCGCTGCCGGCTGGGCGTGGCGGCCGGCTTGGCGCCCTCAGACGCAGCCTCGGAGTTGCTCGGCTCCGCCCGCCAGATCTCGGAAGGCAAGCTCGAGCTGCGGGTGGCGAACCGGGCCAGCGTCCAGGCGTCGCTCGGCGGCAGGCATTGGGCGGCGCTAGAGCCGAAGCGGCGCCTCTACCCGACGCCGCAGTCGCTGCGACCGCTGGCTGCGGCCGCCGGCCTCGAGATCGAGGAGGTCCGCTTCCCGCGCCGTCGTCGGGGGCAGGTCTGGATGTGGCAGACGATCATCAACGCTTTCACGTTCCACGAGAACTTCCCCGAGGAGGTTCGTGCCGGCAACCTTCGCCCCCGTGGCACCCTCGGCCACCTCAAGTTCGGGATCGACGCCGCGGTGACGGTGCTCGCGGCGATCCCGGTCGCCGTGGTCTCCGCGCCCCTGGAGCTATTCAGCGCCCTGCTCGGCAGGGGCGGCGAGCTCACGGCGGCGGCCCGGCGAAGCGAGACTCCCAGCGATGGAGGCCGACGGCCGCGGTCACCGTAACGGGTGGCTAGAGCGCCTGACTCCTCCAGAGCCGCTTGGCGAGCGGCAGGACGAGCATTCGCGGGGTATGCTGGCCCGTGAGCGCGCCCGCGCGGTTCAAGAGGCCGGGGACGATGGCGCGCTTCCCCTTCTCCGCCGCGTCCACCGCCGCCTTCGCCACCGCCTCCGGAGACATCCAAAAGACATCCGGAAGCTGCTCCTCGGCCTGCTCGATGCCGGCCGCCTGCATGAACTCGGTCTTCACGGGCCCGGGACAGACCGCCGTCAGGGTCACCCCGGTTCCCTTCAGCTCCTCGTGCACCGCCTCGCTGAGGCTGAGTACGAATGCCTTGGTCGCCGCGTAGGTGGCGGTGCCGGGAATCGGCTGAAAGGCGGCCGTCGAAGCGATGTTGATCACCGCACCTCGACCGCGCGCGACCATCGCCGGCAGGTAGCGCGTCTGGAAGTCGAGCAGCGCCTCGCAGTTGATTCGGAGCATCGCCATGAGTCGCTCCCGGTCCAGGTCGAACACTTTTTCGGCGGTCCCGAAGCCTGCGTTGTTGACCAGGATCTCGACCTCGAGGCCCAGGCTCTCGACCTGCGCCACGAGTCGATCGCGGGCCGCCGCATCGCCGAGGTCGGCGGCGATCACCTCGGCCCGAACCCCGTGGCGCTCGCGCAACTCGCCGGCGAGGGCGTTGAGTCGCTCCTCGCGCCTGGCTACCAGGGTGACGCCATGCCCGCGCGAGGCCAGCTGGCGCGCGATCGCCTTGCCGATGCCGGCCGAGGCGCCGGTGACCAGCGCGGTTCCCGAGGCCGAGGGTGGGGGAAGCGCCACAGCCGCAGGCTATATGAGCCCGCCGGCCCAGCCCGGCCACTAATATCGTCGCGATGGAGGGAAGCGAGGGCTTCAACATCTTCGGCGACCCGGACGAGATCCGCGCACGCCTCGGCGAGCTTGCCGAGCAGATGCAGGGCGCACAACGGGTGGCCTGGGCCGACAACGCGATTAAGCTCGCCGTCGACATGACGGTCGCGGCCATCAACCGGCTCGACCTGACCGGCGGCAGCGACGAGCAGGCGGTGCAGGTTCGGGACGCGATCCGGATCGTCTTCCCCGAGGCGGTCACCCTCGTGCGCGAGGCGCGCGAGGGGCTCTCCTAAGCGGTCACGCCTTCGTCACCCGGCGTGCGCTTCGCCGGCGTAATCGGCGCCTAGCCTGGCCGTGTGCGCCGCCACCCCGAACACGGCGCTGCGTCGGTCGAGCACGTGGGGCTCGTCATGCTGGTCGCCCTGCTGCTGCTGGCGGCCATCTCGGCGGTCGCGGCGGGGCCGCCGGAGCAGGGGGGCCGTGAACTCGGGGCGACGATCGCCCGCAAGCTCCGCTGTGCTCCGCGCCTGCCGGGGCCCTGCTGGCGAGATCCGCTGACCGAGGCCTACGGGAGGCCTGTCGCCGGAGTGGTGCGCGCCCTCGCGCCCCAGCCGCTCGCCCTCGCGGCGGCCTCCGGGTTGGCGCTGATGCCCGTGGACTTCCGATACTGCCGGCGCGAGAGCTGCGCGGTGCCCGGTGAGCGCGCGGACCTGACGCAGTCGAACCGCCGCGTGACCGCCTTCACCTCGGTGGTCGATCGACGCCGGGCCGGCGGGCAGGTCGAGATCACCTATTGGCTGTACAGGCCCGGGCTCGGCTGGACGCGCACCGTGCGCCACGCGAGCGCGGCGGACGTAGCCAGTCATGCCTCCACTCCGCTGCTCGAGACGGCGAACCCCCGCCTGGTCCCCCTCGAGACCCTGCCAGGGCGCAACCACTACACCTTCCGGGGGGCCGAGCGCCCACCCTGGCAGTGGGCGGTGCCGGGCGCCTACCCGGGGTGACGGACCCAGGCCCCCGCGCTACCAGTGAGCGTCGTGGTGCTCCATGACGCCGAGCCCCTGCTCGAGCTCGAGACCGCCCGGAAGCGTGCCCGAGAAGCTCCCGAAGGGCTGACGGTACGCGTAGCGGACGAGCAGCATGTTCTGTTGCTTTCGCCGCTCGCACTCGCCCTCGAACTTCAGGCGGGACCCGTCGTCGAAGGCGATCGCCTCCAAGCCCTCGAACTCGACCGGGCCGGGCTCATAGGGCTCACCCGCCACCCAGATCGCCCGCTCGGAGCGCTGGGGCGGGTCGTTGATGCCGCTGACCAGGTTCCAGCCGACAGAACGCCCATCCGCTGTGCGGCCGACGCCGGCCGACCAGCTCCATACCGTGTGGCGCGGGTGGTAGCCGGCCGATTCGTCCTCCATCCCGCGCGCCTCCACCCTCCAGCGACGCTGCCCGACGCGAACGTCGCAGTTCACCGGGACGTCGGCGCGCTTTCGTGTCCATACGTACTCGCCCTCGCCGTTGGGGCACACCGACTCGATCCACCGGCCGGCGCCCGAGCGTAGGAACGCCCGCACCTCGCCGTCGGCCTGGCTCGCCTCGATTCGCACCTGCGAACCCTCGTCGGGGGCGTAATCGATGAGCCCTACCTCGTGGTCTGGCGCCTCGGTCCACACCTCCCCGCGCCCGCCGGGCAGTCGCAGGCGGGTCCGCTCCCACATCTCGCCCCCCTCGCGGTCCCAGATGGCCCAGAACGTCTGTCCCAGCAATCCCACTTGAACCCGCGCCGCGCAGAGCAGCAGCTCGTCGCAGTAAGCCCCCAGGTACCGCCAGCGCTTCAGTGACCGACCACCGCGGCGTCGCGGCATCCGGTCGGGAGGCAGCGGCAGATCCGGACGG
Organism: Solirubrobacterales bacterium; assembly: GCA_035573435.1. GTDB lineage: Bacteria > Actinomycetota > Thermoleophilia > Solirubrobacterales > 70-9 > AC-56. The sequence continues at coordinate 177,279 of DATMZR010000012.1, forward strand.
CCGGGCCCGGGCCCCCTCCACGGCAGGTCCGGGCTAGCGACGAAGTCGCGGTTCATTCGATCTTTGCGATCGCGTCGCCCGCGGCCACGGAGGCGCCCTTACTGACCGCGAGCTGGCTGATCTTGCCGGGACGGTGCGCGGTGATCTCGTTCTCCATCTTCATCGCCTCGATGACGCAGATCAGGGCGCCGTCCTCTACCTCGTCGCCCTCGCTCACCGCAACCTTCAGAACGGTTCCCTGGATCGGAGAGACGAGCATCTCCGTGGCGCTCGGTCGCGGACCATCTCCGGCGGCACGTTCGCGACGGGGTGGCCGGCGCAGCCCTGTGCCGGCGCCCGGGTCCGCGCTCGCACCGGCGGCCCCGATCACCCTGACGCTGTGCAAGCGCCCGTCGACCTCGACCTGGTACGTGCGCTCCATCCCCTCGGGCTCGGCGGCCTGATCGGGCCCGGCATCCGCGGAGGGCTCAGGCGAGGGCTCGAGCGACTTCAGCCACTTGCGGTCACCGATCAGGTCCCGGCAGGTTTCGGCATTACGCCACTGGTCGGTGACCAGAATCGCCTCGTGGAACGGGACCAGGGTCACCAGGCCGCCGATCTCGTATTCGCCCAGGGCCCGCAGCATCCGGGCGGTCGCCCGCTCCCGATCGGTGTCCCAGGCGATCAGCTTGGCGATCAGCGGGTCATAGAGCGGGGTCACCTCCGAGCCGGCAGCCACCCCGGAGTCGACCCGCACGCCCGGGCCCCCCGGCTCGCGGTAGGAGGTAATCGCGCCCGGTGCGGGCGCGAAGTTCTTGTGCGCGGCCTCGGCGTTGATCCGGCACTCGATCGCGTGCCCGCGAAGCTCCACGTCGGCCTGGCTCACCGAGAGCTCCTCCCCGGCCGCGATCAGGATCTGCTCCCGAACGATGTCGATACCCGTGACCAGCTCGCTGACGCAGTGCTCGACCTGCACTCGGGTGTTCATCTCCAGGAAGAAGTACTCGTCGCCGGTCTGTAGCCCCTCCACGGTGCCCGCCGAGCGGTACTCGACCGCCTTGGCGGCGTCCGTGGCGATCTTGCCGATCCTTTCCCGCATCCCCTCGTCCACGTGCGGCGCGGGCGACTCCTCGATCAGCTTTTGGTGGCGGCGCTGGATGGAGCAGTCGCGCTCCCCGAGGTGGACCACGTTGCCGTGCGCGTCGGCAAGCACCTGGACCTCGACGTGCCGGGGGTCATCCAGGTAGCGCTCCAGATAGACGCTCGGGTCCGAGAAGAACTTCTCGCCCTCGCGCGAGGCCCCCTCGAACGCGTCCTCGAGGTCCTTCTCGGAGGCGGCGACCCGAAAGCCCTTGCCGCCGCCCCCGCCGGCGGCCTTGCAGGCCACCGGGTAGCCGATCTCCTTGGCTTGGCGCTTGGCCTCCGCGACGCTTTCGACCGGCGAAGTCGTCCCGGGGACAATCGGGACGCCCGCCTCGGCCATCAGCTCGCGGGCGCGCGTCTTCGATCCCATCGCCTCGATCGCGCTCGCAGGCGGCCCGATGAAGGTCACGCCGGCGTCCTCGCAGGCCGCGGCGAACTGGGCGTTCTCGGCCAGGAACCCGTAGCCGGGATGGACCGCCTCTGCCCCCGCGTTATCCGCCGTCTCCAACAGCCTGTCCACGCTCAGGTAGCTCTCGGCCGGCACCGGCGGCCCGAGCAGATGGGCCTCATCTGCCTCGCCCACGTGTGGCGCTGCCCGGTCAGCCTCCGAATAGACGCCAACCGAGATGATCCCCATCTCCCTCAGGGTCCGCATCACGCGGATCGCGATCTCGCCCCGGTTGGCCACCAGGACCTTCTCGAACATGACGGGGCAGTCTATTTACGCTGCTCTGAGCGTCGCTCGGGCATCCTCGCCCGTCCAGATCACCTGCTCGCGCCCAGGACCCACCCCCACCAGGCGGATCGGGACGCCGGTGTGCTCGGCGATGAAGTCGAGATAGTCGCGGGCCTCCCGCGGCAGGTCAGAGAGGCGGCGGCACTCCCCGATCTCGGCCTCGAAGCCAGGCAGCTCTTCGTACTGGGCCTCCGCCGCATGCAGAACCGACTGGTGATACGGCAGCTCGTCGAGTAGCGCTCCCTCGCTGGAGCGGTAGCGCACCGCGACATTCAGCGGATCGATCCCGGCCAGCACGTCGAGCTTGGTCAGCGCCAGCGCCGAGAGGGTGTTGAGGCGCGCCGCATACCGGAGGGCCACGAGGTCCAGCCAGCCGCACCGGCGTTCCCGGCCGGTGGTGGTGCCGCGCTCGCCGCCTCGCTCGCGAAGGTGAGCGCCGAGCTCATCGTCCAGCTCGGTCGGAAACGGCCCGGCCCCGACCCTCGTCGTGTAGGCCTTCGCCACTCCCCACACCTCGTCGATGTCGGCCGGCCCAACGCCTGCGCCCACACAGGCCGCGCCCGCCACCGGATTCGACGAGGTGACGAAGGGGTAGGTGCCGTGGTCCAGGTCGAGCAACGTCCCCTGGGCGCCCTCGAAGATGACCGTGCGGCCGGCGTCCAGAGCCGTCCAGAGGATGTGCGCCGTGTCGGCGATGAACGGCTCAATCCGGTGCCCGTAGCGCAGGTACTCCTCGGTCATCGCATGAAGATCCAGGCGAGGGTGCTTGGCGAACGGCCGCAGCATCTTTTCCTTCGGCTCCATCGCCGCCATGATCTTCTTGCGAAGGATCTTCGCGTCCAGCAGGTCCTGCACCCTGATCCCGAGCCGCGCCGCCTTGTCCGCATAGCAGGGGCCGATGCCGCGCTTCGTGGTCCCGATCTCGAGCTTGCCCAACCTCGCCTCGCCGGCCGTGTCGAGCATCACGTGGTAGGGCATGACCAGGTGGGCGTTGGCGGAGATCCGCAGACCGGCGGAGTCCACGCCACGGCGCCGAAGGCCCTCCAGCTCCTCGATCAGAACCGCGGGGTCGATCACCACGCCGTTGCCGATCATGCACGTCTTGCCGGGATAGAGGATCCCGGACGGGATCAGGTGGAACTTGAACTCGTCGCCGTCACGGACGATCGTGTGGCCGGCGTTGTTGCCGCCCTGGAAGCGCACCACGACGTCGGCCTGCTCGGCGAGCAGGTCGGTGAGCTTCCCTTTTCCCTCGTCGCCCCATTGGGCGCCGACGATCACGATTCCCGGCATGACCGGGGGATTATGAGGTACGCGCCTGCCGGCTCACGCGGCCGGGCCGCCCGTCCACGAGTCAGACGCGGGTGGGCTCCAGCATCTCGGCTATCGCGCGGCTTACGCCGACGTCACCGATGGTGGCCTCGACCCGCTCGATCTCGATGCCCTCGAGGTCCTTGGCGACGAAGTCGGCCGCAAGCTCGACGGACCGCTCCGCCGCCTCGCGATCGTGGCAGGAGGTGATCGTGAGGAGGATGCCGTGGCCGCAGTCGAGCAGCTGGTAGCCGACGAACCCCGGCATGCCCTCGATGCGGGGGGCGAATGTCTGGTCGACTCTGCGTATCAGCTCGTCCATCTGCTCCTCGTCGACCGTGTACTTGCGAACGCTGGTGAACATGAACCCTCCAATCGTTCCCGCGGTACCCGGGGCTACCCTACCCGCCTACGCGACCCGGTAACGGAGATCGTCGCCGAACAGGGGCAACGGATCGCCGCAGATCTCGACCAGCCGGGAGACGGTGCGCGGCCCGATCTGCTCCTCGAGCGCGGCCTGGTCGAGGTTGGTGGTGACGACCATCGATCGCTGGGCCTCGTAGCGCTCGTTGACGATCGCGTAGAGCTGCTCGAGCACCCAGTCGCTGCGGTTCTCGACGCCCAGGTCGTCGACGTGGAGGAGATCGACTGAGGTCAGGCGGTCGAAGAACTCCAGGTAGGACTCGCCCGCCTCGGCGTCGTACGTGCGGCGGATTCGCGCCAAGAGACGCGGCAGTGAGTAGATCGCGACGGTGCGCTGTGCCTCCACGGCCGCCTTCGAGGCGAGCATCGCAAGGGTGGTCTTGCCGGTACCGACGTCACCCATGAGCCACATCCCCTCCCCGCCGTCGAGCCGCTCGCCGATCTGCTCGACGAACTCCTTGACCGCCTCGTAGACGGGGGCCTGAGCCCGGTTGTGGGCCATGTCGGAGATCGGTGGCCGCTCGAGGCTGACGCCCCGGTACTTCCGCGGGATCGCGGAAGCCACGCCGCGCGCCCGCCGGCGCGCCATGCGGCGCTCGCGGCAATCGCAGGGGCGCGCCACGTCCTCGGGGCCGAGGATCCAGCCCGAGCCGTCACAGACACCGAGCGGGCAGGCCGGGTGGGCAGCGTCGTCAGCGGCCGATAGACGGACGGGTCGCGGCGCCGAGGTCACGCCTCCTCGGCCAGATCGATCAGCGGCGGCCCCTCACCCGCTCTCTGCTCCACCGGGCGCTCGCTGCCGCCAGCCCTGTCCACAAACCGCGGGTACTGCTCGAGGAAGACGACCGGCACGTCGCCGGTGGGGCCGTTGCGGTGCTTCGCGATGATCAAGTCGGCTTCGCTGGGATCGGCATCCTCGTCGTACTTCGCGGCCCGGTAGATGAAGGCGACCACGTCCGAGTCCTGCTCGATCGACCCCGACTCGCGTAGGTCCGAGAGGATGGGCCGCTTGTCCGGCCGCAGCTCCGGCGCCCGCGAGAGCTGCGAGACGCCGATCACCGGCAGCTTCAGCTCGCGGGCGAGGATCTTCAGGCCACGACTGACCTGGCCGACCTGCTCGACCCGGTTGACTCGCGGGTCCTCGGGCCGCATCAGCTGCATGTAGTCGACGATCACCAGGCCCAGGCCACCCTCGCTGGCCGCGAGGCGGCGAGCCTTGGCCCGCAGCTCGAGCAGGCTGAGGTCGGAGGAATCGTCCAGCCACAACGGTGCCTGCTCCAGCTCGTTGCAGGCACGCACCACTCGCGGCCAGTCGCGCGCCGCGACCTTGCCTTTGCGCAGCCGGTCACTCGGGATCCGGGACCGGCAGCCGATGAACCGATGTGCGAGCTCTGCCTCCGACATCTCCAGCGAGAAGAAGGCGACGGGCAACCCACCCTTGGTGGCGACGTTCTCGGCGATGTTGCAGACCAGCGCAGACTTTCCGAGCGATGGGCGCGCCGCCAGCACGATCAGGTTCCCTGGTTGAAACCCGCCGAGCAGGTTGTCCAGGTCGCGGAAGCCCGATGGCGTCCCGGTGACCTCCCGGTCGCCCTTGGCCAGGGCCTCCAGGCGGTCGATCTCCTCCGCCAGCACCTCGGCGACACGCCTGAAGTCGCTGGCGCGCTCCTCGTGGGCGACCCGGAACAGGAGGCTCTCGGCCCGTTCGACGAGCTCGTCGGGCTCCCCCTCCCGCTCGTTGACCGAGGTCTGGATGCGCTGGGAGGCCTCGAGCAGGCGGCGGAGCAGCGAGTTCTGCTTGACGATCTGCGCGTAGTGGCGCGCGTTGCCAGGCGCCGGCACCGTGGACGCCAGCTCGGAGACCTCGTCCTTCCCCCCGGCCTCAGCGAGCTCCCCCTGCTGGGTCAGGTACTCGGTGACGGTGAGCGCGTCGACCGGCTCGCTGCGCTCATAAAGACCCTTGACGGCGCGAAAGACGATCCGATGGCGTTCGCGGTAGAAGTCCTCGTCGCGCAACCGGACGTCGAGGATCACCGGGGCGATGGCGCCCTCGGAGACCATCATCGCTCCCAGGACGGAAGCCTCGGCCTCCAGGTTCTGGGGCGGCACGTGTGTCTGTGTCTTGGCCATCTGCTCGCCGTGGACCCCGCCGAGACGTCCCGGCGCGCCGTTCGCCTTGCCCGTGCGGGAGAACCCCATGGGCCGAGGATGCGCCCCGCCCCGGACGGGACGCGAGCAAATCACAGGCGCCGGCCCATCGCCGCACGCGTTCCCGCGATTTACGGAAGGAGAATTTCGGCCCTATTTCTCTTCGGCGACGATCGTCTTGATCCGCGCCGTCGCTCCGCCCCCGACCTCGATCTCGACCATGTAGGTGCCCAGCTCACGAATCGGGTCCTCCAGGCGGATCCGCTTCCGATCGACTCGCAGCCCGCGCGCCTCCGAGATCGCATCGGCGATCTCCTTGGTGGTCACGGATCCGTAGAGCTTTCCGTCCTCGCCGGCGCGGTGCTGGATCGTCAGCACCGTCTTGGCGAGCAGCGAGGCGTTCTCCTCGGCCCTCTCCGCCGCCTCGCGGGCGGAGCGCTCTGCGACCTCCGCGCGCCGGCGAGCCTCCTCGAGCGCGCCCGCGGTCGCCGGCTGGGCCAGCTTGCGTGGCAGCAGGTAGTTCCGAAGGTAGCCGGGAGAAACGTCGATCGCCTCGCCGGCCTTGCCGAGACTCTCGACGTCCTTGAGCAGGATCGCCTGCGCCACTACCGCTCGCCGACGTAGGGCAGCAGGGCGATCTCGCGTGCCCGCTTCACGGCCAGCGCGAGCTGCTTTTGATGGCGGCGCGAGAGACCCGTGACGCGACGCGAACGGACCTTGCCGCGGTCGGAGATGAAGCGCCTGATCGTGCCCAAGTCCTTGTAGTCGATCCGCTCGACGTTGATCCGCGTGTACTTGCGCGGTCGAAAGCGGTCTGCACCGCGCGGCCGCCTGCGCCCTCCACCGGGCGCCCCGGGTCCCCCCATCGTCGGGCTCCGGCGTCGGGCCATCAGCCTCGCGCTCCCTTGTGGCTCTGTGCTCTCATCTACTTCGCAGGCGCGCCGCCTCCGAGGAGGGCGGCGCGAAGGAGGGGATGATAGCCAGGCCGTGGCCTGGCTCACGCCCGGGGGCGGGGTTGAGCTGCCTTGGTTAGAACGGGATGTCGTCGTCCTTGGCGCCGACGCTGGCGGTCTCAGCCTCAAAGTCCGAGGTGTCGGCGGGGACGTCGGACTGCGGCGGAGCGCTCCCGTTGCCGGGTGCCTGGCCGTCGCGGGAGCCGAGGAACTGGACCGAGTCGGCGATTATCTCCACCGCCTGGCGCTTGCCGGTCCCATCCTGGGCTTCCCATTCGCGCCACTCCAAGCGGCCGTCCACGGCCACCGGACGACCCTTGGACAGGTAGGTGGCGCAGTTCTCGCCCTGCGCGCCCCACACGGTGACGTCGAAGTAGTTCGGCTTGTCGACCCAGTCGCCGCTGGCTGGGTCCTTCCGGCGACTGTTCACGGCCACGCGGAGCTTGCAGACGGAGTTCCCGCTCGGCAGGCTGCGCAGCTCGGGATCACGGGTCAGGTTCCCGGTGATCACGACGCGATTTACGTTTGTGGCTGCCACGTTTCGTCGCACCCCTTCCTCAATCGTTAATGCTTCCCCAGTCTAAGCACGGGACCGGCGACTTCTCGCCCCCCCGGCGGTATCGAAAGCCCGCAACTAGCGGCTTGCGAGACGGCTCACTGGGACTCCTCTTCGGGCTCGGAGTCCTTTTCGGGGGCCGCCTGGTCTGATTCTTCGGGAGGCTCCTCCGTCGGCGCCTCATCCTCCTGGGCCGATTCCGGCGCCGGCTCGGCGGCCGGCTGGGCGGCCTCCTCGCGATCGGGCGCGGTCTGCGGGCGGCGGGCGCTCCGAGCCGGGGCCGCGGCGCTCATGGCGGCCGGCGGGGCGATCCCAGGCGAACGCGGGTCGACCTTGAAGATCCGAAAGCGCAGGACCCCGTCGGCGATCCGCAGGTTGTGGTTCAGGTCGTCGAGCAGCCCTCCATCCGTTTCGAACCGGAAGAAGCGATAGTCCGCCTCGGTGCGCTGCTCGATCTCGTAGGCGAGCTTGCGCATACCCCAGGCTGTGTCCTGCTTCAGGGAGCCGCCGGACTCGATCCGCGTCCGCGCCTCGGCGGCGATCTCCTCCCGGCGTTCCTCCGGGATGTCGGGATCGAGCATCAGGACCAGCTCGTATTCGCGGGAGGGAGTCAAAACGGCGGACGACTATAACGCCCCTGCTCGCCCGAGCTAGCGACGTAGTCGCGGTAGCCATGTGTAGACCTGCCGGGTGAGGTCGGCGCCCTAACCCGCCGAAAGCGGACGCGAAGCGGAGCATTTCGGCGGTTCATATGTAGTCGCGGTAGCGACGTGTGGACCTGCCGGGTGAGGTCGGCGCCCTAACCCGCCGAAAGCGGACGCGAACCGGAGCATTTCGGCGGATTTATGAGGGGGCGTCGTGACGGGCCGCGGGGTTGTAGGGCGCGATGGGCAGCCGATCCCGCATCCGCTGGCAAAAGGTCGCGAAGCTCGCCCTCGGCGTCGGCGGGTCCGTGGCGCTTTTCCTGGTCCTGCCGAGCCTGATCCGCCGTCCCGAGCCACCGCCGCTCGAGCCGGACATCGGGCTTACCTCTGTCACGGCATCCCGGGAGCCCATGCGCCCCAAACGCCGTTCCGCGTCCCAGCCCCACCGCCGCACGGGCCACGGCCGAGAGGAAACCGGCAATCGACCTCGGCGAGGCTTCCGCCGGGAGCCGCAAGGGGACGGGTCGGAAGGCGGGAGGGTTGTCCACAGCCCTCACGCTCTTCGCCCGGAGGTCCCGGGTCCGGCGGACTCGTCGGACACCACCTTCCCCGCTCCCGCCGCTCCGCCGGTCCCCGTGCCCGTCGTCGCCGTGACTCCTCCCTCCACGCCGGCGCCGGACCCGCCCCCGGCCCGAGCACGGACGTCGCGGGCGCCCGCCACGTCGGAGTTCGGATTCGAGCGGTGATCGAGCGGGCCCACGAGTGCGAGTAACGATGCCGAAAACCACCTCGATCGGTCGCCGTACCGCCGGTGCGCTGCTGGCGGCGGGTTGCGTGGCGCTGAGCACGGCGGCGCCCGCCGCCGCTGGCAGCTACCGCGCCGCCGTCTGCCACGCCGGTTTGGGGGCCGGGCGCGCGGAGGCCGTATTTGGGCGGAGCTCGCGCCACTATCTCGACCGGGCTTCGTGCGCGGCGAGCGGCCCCGGCCTGTCGGTGAGTCTCGCGCGAGGGCGCGCCCCCAACGGCAGCTGGGGAGCGTGGTCGATCCGGGCTCCACGGGGTACGGCCATCTCGCGACTGAGCGTCTACGCCGCCGGGCGGCGTGGCGCCGGCGCGATCCCGGAGCTCGGGCTCGGCAACCCCGGCGGGCAGCTGACACCGCTCGCCACACCCCGACGCGAGCTCCAGCGGGTGACCTGGTCGGGTCCAGGCGTTCGGGCCATCGCGGCGCGCCTACGCTGCCTGCGCACGTCCGGCTGCGGCGACCGGGCGGAGGCCCGGGTGCGCATCAAGCGCTTGGTCGCGCGGCTGGCGGATCGCATCGCGCCGACCCTGAGGCTGAAGGGCTCGCTCTTTGCGCCCGGAAGCAGGCGCGGCCCACAGACGATCGAACCGTTCGCGGCCGACGTCGGCGGCGGCATGCGGCGGTTACTGGTGCAGGTGAACGGCGGACCGGTCACCGCACGAACAGTGTCCTGCAGCCTCGCCGGCCCGATCGCGCTCCGGCTTCGTCCCTGTCCCGCCCGAGCCCGCGCCAGCTTCCGGGCGGCCACCGTCTCGGCGCCGTTCCGCCAGGGCCCGAACCTGGTGCGGGTCTGCGCGGCCGACTACGCGCCGAGCACCGCCGCCAATCGCACCTGTGCGAAGCGGCGGGTCAGGATCGACAACCTCTGCCCGGTCTCGGAGGTATCGCGCGGCGCCAGGCTCCGCGCCCGTCTACGCCGCCGGGGATCGAGCGCCGTCGTGGCAGGCCGCCTGCTCGACCGCGCCGGGCGGGGGGTCGCCGCCGCCAGCGTCTGCGTGGCCACCCGCGTCCCCATGCGTGGGGCCACCGAGCAGGTGGCGTTGACCCCTGTGACCGATGCCATGGGGGGCTTCCGGGCCACGATCCCGGGCGGTCCCAGCCGCGAGGTCCGGGTCGCCTATTGGCCGGACCACAGCGGCGCGCTCGAGCGCCACCTCGTCCTTCGCGTCCCGGTCCGCCCGCACCTCGTGCTGCGGCCTCGCCACCCCCTGCGCAACGGCGACCGGCTCCGTTTCAAGGTTGTGCTGCCCGGGCCGGCGCCCGCTGGGCGCCGCGTGCAGATCCAGGCGCGGGCAGGACGGCGCTGGCTCGACCTGCGCCAGGGCCGCACTGGAGGCCGAGGGATCTACCGCACCAGCTACCGCTTCCGCGCGACGACCGGGCGTCGCAGATACGCCTTTCGCGCCGTGGTGCCGAAGCAGGGCGGCTACCCCTACGAGGGCGGCCGGTCCAGCGTCGAGCACGTCACTGTGGTCGGGAATTAGGGCGGCTACCGGCTCCGCTAGACCGCCGCATGCGTTCCGCTCTTGGCCCGGAGGTCGGCGAGCTGCTCCTCGATCCAGACGCCCGGGTCGCGCTCGCGCACGATCTCCCGGAGCCGCTTGGCACGCAGCGCCCGCTCCTCCGGCTCCATCGTCAACGCCCGGTGAATGCTGTCGGCCTGCTCCTGGATGTCGAAGGGGTTGACGCTGAGTGTGCAGTCGCCCAGCTCCTCGTGTGCTCCGGTGTTCTCGGACAGCAGCACGACGCCGTCGCGGGTATTCACCGCCGGCGCCTCCTTGGCGACCAGGTTCATGCCGTCGAACAGGGAGTTCACCATCAGCAGGTCGAAGTGCTTGTAGCGGGCGACAGCCTCGTAGAAGTTCTCGTAGATCCGGAGGTCGATCGGCATCCAGTCCGTGGTCCCGTGGCGATGGTTGACCACCGCGACCACGGCCTCGATGCGATCCAGGTACTCGGCGTACTCGGGCACGTCCGTCCGCGACGGCTGCAGGTGGGCGATGAAGGTCACCCTCTCGCGGAACTCGGGATGCTGCTGGAGGAAGGTGTCGAAAGCCGTGAAGCCGCGCAGCACGTTCTTCGACAGGTCGGCGCGGTCCACGCGAAGGATCAGGTAATCGCGACGGCGCCGGAGCAGCTCCTGCTCGTACTCCGCAACCTCTTCGGTGGCGGCGGCGCGTTCCAGCCTCCCTGCGTCGATCCCGAGTGGGTAGGCCCGCACCCAGGTCTCCCGCCCGGCGTGGAGGATGGCCCCCCGCTCGTAATCGACCTCCACCTCCAGCAGCTCCCGGCAGCAGTGCAGGAAGTTGCGGCAATAGGCCGTGGTGTGGAAGCCGATGATGTCGTTCGCAAGCAGACCGCGAAAGATCTGCTCACGCATCTGCCCGGGCAGGATCCGCCAGCTGTCGGGCTGCGACCACGGGATGTGGACGAAGTGGTGCAGAAGGGCGTCCGGCCGGGCCTGGCGAATGAGCGCCGGACAGGTGTAGAGGTGGTAGTCGTGGAACATCACCAGCGGCTCGGCGTGCCCCTCGATGGCTTCCAGGACGGCCCGGGCGATGTCGGCATTGACGACCTTGTACCCCTCTTCCCATGCATCGGCCTCCTCCTGCCGGATGTCCGGCGCGTTGGACAGGTCCCAGAGGTAGTGCTGGATGAACCACAGAATCGGGTTGGCGATCACGTTGTAGAAGCGGTCGTAGGCAAGGGTGTCGCTCTCGACCAGCAGCACGTCGTAGTCGACCCCGTCCAGCTCGACGGCCACGGGGTCGCCACCCGCCTCGCGGCTCACGACGACGTCCTCGTCGGTCATCGCGGAGGCGATCCACAGGGCACCGCGGTGTGCGACCAGGCCGCTCAGGGCGGTAACCAGACCGCCGCCACCGCGCCGCAGCGTGCGATCCCCGTCGGGATCGCGGTCGAACTCCGCCGGACCCCGGTTGGAAACGATCACCAGTCGCCGCTCGGGATTCACAACTTCAGCTCCCCGAACAGCCGCAGCCAGTCGCGTAGCAATCGTGGGGTCAGGAAGAGCGCTCGGGCGCGCTCCTTGCCCGCGCGGCCAAGGCGCTTCGCGAGCTCCGGATCGCGAAGTATGCGCACGACCCGCTCAGCCGCCTCGCCGGGCGACGAGATCAGGAAACCGGTCTCGCCATCGACGATCTGCAGCGGAATCCCGCCAACGTCGCCGGCCACCGTTGGCCGTCCCTTCCACAGCGCCTCGGTCACGGTGAGCCCGAACCCCTCGCGCAGCGACTTCTGCATCACCACGTCGGCCTGCGACTGAAAGGCGTTGACCTCGATTGCCCCGACATTGTTGAGGTTGTTGAGGATCTTGATGTCGGGATCCCCGTCCGCGTAGCTGAACGTTTCGTGGAAGAACTCCCAGCCCTCCGGGTCGTCGGTGGCCATGGAGCCGACCAGCGCCAGCTGCACCTCGGGCAGTTCCTCGCGCACCAGCCGGAAGGCGTCGATGACGCCGATCGGATCCTTCCAGGGGTCGAAGCGCGACACCTGGCAGATCAGCGGACGCTCGACGTCGATCCCGAACTGCTGGCAGACAAAGGCCGCGTCCTCGGGGGAGAGCGCCATGTTCTTGGGCGACAGCGGGTCGATCGCCGGCGGGATGATCCGGGGCCGGTTCCCGTCCAAGCCGCTCGGGACGTACTCCTGGAGGTGCCAGACCGTGGTGTCGTACTCGTTCAGCAGAGGCAACAGGTGGGCCAAGGTCTCGGGGTTTGGCGTCGACAAGTCGATGTGGCAACGCCAGATCCACAACTTGGCTCGCTTGGCGGCATTTGCGCGCAGCGCCGCGGGCTGAGGGTCATGGACGATGATCGTGTCCCACTCGTCGTCAAGGCTCTGGGCGTTCATCGCGTTGTAGGCCTCGAACACCTCCCACTGCTGGTCGGAGATCGTCTGCGAATCGCCCTGGAGCGAGTTGTGCATGAGCTTGGTGACGTTGAAGAACTCCTCGCGCCCGAGAATCACCCGCCAGTGCACGTCTAGACCGACGTCCCGCATCAACGGGACCATCGTGTAGAGGATCTCCGAGACACCGCCTCCGAACGCCGTCGCGCTCACGTGCAGCACCCGCTTGCCGGCCAGCGGCTCCGCAAGCCCGCGAATCTCCTCGATCAGGCCGCGCCCAACCAGATGGGTGTAGTCCGCCAGTGACCGCTCACCGAGAGCAACTTCCTGCAGCATTCGGAGGGAACATACCGGCGGCTCTCCCGGTTAGGACGAGGTGATGCGGGCGAGACGCTGGATTCCGAGGTCGAGCTCGCGGAGTATTGCCGCGTGCAGCTCCTGGTTCGCCGCGGCCACGCAGGAGATCTGAAACTCCGCTCCCGAGCCGAGCAGCCGGCGCTCCGCCAGCGGTGCGCCGTACGCGTCCGTGACCACCGCACCGGCCTCCTCGAGGATCAGCGCGGCCGCGGCCAGGTCGTAGGGGGAGTTGTTGAGCACCGCGCCGTTCCCCACCCGTTCGAACTCCTCGCGCATTCCCGGTACGTCGCTCACAATCCTGGGGCCCGGCTCGATGTAGGCGTCGAGCTGGCCGGTCACGATCCGGGTCATGTCGTAGGTGGCCGAGCCGAGGTCGAATGTGCCCCCGCCCACGGAGGATGAGTCGATCAACTCCCCGAGCACCTCGGCGATCGCCCGCACCGGGCGGCCGCGAAGGCCGTAGGCCCAGAACATGCGGGACAGCTCTCGAGTCGCCGACAGTGACGGCCCCGGCTCGAGGCCGTCGCCGCGCCGGGCCACGAAGACGCGTCCGGACTTGATCTCGACCACGCAACCCGTGACCACATCGCCCATCCGGGTCTCGCGCTCGGGTTCCAACCGCGCCGCGGCCACCGAGACGCACGCTGCCTCGAGCCCCGCCATCGCCGGCCGCGTGCCGTCGATCGGGTCGACCACCAGGACCCAGTCAGCGCCCGCCTGCGGCGCCACCAGCCCCCGGTCCTCCGAGTAGAAGGCAACGTCCGGCGCCCGCTCGGCGAGGAAGCTCTCGGTGAATGCCTCCGCCTGCTCATCGATCGCGAACGTGATGTCGCCGCCCTTTCCGGCCCCGCTGTGAGCGCGGCCTGCGTGATCTCCCAGCCCTGGCGCAACCTCGTCGCGCAGGGCCGCGGCGAGCTCGAGCACAAGCTCACGCGGTGATCCCGAGGTCGGCATCGCAGATCCGGGCCCGCCCGGCTAGCGAACGCTGTCCGGCCGTTCGCCCAGCTTCACGTCGATGTTCCGAGTCTCCCCGTCGCGGATGACCTCCACCGTCACGGTGTCGCCGGGCTCGTGCTGGGCGATCAGCTTCGGGAGGTCGGTCTCGCGCACGATCTTGTCGCCGTCGACGGCGACGATCACGTCGCCTCCGGCCACCGCCTTGAGGCCCTGGAACTCGATCTCCTGCTTTCCCGCCTCCAGCCCAGCGTCGGCGGCTGGGCTCCCCCCCACCACCTTGGTCACCAGCGCACCTGTATCGGTGTCCAGCCCCAGCCGATCGGCGAGCTGCGGGTAGAGCGACTGGGTCGTGACCCCGATGTAGGCGTACTTGACGGTGCCGTTCTCACGGAGCTGATCGATGGACCGCGCGACGAGGGCAACCGGGACGGCGAAGCCGACGCCCTCGTTGCCGCCCGAAGTCGTATTGATCTGCTGGTCGATGCCGATCACGCGGCCCTCGGCATCGAGCAGCGGGCCTCCCGAGTTGCCGGGATTGATCGAGGCGTCCGTCTGGATCGCCCCATCGATCTGAAACTCGGTCAGCGACTGGATGGAGCGATTCGTCGCCGAGACGACGCCCACCGAGAGCGACTGGTCCTCTCCGAACGGGCTGCCGATCGCGGCGACCGGCTGTCCGACCTCGACCCCCTCGCTGGTCGCCAGCCGAAGGGGGCTCAGGTCGAGCCCCTCCGGGTCGATCTTCAGGAGCGCCACGTCGGCGTGGGGGTCGAAGCCGACGATGTCGGCAGCAACCTGGTTGCGGTCCGCAAACTGGACGTAGACCTCCTTCGCCTCGTGGATCGAACCGCCCCCAGCCGATCCGTCGGTGACCACGTGGGCGTTCGTGGCGATCTCGCCCGAGTCGGAGATCACGAAGCCCGATCCCTGCGCCGCCGATCTCCCGCCGCCTCCGAGCAGGCTGGTCCCGCCGCCCGAGAAGATCGAACGGATCGTGACCACCCCCGGAGCGGCCTGCTGGTAGACGGCCGCCGGATCGAAGGCACCATTGCGAGCCTGGACGACCACGGTCCTCCGGGGGCCCTCGGAAGAGCCTGCGATGTTCGAACCGGCCGTGCCGGAATTGTCCCCGCCGCAGGCGCCAAGCGCCAGCGCCGCGGTCGCCAGAAGCGCGCCCAGCCCGGCCGCGGCCCGGCTCACGCGGTGTGCCCCTCGGATCCGCCGATCGGCAGGCGCAGCGTGAACTCCGTGTGCCCGGGATGCGACGCGAGCGCCAACTCGCCGTCCATCAGTACGGCGAGCTCGCTTGCGATCGCCAGGCCCAGCCCCGAGCCGCTCACCCGATCGCCCGTGTAGAAGCGGTCGAAGACTCGTGCGTGTGCAAACGGGTCGATGCCGGGGCCGTCGTCTCTGACCACCAGGCTCGCGTCGCGGTCGCGGCGATCGGCGTCGATCGAGATCGAGGTTCCCGGCGGCGTGTGGGTGAGCGCATTGTCAACCAGGATACGCATGATCTGCGCGACCCGATCGGGGTCGGCCAGGGCCACTGCGGCACGGTCGCCGTTGACTTCGATCGCGGGACCGTGCCGCTCGGCGGCCGGCCCGAACTCCGCCGCGATCCTTCCCGCGAGCTCGCTCAGGTCCACCCGCTCGGGGTTGATCTCGAGCACGTCGGCGTCCAGCTTGGAAAGGTCCAGGAGGTCCGCGGTGAGCTTGGTCAGTCGCGCCACCTGTTCGCGCATCGTTCGCACGAACTCCTGCCTCGCCGAGGGGTCGGGCTCCTCCTCGTCGAGCAGCTCCACGAAGCCCCCGAGCGAGAAGATCGGCGTGCGCAGCTCGTGCGAGGCGGTGGCGATGAACTCCTTGCGAGCATGGTCGAGTCGGGCGAGCCGCTGCTGCATCTCGTTGAGAGTCCTCGCCAGCTGGCCCACCTCGTCCGCTCCCTGGTCCGGGATCGGGGTCGAGAAGTTTCCCTCGGCCACCTTCTGCGCGGCAGCCTTCAGGCGCCGGAGCCGCCTCGCGTGGCCTCTGGCGACGATCCAGCCCACCGCCAGCGCCGTCGCGGCGATCAACCCGGCGTACACGTTGATCAACGCGATGGCCGTCGCGGCAGCTACGAAGAAGAGCGCCGCGAGGCGACTGCGGGTGCGGCTCATTCGTCCCGGTCGCGGAAGCGATAGCCGACCCCACGGACCGTGAACAGGTACTCGGGGGCGCGCGGGTCGCGCTCGAGCTTCTCGCGCAGGTGCCGGATATGGACGTCGATCGTGCGGGGGTCGCGGTAGGCCGAGTCTCCCCACACCTGCTCCAGCAGCATCTCCCTCGTTTGCACCCGTCCGGGCGAGCGCGCGAGCGCGGCGAGGATCTCGAACTCCACATAGGTGAGGCGCGGCTGCTCTGTACGCATGCTGACGGTCCGCCGCTCGAAGTCGATCCGGAGGTCACGGGCGACGATCGGCTCGTCGGCGCCCGGTCGCCCGCCCAGCATCTCTGCCCGACGCAGCACCGCTCGGACACGGCTTCGGAACTCGCGGACCGAGAACGGCTTCGTGATGTAGTCGTCGGCGCCCATCTCGAGGCCGAGCACCTTGTCGATCTCGTCGTCCTTGGCGGTGAGCATGATGATCGGCACCTGGCTGCGGCTGCGCATGCGCCGGCACACCTCGATCCCATCCACGCCTGGCAGCATGATGTCGAGAACGACCAGATCGAATCGCTGCTCTGCGAAGCGGTCGAGCGCCTCGCGGCCATTGCCCGCCGCCACGACCTCGAAGCCGTCCTTGCGGAGCGGATACGCGAGCAGGGTCTGCACCGACTCCTCGTCGTCGACGAGCAGGATGCGAGCCGATCCCTCGGCCATTTGCAAAAGGTACTTTGCGTCGGCGCTGTGACCAGCTTTCGCATCTACCGTGCCGCGTTCGCGCCCGCGCTGGCGGCCGTCGTAGTGCTGTTGTTCTCGCTCCAGGCCCGACCCGCGCCGCTGCCGCCGGTGGTCGCCTCGGCGGAGTTCGACCAGCACGCAGCGGCCAGGATCGATCGCCAGATCGTGACCACGGCGCCTTCCCGCACACCGGGGGGCGAGGGGGACGCAGCCGTGGCCGACATGGTCGCGAAGCAGTTCGAGGGCGTCCCCGAAGGCCAGTTCGCCGAACAGCGGTTCGAGCACAGCTTCGACGGGGACCAGGTCGAGCTTCGCAACCTGATCCTGACACTGCCCGGTGAGTCCGCTCACAGCGTCGTCGTGATCGCAGCGCGGGACTCGGCGAGCGGTCCAGGTGCGGTCTCGAGCGCCGCCGCCACCGCCACCCTGCTCGAGCTCGTCGACAAGCTCCGCACCTCGAACCACACGAAGACACTGGTTTTCGTCTCGACCGATGGCGGCAGCGACGGTGCGGCCGGTGCTCGCGAGTTCGCGGAGCACTACGCGGATCGGGATCTGATCGATGGCGCGGTGGTGCTGTGGCAGCCTGGCTCGTCCGCTCCCCGCGAGCCCTCGCTGCTCGATGCCTCGGACGGCTCGCAAAGCCCGTCCGCCCAGCTCGTGCGCACCGCGGAGCGCGCTCTTACGGAGCAGACGGGACGCAAGCCGGAACTGGACGGCGTGTTCGGAGAGCTGTCGCGGCTGGCACTCCCCAGTGGACTCGGGGAACAAGCGGTTCTGATCCAGCGCGGCATCGACGCCGTCGGCCTCTCCTCCGCCGGAGAGCCTCCGGTACCCGTCGCCGACGATCAACCGGATGACCTCTCGCCTCAGACGCTGGGGGACCTGGGGCGGACCGCGCTGCTCCTGGTGGCGACTCTCGATGCCGCCTCGGCGCCCCCGGAACATGGTCCGGCCACCTATCTGACCCTGGCGGGCAACCTGGTCCCGGGCTGGGCCCTGGCGCTGCTGGCGCTGACGCTGCTTCTTCCCGCAGGACTCGCCTCGCTGGACGCGGTGCGGGAGGCGTCGCGGCGTGGGGCACGACCGGGCTCGGCGCTCGCCTGGTCCGTGTCCAGGTCGCTGCCTCTGCTCGCCGCCCTGTTCGCGCTCTACCTGCTCGCCCTCTCCGGGATCATCGCCAGGCCGGAGTTTCCCTTCGATCCCAATCGCTTCCGGGTCGGAGCTGGACAGATCGTCGCCATGATGTTGCTGGCGGCCGTGATCGGAGCGGGCTACTACGCGATCCGGGACTGGCGCCTGCCTCCAGAGCTGCCCCATGAGGTCACCGCCGCCTCGCTCGGGGTGGTGTCGGCGTTCGCGGTGCTGGTCGCCTGGCTCGCCAATCCATTCCTCGCGCTGCTGTTGGTCCCGGTGGCCCATGTGTGGCTGCTCGGCGCACGCCGCTTCGGCCCCCTCCACTCGCCGCTGACACTGGGTGCGATGGCCCTTTCGCTACTGCCCATCGTGGCGGCGACCCTCGTCCTCGCCGGGAGGCTCGACCTGGGGCCGACCGCGCCCTGGCACCTCCTCTTGATGGTGGGGGCCGGCCAGATCGGCTTCGTCGAGATGGTCGCCCTCTGCCTCTTGGGAGGCTCTCTGGTGGGGCTGGCGGCGCTGGCCATCCGTCCGGCGAGAGTCAGGCGGCCTGGACGCATCTACGATCCCGCCGTAAGGCCCGGATGACGATCTAATGGACAGAGAATGAAAGGGCGGGCGTTCCTACCCTCCGACATAGACCCGCCCACGAATCCACAAGGCGAAAGAGTGACGCGACTAAAGCAACAGTTCGCAGTGGGCGACTACCACGTGAACGCGGATGCCGTCGCCCGGGAGATGCTGTTCAAGCTGCAATTGGCCAGCCTCAGCCGCCGGGCGCTCGTCTCGTATTCGACGGAACGAGCCGGCCAGCCGCGCGTGGTTCGCCACCAAGGCTGATTCCCTAGAGCGGCCGAAGCTGATCGAAGCCGACCGGCTCGAGACTCGAGCCGTCGGCAGCGCGCAGCGCAACCCCGTCCCCCTCCTCCACCGTCCCGATTCGGGTAAGCGTGGAGCCGGTCGCCATGACCTCGGCGCTCGCTTGCGCCGCGTGCGCAGCCGGCAGCGCGACCAGTAGCTCGTAGTCCTCCCCCCGGCCCGCGGCCAGGTCGTGCGTGTCGACTCCCACGGCGGCCGCCACCTCGCGGACGCCGGCCTGAACCGGCAGCCGTTCCAGCTCGATCGCAAGCCTGACGCCGCTCGCGGCCGCGAGGTGCTCGGCGTCGCCACCCAGGCCGTCGCTCAGGTCGATCATCGCGCTCGCCCCCGTCACCGCGAGAGCATGACCGGCGGCCATTCGCGGACGCGGCTCCAGCTGGCGCCGCCGCAGGCGATCGGCGATCTCCTCCCCGACGACGCCCGCGAGCTCAGGACGCTCGAGGATCAAGAGGCCGGCCGCCGCGCCCCCGAGCTCCCCGGTGACGGCCAGCAGGTCGCCGGGATGGGCGCCGCCGCGAATCACCAGCTGCTCGGCCGAGTCGGCGTGGCCGACCACGGTGATCCCGACCCACAGAACGGGGGCGCGCGTGACGTCGCCGCCCAGCACCGCGACGTCGTGTTCGGCGGCCACCTGCGCGAGCCCCTCGCCGAGCTCCAGGCAACCTGCCTGATCGAGATCGTCTGGAACCCCGAGCTGCACGTACGCCTCACCCGGCATGGCGCCCATCGCAGCGAGATCGGAGAGGGCCACCGCCAGCGCCTTTCGCCCCACCGACCGGAGGGGCGTGGTCTTGCGCCGAAAG
Organism: Solirubrobacterales bacterium; assembly: GCA_035573435.1. GTDB lineage: Bacteria > Actinomycetota > Thermoleophilia > Solirubrobacterales > 70-9 > AC-56. The sequence goes on from DATMZR010000012.1 coordinate 196,861, forward strand.
TGGACACCGTCGACGAGCGAGTCCACCGAGGTCGCCGTGGCGCCACTCGGCACCGTGACCGCGGCGTCATCCCCGCTCGGGACCGCGACCTCCACCCGGCCGGCAGAGGGTTGCTCCCCGCGGGCATCGGCGACCGTCTCCACCAGCCGCGCAATCAGGTCGAACTCGTCCACGCCCAAGTGGCTCTCAGGGCGCGCCTCCGGTCCCGCCGCCTCCTCGGGGGCCACCAGGGTGTCCTCCACCACCGCCCGGGGCCGGCGCGGGGCCCTGCCCGGCGCCTGGCGCGTACAGGTCGGGCGGGTACTGGCCGTTCGCCCCGCCGGAAGGCTGGGTGCCGTTGGACGGAGCCGAGGGGCGCACGGCCGAGGGGGGCCCGGGTTTGACGGTGCCTCCGTAGCCCGGGGTGGTGCTGCGCGCGCTGACGGCGTGCGAGCCGCTCCAGCTCGAGAAGTCGACCGGGTTCTCGGGCGCCGGGAAGTCGGGGCAGTCTTTGCCCTGGGCGGCCAGCATATAGTCGTGCCAGACCGGGGCCGCATAGGTTCCGCCATAGGCGCCGGAGCCCATCGACGTCCTGGCATCCGGATACCCGACCCAGACCGCGGTCGAGAACTTCGGCGTATAGCCGACGAACCACGCGTCGGTGTAGTCGTCGGTGGTGCCCGTCTTCCCTGCCTCGCCTTCGCAACCGATGCTTGCCGCCGTCCCGGTCCCTGAGGTGATGACGCCCTTCAGAACGTCGGTGACCTCATAGGCGATCCCGTCGGAAAAGGCACGCGTCCGCTCTTCCTCGGTCGGCACGTCTGTGTCGCCGTTCGGGAACTCGACCTTGCTGATGGCCGTTGCCGTGTTGCGGATGCCGCCGCTGGCAAGCGTGGCATAGGCATTCGACATCTCCAGTGGCGTAACCCCGATCCTGAGGCCTCCGATGCCCTCTGCCGGGAACCCGTCGAGGTGGGTGGTGATCCCCATGTCATAGGCCGTCTGGCGAACCTCGTCGGGCCCGACGTCCAGGTCCAGCTGGGCGAAGACCGCGTTCACCGAGTGTACGGTGGCGTCGCGGACGCTCATCGTTCCCCCGCTTCCCTCGGCGTTGTTCACGGTCCAGGTCGTGATCCCGTCATCCAGCTTCAGGGTGACCGGCGCCCTGCCCGAGTAGTAGGTGGTGTCGGGGTCCATGCCCTGACGGACCGCCGCCGTGAGCACGAACGGCTTGAACGAGGAGCCGGCCTGCCGGTGCCCTTCTGCCGCCAGGTTGAACTGGCTGGTCGCGAAGCTGCCCGACGAGGCCATCGCGACGATGTGGCCGTTGGACGGATCGATCGAGACGAGCGCCGAGGCCGGGCCGCTGGGGTCACTCCAATGGCTCAGGATCGCGCGGTGGGCGGCGGCCTGAAGCGTGGGATTGATCGTCGTATAGACCTTCAGGCCCCCGTTTCGGACTGTGTTCACCCCGTACTTGTCGATCAGCTCCTGGGTGACGTAGTCGAAGAAGTAGGGCTCCCGGATGGTTTCGTACTTGTGGCCGCGATCGAGCTCGAGTCCCGCCTGGAGCGCCTGCTCGTACTCGCTGTGGGTGATGTAGCCCTGCTTCGCCATAGCCCGGAGCACGTCGTTGCGTCGCTCCACCGCGCCCTTCGGGTTCAGGAACGGGTTGTACTCGGAGGGCGCCTGCGGCAGCCCGGCAATCAGCGCCGCCTCGGGCAGGTCGAGGGCCGTCACCGGCTTCGAGAAATACGTCTCGGCGGCGGCCTGGACCCCGACCGCGGTGCGACCGTCGGTGGTCCCGTACGAGGCGGTGTTCAAGTATTTCGTGAGGATCTGCGTCTTCGAGTACTCCTGCTCGTACTCCTCGGCCCAGGTCGCCTCACGGATCTTCCGCTCGATCGTCTCCTCCGGATCGGCGATGTAGAGATTGCGGACCAGCTGCTGCGTGATTGTCGACCCACCCTGAACCGCCTCGCCGGCCTTCAGGTCCTCCCAGCCCGCGCGCACGATCGCCCCGTAGTCGATCCCTTCGTGCTCGTAGAAATGCTCATCCTCGATCGCAACCGTTGCGTGGTCGAGCAGCTGGGGGATCTTCTTGGCGGACACGGGATGCCGGATCGTGTCCGACTGGATGTAACCCAGGCGGCTGCCGTCGGCCGCGAAGACGACCGAGTTGGAGCCCTCCTTGACAGGCTTCAACTGGTCGAGCGGGGGGGTATCGGCCCGGACGCTCAGCACCCAGATGCCCACCCCGGTCACGAGGATGGCCATCGCGGCGACCACGACGCCCAGCCCCACCAGGAGCTTCCTGGGCGCCGACCCCCTCGAGCGACGGTACCTCTTGCGCGCTCGTAGAGTCATTCGCCTCTGGATGAAAGGGTATCCGGGTCGGCTCGCCTAGCCGCCAAACGGCTGTTCGAGCAGGCCCGCCTTGCGCAGCGCCTCGTGAGCGTTCTCGCGAAGCTCGGCCTCCTCGTCGCCCACCTGCGTGCGCTCGCTGTCGCGCGGCCCCTTGAGCTCAATCCGCACCCCCTCGGGGGTCATCTCGGCGACGGTCACCTCCGCGGCGCCTGCCGGCTTCAGCACCTCGCGGGCGTGGTCCAGATCGGCGGCCGGCGGAACCCAGACCGAGACCGTGGCCGGCGCCGTCCGGTCGCCCGTCGAGTGGTTGAAGAGGATGGTGGTCACGACCATCTCGTTCGGAACCACCATCAGACGCCCGTCGCCGGGGTCGAGGAAGGTGTAGGAAAGCGTCAGGTCGTCGACCCGGCCGCTGTCCTCCCCGATCGTGACCGTGTCGCCGATGCGGATCGGCTGGGTGACGGCGAGCAGGATCCCGGCGACGAGGTTGGCCAGGGTTTGGCGGGCGGCGAAGCCGATCACCAGACCGAGGACGGCGCTGGAGGCGAGGATTCCGGTCGCGAGGCGCTCGAACTGCGCGAAGCGGCTCAGGGCCAGTGCGGCGCCGATGACCAGGATGGTCACGAAGAGCAAGCGACGGACGAGCCGGAGCCTTGTCTGTGCCGTCCGCGATAGCGGCCCCTCGCCCACCTTGGCGGCCACGTGGCCGGCCCTGGCGATCGCCAGGCGGTCGACCGCGAACGCGACCGCGATCGCCACCGCCATCGTCACCACGGCCGAGATCAGGTTGCTGTGCTCGCTCCAAAAGCTCGCTACAGGAATCACAGCCCGTGACTCTCACAGAAGTCGGCGCTCACCATCTGGGTTCCCTTCGCGCCCGCTTGGGCGGGTTCCTCCGTGAGAATGGCTGCATGCCCGCGACGCGCGCCGTTCTCTTGGACGCGCTCGGCACCCTGGTCGAGCTGGAGCCCCCATGGGTCCACCTGGCGGAGGCGCTGGGCGTCGAGCCGGACGAGCGGCTGGTGGAGGCGGTGCGGGCCGAGATGGACTACTACAGGGACCACAGCCACGAGGGGCGGGACCCCGGCTCGCTGGCAGAGCTGCGCGCGCGCTGCGCCACGGTCCTCTCCGAGGCGCTGGGACAACGGATCTCGGTGGAGACCATGATGTCCACGATCCGTTTCCGGGCGTATCCCGACGCGGCGCCGGCGCTGGCCGAGCTCCGCGATCTCGGCTTGAAGCTGGTGTGCGTGTCGAACTGGGACGTCTCCCTGCCGCAGGTGCTCGAACGGTGCGGGCTGGACGGCGCGCTCGACGGGGTCGTCACCTCGGCTCAGGTCGGAGCGCGCAAGCCGAACCCAGCGATCTTTGCGCCGGCCCTGGAACTGGCGGGCTGCACCCCCAGTGAGGCGCTCTACGTCGGCGATACGCCGGCCGAAGACCTTGCCGCGGCGAGCGCCGCCGGCATCCCCGCCCTGTTGATCGATCGCGGGGGCGGAGCGGACATCGATTCGCTCCAGGCGATCCGGCACTATCTCGGCCTGTGAGCGACTCCGAATCTCCAACTGGCGAGCCGCCGTACGCCGGCACCGGGTGGAGCGGGCCTGCCGACGATCAGGCGCGCGCCTGGGGACCGGGACGGGTGGCCGCCGGGATCGGGGCGCTGCTCCTGACCACCATCTTCGAGGTGGGGGTGGTGTCCGCGTTCGACCCCAATCTCGACTCGCTGGCGGCGAGGCTGGTCACTCAGGCCATGCTGGCGGTGACGCTGGTCGGGATCGCCTTCGCCGTCGCCGGGGGCAAAGGGGGCGGCGTCGCCTCCTCGCAGGCGCTCGGGCTCAGGCGCCCCCTCCGGTCTCCGTTCGGGATGGCGGCGGCCGCTTATCTCGGCTACGTCGTCATCGCCCTGGTCTATTCGTCCATCGTCCACCCTCATCAAGAGGACGTCACCCGCGACCTGGGCTTCGGCGATAGCGCCTTTGGAACGATTGCGGCAGGGGCGCTGATCGTGGTCGCCGCCCCGATCTCGGAGGAAATCTTCTTTCGAGGGTTCATCTTCGGCGGGCTGAGGCACCGCCTGTCGTTTCCGGTCGCGGCGGTCCTCTCAGGCGTCATCTTCGGGCTGTTTCACTTCACGGGAGCGGACAGCGTCGGCGTGGTTCCGCAGCTCGCCCTGTTTGGCTTCGCCCTCGCCTGGCTGTACGAGGAGACCGGCTCCATCTACCCCACCATCGCGGTGCACGCCGTCAACAACGCCCTGGCGTTCGCGATCCTGACGTCGTGATCCCCTTTTAACCGGCCTGACCCCATGGCAAAATGCCCGCCGTGACGCGCCGGCGATCGATGGCTCTATTCGTCGCGGTGCCGGCGGCCCTCGCCATAGGTCCGACCTCGGCCCTGGCTGGAGGCGACGGGACCGGCTCCGTCCCCGTCGAACCCGCCCACGGCTCAAAGGCGCTGAAACCAGCCCATCTGAGCGCGCACCTGCACGGGACCCGTCACGGCAAGGTGAAGGTGGGCAAGCGGGTCCGCGTAGTGGGCTACCTGCGTCCGTTCGTGCCGGGCCAGCACGTTCAGGTGAAGCTCCTTCGCCACGGCCACGTGATCCAGAAGCTCAACCCCAAGACAAGGCGCGCCCGCGGCCAGAACGCCGGGCACTACCGGTTCCGCTCCCCGGCACTGGTCAAGCCAGCGGGTTATCGGATCGTCGCCAGCCACCTTCGCAGCGGCCAGCAGCGCAGCGCCACCGCCCGCTCACCCAGCTTCCACATCACCTTCCCGGACCTCGATCCGGGTGACAGCAACAGCACCGTCCGGATCTTCAATCGGCTGCTGCTCCGCGAGGGCTACTACTCGACTCACGGCAAGCGCTACAGCAACAGGACCGAATACGCGGTGCTGGCGTTCCGGAAGACGAACGGGATGAAACGCACCTCGAACGCCAGCGCGGGGATTTTCAAGAAGCTCGCCGACGGCGGAGGGAGCTTCCACCTCAAGTATCCGGGGGCCGGCAAGCATGTGGAGGTCGACATCTCGCGCCAGGTGATGGTGCTGGCCAACAAGGGCAAGCCTCAGTACACGATCCCCGTCTCGACCGGGGCGCCGGCGACGCCAACGATCCGCGGCCACTTCCGTTTCTACAGCCGCCAAGCCGGCTTCAACTCATCGGGCATGTACTACTCGGTCTACTTCCGCGGTGGATACGCGACCCACGGCTACCACTCGGTCCCGACCTATCCGGCCAGCCACGGATGTGTTCGAAACCCGATCCCCCTGTCGAAATTCATCTACAACTGGGTCCGGCTCGGGATGTCGATCTACGTCTACGGCTAGGAACAACTCCGGCGACTTGGCCCGCGCAACGCTCCTGGCTGAGCTTCGGGAGCATGCTCTCGTGATCGGCGAGGTGACGTTGTCGAGCGGTCAGCGCGCCTCTTACTACGTGGACGCGCGACGTGCGCTCCTGCGTCCGCCGGGCTTCCGTGCCGTCGGCGAGCTGCTCGCGTTGGCGGCACGGGAATCCGCCGCCGCCGCCGTCGGGGGTCCCGTGATGGCGGCGATCCCGCTGGCCTGCGCCGCGATCGCGGTGCCGGACGGCGCGGGACTGGTCGGCTTCTTCGTCCGCAATGACCGCAAGCAGCACGGCCTTCAACGGTGGATCGAGGGACCGGTGGAGGCCGGCGCTCGCTGCCTCGTGGTGGAGGACACGGTGACCACCGGGCGCTCGACTGTGTCGGCGATCGAGCGGATGCGCGCCGAGGGGCTCGAGGTGGCCGCGGCTGTGTGCGTCGTCGATCGGCTCGCCGGCGGCGGGGAGGCGATCGCCGAGGCGGCCGGTGCGCCGTTCAAGGCGCTCGTCACGATCGACGAGCTCTATCCGGACCGTCCCGACCGGGACCGATAGCCCAACCGGCTTCCCGCCTATTGCGATTCGGGCGGCAGGTCACGCAGCGTACGCATCATCTCCAGAGCCAACGCTCGGTCCTTCACCGACTTCTTCTGCCGGGCGTTCTCGACGATCGCCGCGGTGTAGTTGACGACGTCCTCTCGCCGCAGTACGAGCAGCGTGGTTCGCTCCTTGATCCCTCTCGCCTTGGTGGTCCCAGTGGCCGTCGTGGAGACGGCGTCGAAGGGGGTCCCTTGGAACTGCCGCGGGTCACTGGGCTCGAGCTGGCTGTCGAATCCCGGCAGGGCAGCCAGGGCGGCGGTGGCGAACTCGTCAAGCGGCACGTCCAGCGCCTCGCTGTCACGGGCGGCCACGACCGTCACGGCGACCAGGTGGTCCGCCGAGCGGATCAGGGAGGCCTCGACGCCGGCCTCGTTGCTCCTGCTCACCTGCCAGTGACGCGGAATCCCGATCGCGTAGCCGATCGCGGGGTCCCGGTGGACTTGCCAGCCCTGCGGCAGCTTGGGGAGCGGCTGCGACGTTTCGGCCGGTGGGGACGTGGTGTCCTCGCCCCCGCCGCAGCCGGCGACATTCAGGGCCACCGTCACGGCCAGCGCCATCGCCAGCGCCATTGCAAGCGCTCTCCACTCCCTGCTCACGGTGGAAGTCTCCCACGGCGAGGGGCCGCTTGTGCTGAATTGGACGAGGGACCCATTACCCACTATCAGCGCCAAATCGGCGCTCTCTCGGAACTGCGAGCGCCTAACAGGAAACGAAGAAGCGCTCCAGGTAGTCGACCATCTCCGCCTCCGACAGCACCGTCGCGGGCTGGAAGAGCTGGTTCACGAGCAGGCCGTCGAGCAGGGCGAGGAGCTCCGGCGCGTGCTCGCGAGGCTGCGTGCAACCGGCGGCCGGCAGGAGTTGCTCGGTGAGAAGCAGGAACTCGCGGCGGACACTGTTGAACGCTGCCCGGAACTGCGGACGGCGTCGGGCCTCCAGGACCAGCTCGTAGCGGGCGACGGCCAGCCAAGCCCGATCCGGCGAGAGCGTCCCGCGGATGATCTCGGCGACCAACTCCGCAGCCCGGCGGGGCTCGTAGGGACCGCCGGGGACGAGGTCCTCCATCTGGCGCACGGCCGGCTGGTCGAACTCAACGATGCGCAGCATCGCCGCGGTCAGCAGCGCCTCGCGGGTGGGGAAGTAGTTGCTCGTCGAGCCCTCGGGCAACCCGGCATGGCGATCCACGGCGCGGTGGGTGAGCCCCCGGCCCCCCTCGGCCTCGAGCACTCTCAGCGCCGCATCAACGATCAGCTCGCGGCGGTCCGCGACCTTCGGTTGCGCTGTCAGCGTCGTTGTCACTACACCTGTAGTATTGCCGAAAAGCGCCGCCTCGGCGCGCTCGGCGCGGCAAAAGGAGAGGACGAACATGACCGTGATCGCCGAACAGGACCTCGACCGGCTCGACCTTGGCGACCTCGCCCTCTGGGAGCAGGGGCCCCCTCATGATCTGTTCACCCGCCTGCGGCGGGAGGCGCCAATCCACTGGAGCCCGCTCGACAGTCACCCCGACGAGGCCGGCTTCTGGTCGATCACCCGGGCGGCCGATCTCCGCGAGATCAGCCTCGACCACGAGACCTTCTCCTCGGAGCTCGGTGGGGTCCTCGTCCTCGATGATTTCGGAATCCCACTCGAGGCGCAGCGCCAGCAGATGATCTCGATGGACCCGCCCCGACACGACCGCCTTAAGGCGCTGTTTCAGCGCGGGTTCACCCCGAAGCGCATCGCCGAGCACACCGAGCGGATCAGGGCCATCGTCAACCGGAAGCTAGACCGAGTCGCCGAGCGCGGCGAGTGCGACCTCGTCAACGACGTCGCGGGCCCGGTGGTCTCCCGCGTGATCGGCTCGTTTTTGGGCACCCCGGAGGAGGACGACCGCCGCCACATGGAGGAAACCAACATGGCGCTCGGCTTCGGTGACGATGACCTGCGCCCCAGCGAGGAGGCGCTGGCGGAGATGCTGACCCGCACCTGGAACGAGACGATGGAGATCATCGCTGACCGGCGGGCGACTCCCAGCGATGACCTGATCAGCGTTCTCGTCCACGCGGAGGTCGACGGCGAGCAACTGACGGACACCGAGATCTGGATGGGCGTTGGACTGCTCGGCGCAGCCGGCAACGACAGCACCCGGGCCGTCTTCACGAGCGGCGTCCTGGGGCTGATGGAGCGCCCGGATCAGATGCAGCTCCTGCTCGAAGATCCGTCGCTGATCCCCGGCGCCGTCGAGGAGGTGGCGCGGATGTATCCGGCGTTCGCCCACTTCCGTCGCACCGCGACCCGCGAGGTCGAGCTGCACGGCAAGACGATCCGCGAGGGCGACAAGGTGCTCCTCTGGTACGTCTCCGGCAATCGCGACGAGGCGGTCTACGAGGACGCGCAGCGCCTCGATGTCACCCGCAACCCCGACCACCAGGCGTTTGGGGCCGGCGGGCGCCATTTCTGCCTCGGCGCCGCACTGGCTCGCCTCGAGTTGAGGCTTCTGCTCACCGAGACCCTGCGCCGCTTCGGAGACCTCGAGCTCGCCGGCGAGCCCACCGTGGCGCGCTCGATGTTCGTGAACCAGCTCAAGACCCTTCCGGTGCGCTTCACGCCGACGCCGCCTGAGGGGTCGAGCTAGTTCGAGACGGCCTGGACGCCCCGAGCAGGATTCGAACCTCAGCGAGCCCGGAGGGCGAGCGGTGTCGCATGTTCGCTCCTGCGAGGGCTGGACGCCCCGAGCAGGATTCGAACCTGCGACCTACTCCTTAGGAGAGCGTGCCGGCGAAAACGACGCTTGACGACGGAGGACGACGAATCCCACTTGTAGACACGGTTTGCGGGCCTTCTAGATCCGATCCTCGGAAGGTCCCCGCAGACCCGCCCCGCCAACGTTTGGGCCACTATCGGGCCACGCCGAGGGCGGTGAGGTCTACGACTCCTCCCGCAGCCCGGCGGCTTCGAGGGGCCCTCGTATTGGCGAAGCGATGGTGCACAGCCCGGGTGGCTTGGCGCATCTTGTGGATGCGTACATGCGCCGAGGTGCCCACCTCAGCGCCCGCCGGTGGTAGCGTGGCGGGGATCGTTCAACGCGCAACTTGAAAAGGGGTCGTGATGGCTGAAACGCTTGAGGGAACTTGCTTGTGCGGCGCGGTGGAGTACGAGGTTCAAGATCCCCAAGCACTGGGTTACTGTCACTGCACTCGCTGCCAGCGGTGGACCGGCTCGAGCCTCGCGGGCGTGGTCGTTGCCAAGGAGAACTTCGGGTTCACCAAGGGCGAGGACCTGGTCACGACGTATAGGAGCGAGTTGGCACCGCGCAACTTTTGCAGCAACTGCGGGTCCAGCCTGTACGACGACCTCGGCGAGGTGTACTTCGTGGCCGCCGGGCTGATGGGCGACCTGGACCTCGAGCCGAGCTTCCACCAGCAGGTGGCATACAAGGCCCGGTGGCACCAGATCGGGGACGACGCGCCTCAGTTCGACGAGATGCCGCCGGACTGACCCCTACTCGCCGAGCACCTCCGACCCCCGAGGACGCCCACGAGCCCGTGACCGAGTCGTTTGGGCCACTATTGGGCCACGGCGGCTGATGCGGGAAGGGCCTTAAACGGCTGGGCTATGCGACGCCCCGAGCAGGATTCGAACCTGCGGCCTACTCCTTAGGAGGGAGTCGCTCTATCCAACTGAGCTATCGGGGCCAGTTGGGAGATTACGGCTCTGCTGGGCCAGTTGGGGGACCTCCGGCTCTGGCTACGCACGCACGCCTTCTCGCCAGGATCACGATTCATTTTCCCAATCAATTGCACGGTCGAACTCTTTGAGGAGTTGTCCCTGAGAGCTTCCTCTGGCAGGTCTCAACAGAGCGAGCCCCACGCGCGCACGCGGGGCGTCTGGGATGCTTGGAACGTGAGCGACAGGGACGAGCTCCCGACCGGGACGGTCACGCTCCTGTTCACCGACATCGAGGGGTCGACAGCGTTGCTGAAGCGGCTAGGCGACGCCTACGGTGACGTTCTCGCCCTGCACAACGCGACACTGCGAGAGATCTGGACGTCGCACCGCGAGCCGTTGTACAGAAGCGGTCAGTCTAGGGCGATGGGGTGGCCGTGGCGCGGTGCGGTGCGGTGACGGCTACCGAGTGCCCGGTCGCTCGACTTGCGAGCCGCCGACGATCGCATCGGTTCCGTCCTCGAATCGGACCCACGCCTTGTTGCCGCCGTCGTAGTCCGGGGCCCAGAGGATCAGGGTCGCCGGCTCGCGTTCGTCGGCATCGGCGGGACCGACCGAGCATTCCTCCGAGCCCTCCGCGTCGAGCCCGCGCCAGATCCGGATGAAGGGGTTGTGCTCCCATTCCGTCCCGATGGTCGATGGCTCGCGATGGCCGGGGTGGATCCGCGTCTCGGGCGGCAGCTTCATCAGCCTGTCGATGATCGAGGCGCGTAGATCCCCGAACCCGGTCGCCCCCGGTGCCCTGGTGCCACCGACGGTGCCCTTGAAGATCACATCCGCGGTCAGGCAGTCGGTCCCGTTGAAGTCGAGGGCGCAGTGACCGGCGCAATGCCCCGGTGTGTAGATGATCGAGATCCGTAGGTCCCCGGTATCGATCACGTCACCGTGAGAAAAGGTCTCGTCCACCTTTCCGTCGAGGAGCTCGGCGGTCAGCTCGTGCGCGACGACGGGAACATCGAAGCGCCGTGCCAACTGCTCGGCCCCGACCACGTGATCCCAATGGTGGTGGGTAAGCAACAGGTGGGTGATCTCGGTGTCCTCGCGCTCGGCGCGCTCGCAGAGCGGGTCCGTGACCCCGTTCGAGTCGACGAGCACACCGGTGCCGCCGATCTCGTCAACGATCAGGTAGGCGTTTGAGAGCCAATCCCCCTGTTCGACGCGCTGCACGATCACCTGGTCTCCTCTCAGTTGAACTCGATCACGGACCGAATGCCATCCTGAGCCTCCATCAGCTCGAAGCCCCTATTGACATCGTCGAGCGTGATCCGGTGGGAGATGAAGGGCTCGACGTCGATCTCGCCGGCCAGGGAGCGCTCGACCAGGTGCGGCACGCCATCACGACCCTTGACGCCGCCAAAGGATGAGCCGGCCACCCGTCGGCCGGTGATCAGGAGGCGAGGGACGATGTCGAGGACCTCGCCCTTGCCCGCCACCCCTGCGACGGTGGCCAGCCCCCAGCCCATCCGCGCTGACTCGACCGCCTGGCGCATGACCGCGACGTTGCCCGTCGCCTCGAAGGTGTAGTCGGCGCCGAAGCCGCCGGTCTGCTCGAGGATCCGCCCGACCGTGTCCTCGCCGCCGATCATCGTCTCGGTGGCACCCTGGCCACGGGCGAGCTCGAGGCGGCCAGACGATAGGTCGACGCAGATGATTCGCTCCGCACCCTGGAGTCGGCAGCCCGCCACGGCGCCCAAGCCGACCATCCCGGCGCCGAAGACAACGCAGGTCGAGCCATCGCGAACCTTGGCGGTGTTGATCGCCGCCCCGAGCCCGGTCGAGAGGCCGCAGGCGAACAGGCACGCGCAATCGAGCGGCGCCTCTGGGCTCACCTTCGCGAGCGCGATCTCGGGCATGACCGTGTACTCGGCGAAGGTCGAGGTGCCCATGAAGTGGCGAATCTCCTCCCCGTTGCGACGCAGGCGCGTCGTGCCGTCGGGCAGGTAGCCCTTGTTCTGCTGCTCTCGGATCGCAAGGCAGAGATTGGTGCGCTCGTCCCGGCAGTGGACGCATTCGCGGCACTGCGGCGAGAACAAGGTCACCACGTGGTCGCCGACGGCGAGCGATTCGACCTCGGGACCGACCGCCTCGACCACCCCTGCGCCCTCGTGTCCGAGGACGGTCGGGGCATAGCCGGATGGGTCGGCGCCGGAGGCGGTGTAGAGGTCCGTATGGCAGACGCCGCAGGCGACTAGCCGCACCAGAGCCTCGCCCCGCTTCGGCTCGGTCAGCTCGACCTCCTCAATCGAAAGCGGCTGGCCGAACTGCTCCAGCACCGCTGCACGCATCTTCATCTGCGGCCTCCATTCCAGTCGAGTTCATCGCAGCGCCAGACGAGATCCTCGAGCGTTAGCTCCCGGTTCCACCAGGTTACGTGCTGTGCTCAACTGCAGGCTAGTCTCAACACAACCTCGAAGGAAGGAAGGGGCCATGAGCGACAACGTCGAGACCGCGATCCTCGCGGGTGGGTGCTACTGGATCATGCAGCCACTGCTGCGCCACCCCGACGGGGTCATCTCCACCCGCGTGGGATGGACCGGCGGCGAGGGCGACGACCCGACAGAGGAGAACCCTGGAGGTCACGCCGAAGCGGTCGAGGTCGTCTTCGACCCGGAGCGGATCTCTTATCGGGACCTACTCGAGTACTTCTTCCAGGTTCACCGAGCCGACCTCGGCGAACGTCTCGTCGGCTCCATCTACCGCTCGGAGATCTTCTATACCACCGACGAGCAGCGCCAAATCGCCGAGGAGACGATCCCCGACGTCGATGCCTCGGGCCACTGGCCCGGCAAGGTCGTGACCAGGATCAGCGAGGCCGGCCCCTTCTGGGAGGCCGAGGCCGAGGATCAGGACCACTTCCAGCGCTACCCGGAGGGCTGCACGCCCTTCCCGCGGCCCGGGGTGGAAGCTGCCAACCGCGAGACCGCGGCCTAACTCAGCCAAATGGGCGCTCAGTGGAACGATGGTCGGCGCTTCGAGGGAAGGGTGGCGGTGGTTACCGGTGGCGGAGGGACGCTTGGTGGGACCGTTGCCAGAGGCTTCGGTTTGGAGGGCGCCTCAGTTGCGATCGGCTATCGCTCCTCTCGCTCCAAGGCCGGAGAGGTGGTAGCGGAGCTGGAAGGCAGTGGCGGGCAGGCGCACTCCGGCCACCTCGACGTCACGGATCGGGACTCGGTGGACGCGTTCGTCGCCGACGTCGTCGAGCGCTACGGCCGCTTGGATGTCCTGGTCAACGCCGCCGGCCGCCTGGACGAGGCGGACACGGTGAGATTCAGCGAGCTGGACACGGCTGCGGCGAGCGCCCTCCTTCAGGTTGATGTGATCGGAACCATGCGGATGTGTCACGCGGTGAGGCCGAAGATGCTCGAAGGTGGCGGCGGTGCCATCGTCAACTTCTCGAGCACCTACGGGAATGGGATAAACCCTGACAACGCGATCAACTTCGTTCCCGTCACCTACTCGACCGCGAAGGGAGCGATCCGTGGCCTCACCACGACGCTGGCCCGGGACCTGGCGCCCGATATCCGCGTGAACGCGCTTGCCCCGGGGCCCATCTCAGGCGAGTGGGAGACCGAGTGGGGAATCACGCCCGAGCACATCGACGAAGCAATCGCCATGAATCCGCTGAAGCGGTTCGGCAAGCCGGAGGAGATCGCCGAGACCGTCCTCTTCTTGGCCTCGGACGGGGCCGGCTACATCACCGGCCAGGTGATCCACGTGGATGGCGGCTGGGTGGTTGCCGGGTAGGGCTCGGCGTGCGCGAGATCCAGAACTACGTGGGCGGGCGGGCGGTCGACGCCGAGACCGAAGAGTGGCTCGACGTCCCTGACCCCGCCACCGGACAGGTGCTCGGGCGAGTGCCGCTGTCGGGCCCGTCCGAGGTCGACCACGCGGTGAGCGCGGCGTCTGAGGCGTTCGACTCGTGGCAGCACGAGCCAGTGACGAGGCGCGCCCGTCGGATGTTCGGCCTCCACGCGCTACTCGAGCGGGCGCTCGACGAGCTCGCCGAGCTGGTGACCCGCGAGAACGGCAAGCACGTCGACGAGGCGCGCGGCGAAGTGAGACGGGGAATCGAGGTGGTGGAGCTGGCTGCGGGGATGACCACGCTGATGAAGGGCGAGACGCTCGACCAGGTCGCGCGTGACGTCGACGTCTCGATGCACCGTTTCCCGCTCGGCGTGTGCTCCGGGATCACCCCTTTCAACTTCCCCGCGATGATCCCGCTTTGGTTCGCGCCGCTCGCCATTGCGGCCGGCAACACATTCGTCCTCAAGCCCTCCCAGCGCACGCCGTTGACCGCAAACCGGCTGGCCGAGCTGTTCGCCGAGGCCGGCTTCCCAGACGGCGTCTTCAACGTTGTTCACGGTGCCGGCCACGCCGTCGAGGCACTGATCGATCACCCGGCCGTGCGGGCGGTGTCGTTCGTGGGCTCGGCTCCCGTGGCACGCAAGGTCTACGAGCGCTGCGGGCTCCGCGGCAAGCGGGTCCAGGCGCTCGCAGGCGCCAAGAACCATCTGGTCGTGCTGCCTGATGCGGATCTCGACCAGGCGGTCCCGGCCGTGTTCGCTTCCGCCTTCTCGAACGCCGGCCAGCGCTGCCTGGCGGGCTCAGTGGCGGTGGGGGTGGGCGCAATCGGCGATCAGCTGGTCGCCGATCTTGCCCACATGGCCCGCGAGGCTCGGGTCGCGCCTGGCGCCGAGCCCGGCACCGACGCGGACAGCACGATCACGCCGGTGACGACGCCGGAGGCGCTCGAACGCATCACCGACTACATCGAGCTTGGCGAGCGGGAGGGGGCCACCCTCTGCGTCGACGGGCGAAACGGCGGTGAGGGCGACGGGTTCTTCCTGGGGCCGACCGTGTTCGACCACGTCTCTCCCGAGATGAGGCTCGCCCGGGAGGAGATCTTCGGGCCCCTGTTGGCCGTGGAGCGAACGGAGGACCTGGATGGTGCGATCGCCGCCATCAACGCGTCGGAGTACGGAAACGCGGCGGCCATCTTCACCCGGGACGGCGGTGCCGCCCGCAAGTTCGTGCGCGAAGCGCAGGCCGGGATGATCGGGGTGAACGTCTCGGTTCCCGCCCCGGTCGCCTACTTCCCCTTCGCCGGCTGGCGCGGCTCCTTCTACGGCGATCTTCACGCCACCGGCCGCGATGGAGTCGAGTTCTTCACTGAGAAGAAGGTCGTTACGAGCCGTTGGCCATAGCCGTCAGGCGGGCCCTCGTCAGGCGTACAGGCTCTCGGTGGCGATCTCGCGCAGGGTGCGGTCCCAGAGGCGGATCTCCAGATAGATCTCGTCGCCGAACCCGCGGATGGCGTCGACGGCCACCAGCGTGAAGCGCCCATCCTGCACAGGCGCCTGGTCCACGACCTGTCCCTCCAGCTCGGCGGTTGCGGCGACCGCCCCCCGCACCAGCGGCAGGCCCCACACCAGGGTGATCTCGCCGCCCCGGTCCCCCTCGGCTCGCCAGGTGCCGATCACCTCGTCCGAGAGGTCGATCTTCCAGCCCGGATTGTCCTCGGCAGTGACGTCGGTGAAGTCGGCGCTCGCCCTCAGATCGTCCGGCTCGCCATCCTCGTGGCGCAGGAAGGAAACATGGCCGTAGTACTCGGCCAGCACCGGGTCCGCGGGCTCGCCTCCTCCCTCTTCCGGCTCGCGCCCGCCCGTGGGCTCGGTGGCCCGGCCGGTGCAGGGGACGTACACCCGACCGCCCCAGCCGCGCTCGGGGAACCATCTGACGGTGTCTGGGTCGAGCGGCGCGCCCGCCTCATCGGCATGGGGCTCACACGCCTTCGCGAACTCCGCCTCCAGGCGCTTCGCCCACTGGCCGTAGGGCCGTCCCTCCTGCGGAGCATCGGCGATGAAGCAGGGGAAGGGCCTGTTGACAGGGGGGCTCATCGGCCGGTCAGGCTAGCGGTCGTCGCCCAGGGCGTCGCGGAGGTCCTCCGCCGCGCGCTCGGGCGGATAGATGTTGACGTCGACGCCGGTGCCGAGCTCGAAGCCTGCCCGCACCGTGAGGCGGGGAACCAGGTCGATGTGCCAGCAGAACTCGTCCACCCCCCGGGGCGCGGTGCGAACCCACAGATTGAGCTGCGGCGGCGAGCCGAACACCGTGGCCAGGGCGTGGAGGGCGGTGCGAACCATCGCGGTGCCGGTCTCGCCGTCGAGCTCGAACGAAGGGGCCGGGCGGCGCGGGACCACGCGAAGCTCGAATGGAGATCGCGAGGCCCAGGGACAGATCAGCAGCGCCTCGTCGTCCACGGCCACCAGTCGCTCGCGCCGGCGCACTTCCTCGGTCGCTACCTCCGCCAACAGGTGGCCACCCATCGTGCGCTCGTGATAGGCCGAGGCCCGTTCGCGCTCCCGGGCGATCGCGGCGGGGACGAAGCACAGGGCGTAGAGCTGCGCGTGCGAATGCTCGAGCGATGCGCCCGCGTCGGGACCCTCGTTGACGATCAGGTGGACGTACGACGCTTCCGGCGCCAGGGCCCGCATGCGCTCTCGCCATGCCGAGACGGCGCCGGCAAGGCGCTCCTCGGAGAGCTCGGCGAGCGAGGTCACGTGCTCTGGGGAGTGAACGAGCACCTCGTGGGCACCCACCGCCCGCATGGTGGGGAACAGGTCCGGCTCCGCACCCCGGCTCGAGGCCCGCAGCGGGTCGACGGGGCTCGCCAGCCCAGTCTCGGCCCCCTCAGGCGAGCAGGAGCCGGCCGCCGAGTCGGTGCCGTTCGGCGCGAGCGCCGGATACAGGTTGGGGACCGCTCGTTGGGTCCATCCGGCCGAGTCTGGCGCCCCGCCGCCGGGCCGGCTCGCCCAGACCTCCGGCGGGGTCCGGTCCTCGCGCCCTTCGTCGAAGGGGCAGGCCTCGGCAGCGCCATCCCTCCTCGCAGGGGTCGCCGCAACGAAGGCGTCCGGCCGCTCCGCACGCCCCGGGGCGAGGATCGATCGCAGCCCGGTGAGCTGATCTATGCGGATCTCGGGGTCGCTCAGTGCCTCGGTGCCCGTTTAGCCGTGGCCCGCGCCCGAGCCATCGCCGCTGCCCGGCTCGAGAAAGGGCTTCAGCATGTCGAGGGGGAGCGGAAAGACGATCGTCGAGTTGTGGTTCACGCCGATGTCGAGCAGCGTCTGCAGGTAGCGAAGCTGGAGGGTCGCCGGGTTGCGGGAGAAGATCTCAGCCGCCTGGAAGAGCTTCTCTGATGCCTGAAACTCGCCGTCGGCGGCGATGATCTTCGCCCGCCGCTCGCGCTCTGCCTCCGCTTGGCGGGCGATCACCCGCTGCATGTCCTGCGGGATCTCGACGTCCTTGACCTCGACCGTGCTCACCTTTACGCCCCAGGGCTCGGTCTGCTCGTCGATGATCTGCTGCAGCTCGATGTTGAGTCGCTCGCGCTCCGACAGCAGGGCGTCGAGCTCCGCCTTGCCGAGCACAGAGCGGAGGGTGGTCTGGGAGATCTGGGAGGTGGCGATCAGGTAGTTCTCCACATCTGTGATCGCCCGGTTCGGGTCGATGACGCGGAAATAGGCGACCGCGTTGACCCGCACGGTGACGTTGTCCCTGGTGATCACCTCCTGGGGCGGCACATTCAGGGTGACCGTTCTCAGGTCAACCCGGACCATCCGGTCGATGAGCGGGATCAGCACGATCAGCCCGGGGCCCTTCTGCGCGATCAGCCGCCCCAACCGGAAGATGACGCCGCGTTCGTACTCGCGCAGGATCCTGATCGAGGCAGCGAGCAAGACCAGCACGAAGATCAGAAGCAGTGCGATTATCGCGATGGCCACACCCACTCGAAGCTCCTTCCTCGCTACAGGGGCCGGACCCGCAGCGTCAGCCCCTCGACCGACGCCACCCGCACTCTACTGCCGCGCTCGAGGGGGCGGCCGTCGCCGGCCGATCCGTCCGCGGCCTGGTCCGATCCCCCATCCGGGGGCGCCAGCTCCGCCCTCCACAGCGCTCCCTCGACGAAGATCTGCCCGACCGGATCCAACCGCTCGCGCACCTCTCCGACGGCGCCGATCATCTCCTCCCAGCCGGTGCGCGCCGGCTGCCGGCGCGCGCGGAAGGCCCGCTCGACGGCGAAGGCCAGGAAGCCTCCGATCAGCAGGCCGGCGAAGATGACGACCGGGGCCGAGACCTCGAAGGCGCTCGAGCCCGTGTCGTAGAGCACGAGGCCCGCGGCGATCAGAGCCGCCACCCCGGAGGCGCCCAGGATGCCGTGGGTCGGCAGATGCGCTTCGGCGATGATCATCGCCACCCCGAAGACCAGCAAGAGCACGCCGGCGACCGTCACAGGCAGCTGGGCGGTCCCGTAGAGGCCGAGCAGGAGCGAGATCACGCCGATGGTGCCCGGCGCGATGAGGCCGGGGCTGAAGAGCTCTATCGCCAGGCCCACGAGCCCGATCAGGAGCAGCAGGTAGGCGACGTTCGGATTGACGAGGATCTCGAGCAGCTCGTAGCCCAGGGGCATGTCGTGGTTCTCGATCTGAAGCCCCGCCGTGTGCAGCGTCTGGGCCTTCGGCCCCTTGACCCGGAAGCCGTCCAGCTGACGGAGCAGCGCGTCCTGATCGGATGCGATCAGGTCGATCAACCCCGCCTTCTTGGCCTCCTCAGCCGTCAGGTTCTTCGCCTGGGTGACGAGCTCACCCGCCAGGCGTGGATTGCGCCCATGGTCGGAGGCGAGCGCCCGCATCGAGGCGGCCGCATCGTTCTTGATCTTCCGGTCGAGGTCGCTGGTGTTGCCCCCGGGCCCGACGGCGATCGGAGTCGCCGAGCCGATGTTGGTCTCCGGAGCCATCGCCGCCACGTCGGCAGCCTCGGTGATGTAGGCGCCGGCAGAGCCGGCACGGGCGCCGTTCGGAGAGACGTAGACCACCACCGGCATCGGCGCCGCGGCCATGTCCTGGATGATCGAGCGCATCGAGTCGGACAGCCCACCCGGCGTGTCGAGCCGAATGATCGCGATCTTTGCGTTCTCCGATGCGGCGTCGTCGAGCGCGCTTGAGATCCACTTCTGGGTGGCCGGGTCGATGGTCGCCTGCAGCTCGATCGAGTAGGCGACGCCGCCCGGCGCCCCGTCATCGGCAGTCGTCTGCTTCGCGAGGGCCGGCGAGATGACGAGCGCGGCGCCGGTCAGCGCCAGCGAACCAAGGGTGACGAGGCGGAAGCGCCGGCCCCTCATGCGTCCATTATCCGCCTCCCGGGTGGGCGTCCCAGGCGGGCCCTAGCGCGCGTAGCGCTTGATGTCGGCGGCCAGGGCGTCGAGATCCGCGTACTGGCCCTGCTGGACGTATTGAAGCTCGCCGCTCGAGTCGTAGAACGCCGTGGCCGGGAAGCCGATGGTCGCTTCCATCGCATCGGCGATGTCCTCTCCGGGGTCGCTGAAGCTCGGATAGGGAACTGGGAACTCGTGCAGGAAGTCCATGGCCGCCGCGCTGGAGTCGTCGCTGTCGACGCCGACGAACGCGATCCGCTTGCCGAGGCGGGCGGACAGCTGCTGGAACCATGGGAGTTCCTCGCGGCAGGGGCCGCACCACGAAGCCCACTTGTTGACCACCACCGGATAGCCGCGCAGCTCCGTGAGCTGCCGGTCGAACGCGTCGGTGCCGCCGGGCAGCAGCTGGTTCGCCTGGTCGTACAGCTCGGCCAGCGGCTTCGGCGCTCCGGCCAGGGCCTTCGCGTAGTCCGGTGCCTTGCCGGCCCCGCCGCCGGAATCCCCGCCGCAGGCTGCCAGCACGAATGCGAGGGCCGCGATCGCGGCCAGGGCGAAGTGCCGGCTCATGTGCACAAGCGGCTTCATCCCGCCGCTGAAAGCTGGCTTTCGCCGCATCCGCCTCAGCACGATGGTTTAATTAGATACTCGGTCCACACCTAATCTGGACCGCGGGGGAAAACGCCGGCTCGTCAAGAGCAGTAACCACGAGCGGGCCGGCGAGCCTCCAGCGAGCTTACAGCGCCCATCCGTTGAGCACGGGGCGCGAAGAAGATTTCCCATGGCGAAATCCGTCCACGTCGCACCTAGCGCGACCAGCCCGATCACACCCGATCAGCTCGACCGGGTGAGCGTGTTCGCGCGCGAGCCGATCCTGCTCGACGGCGAGACCATCGAAGACATCGCTCCGGGAACAGCGCGCCACAGCGCCGTCGAGGCCGCTTTGGCGGAGCTCGACGCGGGCAGCGAGACTCCGTCGCCGGAATGGCGGCGTCGGTACTCGCTGCTGCTCGGGCTCGAGCGATTGCTCGACGCAGAACCGGTTCGCCTCGCGGACGAGGCCGAGCTCACCGAGCACCAGGTCGACGTCCTCTCCGGGACCCTCGCGGCGCTGACCGCCGAGATCGAGGACTCAGTCGCCGCTGAGAGTTTGAACGGAGCGGGCCACTCCTCCACTGAGCCTGGCGACCGTGACGGCCGCCCGCCGCGCGCCGCCGAGCTCCAGGGCGATGGAGAAAACGGGTCCGCCGAGGAGGCCGCCGAGGAGGAGGAGATTCTGGCGCCCGACGAGGAGCCCCAGGACTGGGAAGAGCCCACCGAGGACCTCGTGGACGAGGCACCCGAGGACCCGGGTGCGAGCCGGCGCTTTTGGTTCGAGCACGCGACCGGCTCCGGGAAGACTGTCGCGGCGCTCGGGTTTGTGGAGGGGTCGCGTACCGGCGGCGTCCTGATCCTGACCCACCGACGCAACCTGGTCGACCAGTTCATCGGGGAGATCTCCGACCGTGGTTACAAGGACCGGCTGTCGCCCCCGCTCATGGACGGCTCGGACCATCCCTACGGCCCGGTGACCGTCGAGACCTACCAGTGGTTCGTCCGCAACGCCAACCGGATCTCCGACGCGTACGCGATCGTGATCTGCGACGAGGCACACACCGCCCTGGGGGAAAAGACGAGCGCATGCATCCGCCGCTGGCCGGAGCCGGTGTTCATCGGTATGACGGCGACCGGCGCGCTGATCGCCCGCCACGTCACCGACCTCTTCCCCACGCAGACCTCTCGCTTCGACCTGGCGCAGGCTGCGCGGCGCGGGGTGATCGCGCCGCTGCGTTGCATTCGGATCCCGCCGGGGCCGGGGGTGCGGACGATTGCCAAGGTGCCGCTGCGCAGAGGCGAGGTGGACCAGGACTTCGACCAGGAGGAGCTGGCCAAGCTCCTCGACCAGGAGCCCTTCAACGTCGCGATAGCGGACCTGTATCGCTCGCGGTTCCGCAAGATCCCCGGCGTCGTCTACACGGCCGGCGTGCGTCATGCCAACAACGTCGCCGCCTCGTTCCGGGCGGCCGGGATCAACGCCCGCGCAGTCTCCGGCGAGACCCCGAAGCGAGAGCTGGCAGAGATCCTCGCCGCGTTCGAGCGCGGCGAGGTCGACGTGCTATGCAACGCGATGCTGCTCGCCGAGGGCTGGAACTCGCCGCGGGCGACGATCTGCATGCATCTGGCGCCCACCGCCTCGCGACGGGTCTACCAGCAGCGGGTCGGTCGCGTGACCCGCCGCGCCCTGGAGAAGGAGGCCGGGCTGGTGATCGACCTCGTCCATCCCGCGACGACCTCAGACGAGACCATCATCACCCTGCACAGCCTGCTGGATCGCGATGTGTACCGTGGCGGCGCAATCGTGGTCGGGCCCGTCCGGCGAGGCCGCGGCCGGCGGGTACGTGTGGAGCGCCGGGTGGTGCCCGTCTCGGGCGATCCCGAGCGGCGCCTGGCCGTGCTGGAACGCGAGCTGTGGCGGATCGCCGTCGAGAACCTCAACTATTCCGAGCAGCACGCCTGGGCTGCGCTGGCCGGGGCGCGGGTGACGAACAACAACTGGCGCCGGGCCAAGGCGATGATCCAGCACGACCAGGGCAAGGAGCTCCGCCGTCGCTTCCTGCTGACCTGCGTGCAGCGCAACCGCAACCACCAGCTCCGACTCAAGGCACTCACGGAGATCGCTGCGCTGCGCGACGCCGAAGCCTTCGACGACTCGCTCGAGGTGGTGGCGACCTGGCCACGCGACGAGCGGCGTGCCGGCGCCAAGGTGCTGCTCCAGGCACTGGTCGAGCGAAGGATCGGGCGGCGCGACCAGGCGCAGGCCTGGGTGTGGCGCCTGGCGGCCATCACCCGCGAGCTGCACGAGGAATACGCCGTGCAGCGCTGGCCGGAGACCAAGCGCCTGCTGGGGTTGTTCGTCAACTCATCCGGGCGAGCTCACGGCCGAAACGCGCGGCGCATCGTTCACGCGGTCCGCCAGCAGGACCGCCGCCTGGCCATCGCACTGCTGGCTGCAGCGGTCGCGCACACTCCCGAGGCCGAAGAGGTCTTGCGCGGCGCCCGAATGCGGATGGCGCGCAAGCCCTCCGCCGTCGCGCGCGAGCTGCTTCGCAACTTCCCGCGCTCTGGCGGAAGGCGCCGCCGTCGCCGGGGCAAGAACGGCGGGCGCCCGCAAAACGGCGGTGGCAACGGAGCCGAGAACGGGAGCCAGGACGGCAGCGAGGCCAGCAAGTCGGAGCCCACAGCCGAGCCGGAGGCCGACGCGGCGCAGGGCTGACCGTCCGGCGCAGTACCAACTTGCGGAAGCCTGGTACACGCTTCGGGTAGACGCCGATTCGAAGAGCGCACTTCCGGGTATCGTCAGGGCGAGGGAGGAGCGCTCACTGGCAACACTCGATCGAAAGCGTGAGGCGCCCGGGCTGGAGATGCAGCTCGAGGAGCAAGGCGACCGGGTCCTCGTTCGAGCGTGGGGAGAGATCGACTTCGGCTCCGCCAGCACTTTCGAGGTGGAGCTCCGGCGGGCGATCAAAGGGAACGGCCATGGCGTGATGCTCGATCTGCGCGGCGTGACCTTCATCGATTCAACCGGGCTACAGGTCCTGGCTTCGGCGGCGACGATGGCCCAAGCGCGCCGGCGCGAGCTCACCCTGCTCGATGCATCGCCGCAGG
Source organism: Solirubrobacterales bacterium (assembly GCA_035573435.1). GTDB lineage: Bacteria > Actinomycetota > Thermoleophilia > Solirubrobacterales > 70-9 > AC-56. The sequence goes on from DATMZR010000012.1 coordinate 219,774, forward strand.
TTCAACACGTGATCGAGATGAGCGGCCTGCAGGACTTGCTGCCACTCGCCGGCTAGGTATCGCAGTAGGCGAGCGCTTTGAAGCTCCCGTCCTCCACAGCGCCGCCGTTGTGGAACGCCGAGACCTTCCACCCCCGCCTCCCGGACTTGTGCGAGCCGTAGTACCAGAGGTCGGGGCCAATGCTGCCACCGGGGAACTGCTGGGATGTGGTCGAGTAGCCACCTGAGATCAGCCTTTCGCCTGGCTTGCAGCTTGCGGTCGCGCTGGCCGTCTGCGAGCCCGTAGTCGCCACGGTCGCGCTGGCGGAGCGCGTCTGCACACCACCGCTCGCCCGGCAGTAGGCAAAGACCTTCAAGGTCGCCGGCGCGGGCCGGAAGAGCTCGACCGAGACCCTCCATCCGCGGAGGCGGTACCTCTTTGAGACGAACGGGAAGAAACCGGCTCCGCCGTCTTCGGTGAAGCCCGGGTTGTCAAAACCGCCAGAGATCGCCTGACTGCCGCGTGGGCACCTGGCCGTCAGGGTGCGGTGCTTTGTGCCCGTGTTCGGCGCCGTCGCGCTGACCCAGCGCGTCGCGATGGAGCCCGCGTTCCCGCAGTAGACAAAAACCCTTTCGGTGCCGGCGCCGTTGTTGTCATTCTGGGCCGCAACAGTCCAGCTCCGGTTCCGCGACTTGTGGGACGCGTACGCGAAGAGGCCGGGATTGCCGGACGTGAGGTCGTCAAAGCCCGGGTTGTTGAAGCCGCCCGAGATGACTCCTTTGCCGCGTGGGCACTTCGCAGCCTTCGAGGAGGCATCCGGGCTCGGGCCGACCGTTGTGCTCGCGGTCCTCGTCGTCAGACCCCACGCGGTCCCGCCGCCGAGGACGAGCGTCGCGACGAGCGCGATCCCACTGATGAATGGAACGCACGCCCCTCTCTCCACTCGGCGGCCTCTGGACATCGGCCGAGCCTAGCGCAGGAACCCGCCCAGGACGCTCGAAACAGAACTCCCATGGACCTGCGCGAGCTGACCAAGGGCGTTCGCGAAGCGTGGAGCGCCCGTCAGGTGTTCGGCGAGCCCATCGAGCGCGACGGGGTTACGGTGATCCCGGCCGCGACGCTAATCGGCGGTGGAGGCGGCGGCGGCGGGGAGCAACCGTCAAAGGACGGCGAGGCTGGGGCCCAGAGCGGTGGCGGCACGGGCTTCGGCGGCCTGATGTGGCCCGCGGGGGCGTTCGAGATCAGGGGCGATCGCGTCACCTGGCGCCCGGCGATCGACTTGACCCGGGTGCTGGTGATGGCGCTGGCGCTTGCGATCGCGGTGGCCCGCGCGCGCGGCAGACGCTAGAGCGCCAGCTGCACTTCGCCGGCACCCAGGCTTAGCCGCTCGCCGTCATTGGTCGTCACGAGCAGGTTTCCGCGGTCGTCGATTCCCTCCGCGTGACCGGACCCCGAGGATGATCCGGAGCCGGCGTCCTCCCAGCGGACCTCCCGCCCGCGCAGCGCGTCTCGCGTGGCGAACTCCTCCAACACCCGCCCAGGGGACTGGTCGACCCAGAGCCCAAGCCTTTCGTTGACGGCCCCCAGCGCCGCCGAGGCCGTGATTCCCTGGCCGACCGAGGTCGCCGGCCAGCGCAGATCGGAGGGGAACTCGGCCGGCTCGATCGACAGGTTGAGGCCGATCCCGACCACCGCCCAGTCGGGCGGACGGGCCTCGACCAGCACGCCGGCAGCCTTTCTCTCCTCGATCCAGACGTCGTTCGGCCACTTCACCCGGCACTCCAGCGAGGCCAGCGTCTCGACGGCCTCGCAGACGGCGAGCGGCACCGCGAGCGGCAGCAAGGCATGCTCCAGGTCCAGAGGTCGCAGAATCGCCGAATACAGAAGCGCCTTCCCCGGCGGAGCCGCCCAGGCACGCCCCCTCCGGCCCCGGCCGGATATCTGCTCCTCGGCGGTGACCACGGTGCCGCTGGGCGCCCCCTCGAGCGCCAGCTCGCGGGCGCGCTCGTTCGTCGAGTCCACAACTCGAAAGTGGCGGCGCGGCGAGCCGAAGGCCGTCATGGATCAGACGGCCGGGCGCAGGACGACCTCGTCGCCGACTGCGAGGCCCAGGTCGGCGGCGGCGCTTCCGCGATTCACCGCGAGAGCCATGCTCCCGAAGGAATCCACGTAAACCAGCAATTCGCCATCTCCGACCTCGGCGAAGGTGCGTGCGAACACCACCTCCGCGCTCCGGGAGGCGGCCTCGACAACCAGCCGGCGGCCGAGCCTGAGCCCGGTCTCCGGGAGCCGCGCCTCGCCGAGGTCGAGCACCGCGTTCCCGTAATGGTCGAGGTAGGCGACGTGGGCGACGGTGCGGCCAGCCTCGATCTGCGCCTCGCTCGACTCCAGCGTGGTCAGGACATCCAGGGGTAGCGTCGTACCGACCTCGCCCAGGCTTGCTCCCTGCGCGAGCGTCGCCGCCACGGGGGCGAAGACGTCGCGGCCGTGGAAAGTCGCCGACAACGGCTCCAGCCGGCAGGGCGACAGGGAGATGTCGGCCGCCTCCCGGGCCCCGCCGAGGCGGTCGATCGCCGGCCAGAGCAGCCCGTTGTCGGGGCCGACGAGAATGCGGTCCTCTTCGCCCGCCCGGACCGCAACCGCGCGCCTCTCGGTGCCCACCTCGGGATCGACGACGGCGAGGTGGATCCCCGCGGGCGCGAAGGGCAACGCGTGTGCGAGGACCGCGGCGCCCTGGCGAACCGCGTGTCGAGGGATCCCGTGGGTCAGGTCGATCACCTTCGCTTCGGGCGCGATCCGGGCGATCACCGCCCGGCAGACGCCGGCGAACTCGTCGTCCGTGCCGTAGTCGGAGAGAAAGGTGATCGGACGGGCCACGTCCTGTCCCTAGTCGCCCGAAGCGTCAGCGATCAGCGCGTCGATCAGCCCCTCGGGATCGTGGCGGTCGGCCTCGACCTCCACCGTCAGCCCCGCCTGGCGGACTGCCTCGCTGGTCACCGGTCCGATCGAGACGATTCTGGCCCCCTCCGGCAGGCGACCTCCGCTCGCGTCGATGAAGTTCCTCACCGTCGACGCCGACGTGAAGGTGACGTAGTCGGCGTCCTGCGCGGCCTCGACGGCGGCGGGGTCCGGCTGCTCGGCGACCGTGTGGTAGAGGGCCACCACGTCAACCTTGGCGCCCCGCTCGCGCAGCGCTTCGGGTAGGACATCGCGCGCCTCTGCCGCGCGGGCAACCAGCACCGGCCGGTCCGCGACCTCGATGTCGCGAAGGGACTCAACGAGCGCCTCGCTGACCGAGCGGTCCGGGACGATGTCGGCCCGAATCCCGTGTTCGGTGAGCGCGGTCGCCGTTCCGGGTCCGATGGCCGCAACCGTCGCGTTGGCGAGGGCGCGTGCGTCGCGGCCCGAAGCGGCCAGAGCCTCGAACAGAAGCCGCACGCCATTCGGGCTCGTCAGGCAAACGAGCGCGTAGGCGTGGATGGAGTGCACCGCGTCGCGCACCTCCGCGGAGTCGAGCTCCGGGATGATGCGGATGGACGGCAACTCGATCACCTCCGCGCCGAGAGCCCGGAGCGCGGCCGCGAGCCCGCTGGCCTGGGCCCGCGCCCTCGTAACGACGATGCGCCGCGCATGCAGTGGGCGCCGCTCGAGCCAGGCGATCGCCTCCCGCCGCGCCGCCACCGGCCCGGTGAGCACGATCGCCGGCGGTCCAATCGCCGCGTCCGCGATCGCTGCGGGCAGCTCGGCCAGTGTGGCGGTCACGGTTCGCTGGCCCGGCATCGTCCCTCGCTCGACACAGGCCGCGGGCTCTCCGGGCTCGCGCCCCGCCGCGAGCAGGCGATCGGCCACCTCGGGGAGCCGCTTGACGCCCATGTAGAGGACGAGGGTCCCCGGGAAGCGGGCGAGCGCGTCCCAGTCGAGCCCGGAGTCGTCCTTGGCCGGGTCCTCGTGCCCGGTGACGAACGCGACCGCCGAGGCGTCCGCGCGGTGGGTGAGGGGAATCCCGGCGTAGGCCGGCGCGGCAACCCCTGCGGTGATGCCCGGCACCACCTCGAACGGGACTCCGGCGGCGGCGAGCGCCTCGGCCTCCTCGCCGCCGCGCCCGAAGACGAACGGGTCGCCGCCCTTCAGGCGAACAACGCTGCGACCGGCGCGGGCGCGTTCGGTCATCCGCTCCTCGATCTCGCGCTGTGAGGTCTCGGCGCCGCCGGGGCGCTTTCCCACATCGATCAGCTCGGCGTCCTCGCGGGTCCCGTGGAGCGCGCCGGGCGGGATCAGACGATCGTGGAGGACCACGTCCGCACTGGCCAGGAGCTCCAGCGACCGCACCGTCATCAAGCCGGGATCGCCCGGCCCCGCGCCCACGAGGTAAACGACCCCCGGCCGTGCCGCCATCAAGTGAGCTCCTCGGAACGCTCCAGCAGCTCACCCGCGCCCGCCGAGAGCATGCGCTCGGCCAGCGCCCGCCCGAGCTCCGCGGGCTGCTCGGGATCACCGTTGACTCGGTCGCGGACCCACTCGGAGCCGTCCGGAAGGCCGCAGAAGCCGAGCATTGCCAGCTCTCCGTCCTCGAGCCTGGCGTTGACCCCGACAGGCGTGTGGCAAGTGGCGTCGAGCGCCGCGACGGCGGCGCGCTCGGCCGTCAGCTCCACCAGCGCATCGTGATCCGAGATCCCGGCGGCGTGACGGGCCGCAATCGAATCCTCGCGGCGCGCCTCCAGCGCCAACGATCCCTGGCCGGCGGCCGGCGTCAGGTCCTCCAGCCCGAAGCTGAAGGCGACCTCGCCCTCCCGGCCCAGACGGCGCAGGCCGGCAAGAGCCAGCACCACCCCGTCGAACTCGCCCTCCAACAGCCTCCGCAGGCGCGTATCGACGTTGCCGTGCAGCTCGACGAGCTGCAGGTCCGGCCGCAGTGCCAGGAGCTGCGAGCGCCGGCGCAGGCTCGCGGTGCCGAGACGGGCACCCTGGGGCACGTCCTCGAGTGACGGTGCCTTGCCCACATAGGCGTCCGCAGGATCGGCGCGGCCGGGCACGCCCACGAGCCTCAGCTCGTCGGGACGCTCGCCCGGCAGGTCCTTGGCCGAGTGGACCGCCAGGTCGGCCTCCCCATCCAGCACCGCCTGTGCGACGCCGCGCACGAAGCGCTCTTTGTCGCCACGCTCGCCGTCGTCCGAGCGCACCTCCACGACCTCGGCCCCGCCGAGCGCCTCGGCGACGAGCCGAGCCTGGGCGATCGCCAGCCGGCTGCCCCGCGTTGCCAGCTTCAGCCGGTCGCCTGCGCTCAACTGGCCGGGCGCTTGCGCCGAGCCTCGCGCAGGGGGCGCACCTCGGCCTCCCGCTCCTGAGGGGGGGCGGTGGGGGCGTCGAGCCCGAACAGCTCGCGGAGGGCGTTGACGTACAGGTAGGCGTCGTCCTCGCCCGAGGAGCGCTTCAACCGCAGGGTGGGCTCGTGCAGCAGCCGGCTGGCGATCGCCCGTGCCATCGCCTCCATGCGCTCGCGATCCGACTCGGTGAGCGCCTCCCACCGAGGCTCGTTCTCGGACAGCACGCGGTCGACGATCTCGGTGGCCCGCTCGCGCAGCGAGGCGACGGTCGGGGTGACGTCCTGCGAGCCGAGCCAGCGCTCGAAGCGGGCCAGCTCCGAGCGCAACACGCTCTCGGCTCGGCGCGCCTCAGCCTCGCGGCCGGAGGCGTTTCGCTCCACCAGCGCCTGGAGGTCGTCCATGTCGTGCAGGCTCACCCCAGCCACCTGCCGGCAGTCCGGGTGGATGTCGCGCGGCACCGCGAGGTCGATCAGGAGAAGGGGCCGACCCTTGCGCGCCGCCATCACCTCGGCGAGTGCCTCTGGCTCGACCACGTGGTGCGGCGAGCTCGTGGAGGCGACGACGATGTCGGCATGCTCCATCTGGGCCGGCAGCTCCTCGAAGCGAACGGCCCGGCCACCAAATCGCTGGGCAAGCCCGATCGCCCGGTCGTAGCGGCGGTTGGCGATGAACGCCGGCTCCACCCCCCGGGCGGCGAGCGCGCGGGCGGTCAGCTCCGCCGTCTCGCCGGCGCCGACGACTAGGACCAGCCGGCTGGAGAGATCGCCAAGGGCCCGCTGCGCCAGCTCAACCGCTACCGAGGGCACCGAGACGCCCGTCTGGGAGATGCCGGTCTCTGACCGCGCGCGCTTGCCGGCGGCAAGGGCACCGCGGAACAGCCGGTTCAGGATCGGACCGGTGGCCCCCTCGACCAGCGCCAGCTCGTAGGCTCGCTTCACCTGGCCCTGGATCTCCGCCTCGCCGATGATCATCGAATCCAGCCCCGCGGTCACCCGGAACAGGTGGGCGGCGGTGTCCGTCGCGCGCATCGAATACAGGTGACCGACCAGCTCCGTGGGCCGGATGTCCGCCTCGAGGGCGAGCACGCCAAGCGCCAGCGACTCCGCCGCGACTCCGTCGGGGGCGACGAGGTAGAGCTCGGTCCGGTTGCAGGTCGAGATCGCGACTGCCTCGTGCACCTCCGGTGCCTCGACCAGCTCCCTGACCATGCCGGCGGCCCGGCCCTCCGTGAAGGCGACCCGCTCGCGCAGCTCCAGCGGCGCGGTCTTGTGGGAGATGCCCAGCCCCAGGAGCTCAGACATCGGAAACACCGCCGCCGGAATGCTTTTGCTCCGCGAGGTCCGCGAGCTCACCCAGCTCGCGCTGGATCCGCTCGAGCTTGGCCGCCATGATCGCCACGTAGACCAGGATCAGGGCAACGAAGACGACATAAGCAGCAGCAACGTACTTGCCGGCCTCGTCGAGCGGTAGGGCGGGCATCAGGAGCGCGGGGTCGTGGGGTCGTTCATCCAGCTCGCCGAGGCGGTCCGCGAGGGGAGCCCGGGCGCGATTCTCGAACCGGCGAGCGGCGGCGGGTGCGCTTCCCCCTCCAGCGCACGTCGCAGGCGGGCAAGCTTCGCGGAGGCCGACTTCGCCGTGAGCTCGAAGCGCACCAGCGACAGCCACAGAAGCGCTATCCCCGCAAGGCAGACGACGAACGTGAGCAGCATCGAGCCCGGAAGGCCTCCCGCGGAGGAGAAGGTGCGTGGGTGGATGAGCGGGTCCGCGAGGCGCACGGCCAGGAAGTTGAGCGGCACGAAGGCGCCCGCAGTGATGGCGAACACCGAGGCGTACCGGGCCTGGCGCTCACGATCCTCGATGGCATAGCGCAGCGGGTAATAGGTGACATAGAGCAGGAACACGATCAGGAAGCTGACCAGTGTCGGCTCGTCCCAGACCCACCATTTGCCCCACTGGGCCCTCGCCCAGATGGAGCCGGTTGCGAGGACGGCGATCCCGAAGATGACCGAGAGGTGGATCGAGACGTAGGAGCGCGCGTCGTGCACGGGGTCGCCGCTTCGCAGGTGGCGGATCGCGTGGATTCCGGCGACCACGAAACCGGCCAGCGAGCAGATGGCCAGCGGCACGTGCAGGTAGAAGATCTTCTGGATGAACCCCTCGGTGTCGAGCGGCGCGTAGAAGAAGACCAGGGTGAAGCCGGCCGCGAGGATCGCGACCGTCGCCGCTGCTTGGGCTCGCAGGCTCGGGACCTTCACCGGTCAGTCCTCCAGCAGGAAGTCATAGACGGCGTATCCGACCAGGAGGAACACCACATCGTAGAGGGCAAGCACCCCCAGCCATTTGGCGATCCCGTCGTAAGACGGCCCGCCATTCGCGAGCAACAGCTCGGCCGCGCCCCCGGCAGCGATCATCACCGGGACCAGCAGGGGAAGGAGCACGAGCGGCACCAACAGGTCGCGGGCGCTTGAGTTGGCGGCGATGGCCGAGACCAGGACCCCGGTGGCCGCCAGGCCCAGATCGGTGAGCGCCAGGATGCCCGCAAGAGGGGCCAGCCCCGCCCACGAGTCGAGGAAGAAGATCGCGAACACAGGCAGGGCAATCGCCTCCAGCAGCAGCAGGTAGACGACCAGCGCCGCCGTCTTGGCCGCCAGCAGCGCCGTGCCGTCCACCGGCGCCAGGCGGATCGCGTCGAACCCGCCCTCGTCGCGCTCGGCAACGAACAGTCGGTTGATGGCGAGGATCGCTGCGAATAGGACGGTGGCGAGCAGCACCCCTGCGGCGAGACTGCCGCTCAATGCGTCGCGGTCGAGCCCGAACCTAAAGAGCACGAAGGTGGTGACCGCGAACAGGACCATCGCGGGCACCGACTGAAGGGTGCGCAGCTCCACCCTCAGGTCCTTGGCCAGGATCGTCTCGAAGGCGCGAAAGGAGCTCGTCCGCGCGCTCACGGCGCACCACCGTAGATCGCTCGGGCATCGCCGGCGGACAGTCCGCTGGTCACTCCCTCGTAGGCGATCGCGCCTCCCGCGCGCAGCGCCAGGACGCGGTCGCCTTCGGCCAGCCCGGCTTCGATCTGGTGCGTCACCACCACCCGGGTTCGATCCGGGGCGGGCCCGATCAGCGGCTCGACCAGGGCCGCCGCTTCGGGGTCCAGGTGGGAGTGCGGCTCGTCGAGCAGCAACAGCTCGGGCTCATGCAGAACCGCACGGCAGACGGCGAGCCGCTGGACCATGCCCGCCGACAGGTTGCGAACCAACTCCCCGGCCCACCGCAGCATCCCGACCCGGTCGAGAAGCCGGGCTATCCGCTCCCCCGCCTCTTCCTCCTCGAGCCCGTGCAGACGGGCCTGAAAACGCAGGTTCTCGGCACACGTCAGGTCGCGGTAGCAAAGCGGCTCGTGGCCCAGGTAGCCGATCCGGCCCCGGGCCTTCCAGGCCTCACGAGGCAGGGCGCAACCGAGCACCGAGACCTCCCCGGCGGTGGGGCGGAGCAGGGTCGCCAGAACCCGCAACAGGGTGGTTTTGCCGGCGCCGTTGGGGCCCAGCACGGCCAGCGTCTCGCCCACGCGGAGCTCGAGGGTGAGGTCGCGCAGCGCCGTTCGGTCCCCGAAGTCTCGCCACAGGTGGGCAAGGGCGATGGCGGCTTGCGGCGCCGGCGGATCGGCTCGCCCGGATTCTCGCTGCACAGCCGCGGTTTCAGCCACCCTGCGATTCTGCCAGTTGAACCCGTGGGTCGCGGGGGCCGTATCCCAGGGATACGATCGGCCGATCAGCGAGCTTCGGAGGTGAGGCGGTGCGACGGTTCTTGATCATCCTGGTGGCCGCAGTGGCGCTGGTGCTGGCGTCGCTCGCAAGCGCTGCCCCGCGCCAGATCGACGTCAACGACGACTTCTATGCCCCGAAGAATCCCCCCGCCCGGAACTTCTCCGCCGGCCCGAGCTTCCACTGGTCGAACGGCGGCGGGTCAAGCACGCCCCACAACATTCGCCAGAACGACAAGCTGTTCCGTTCCGGGGCGCTGACCAGGGGCCCGATCAACTTCACGATCAACGCCTCGGCGGGATCCTTCCGCTACTACTGCGAGCTCCACGGCACCCCTGATGGCCAGGGCATGGCCGGCACGGTCAAGGTCCGTCCGATCGCCGAGACCGACTCGCTGGTCGGCGAGATCGCGGTCGTGTGGGCCGACTCCAATACAAACACGGGGTCCCGCTTCGACGTCCGTTACCGGGTCGACAACAGAAGATGGAAGACCTGGAGGAACGACACCCGCTCCTTCCACGGAGCCTTCGGCCACAAGGACAGCCCGGTCAACTACAGGCCCAGCCGCCACAACTACAAGATCAAGGTGCGCTCGGAGCGGCGCAAGGTCCAGAAGCACAGCGACTGGTCGCCGGTGCTCAGGCTCGGATAGGTCGCGTCAGCGGTCCTTGCGAAGGGTGCGGGCGCCGACCCGCAAGAGCGGCACGCCGCCGTCGCGCAGCGCCTTCAGGCGATCGCCGTTGCGCCCGTAAAGCAAGCGAGCCGAGGCGCGCACCGCCTGGCCCAGCGTTCGATCGTATGGCTGCCACCAGAAGTCGCGTGTGAGGCCCGGCTCCCAAGAGACGAGCTTCACGTCCACGCACTCGTAGAAGCCGAACTTCGAGTGTGAGCGGCCGAGGCCCGACTCCTTGACGCCGCCCCACGAGCACTGGCAGGCGGCATGGGTGTAGGAGTGGTCGTTGATCCACACCATGCCGGACTCGATCTGCCTGGCCATGCGCTCTCCCTTGGCACGGTCCCGCGTCCAGATCGAAGCGCCCAGGCCGAAGTTCGAGTCGTTCGCCCGCCGGAGGGCCTCGTCCTCCGAATCCACGACGATGACCGGCACCACGGGGCCGAAGATCTCCTCCTTCATGATCCGCATCTCGTCCTCGACCCCGGCGAGCACGGTCGGGGCGATGAACTGGCCGTCGAATCCGGCGACCTCGCGCGGCCCACCCGCGACCCGCTCGGCGCCGGCCTCGAGCGCGTCGTCGACCAAATCCGTGACGATCTTGAACTGGTCCTCCGAAACCATCGGCCCGATCTCGGTCTCCCACTCCATCGGATCGCCGACCGTCAGCTCGCCCGCGCGCCGCACCACCCCTTCGATGAAGCGGTCCGCGACCTCCCGCACCACGTAGGTGCGCTCGATTCCGGAACAGGTCTGCCCCGCGTTCGCGAAGCCACCCCAGATGCAGCCCGAGATCGCGTTCGGGAGCTCGGCATCGCCGCAGACGATTTGCGGATCCTTCCCGCCCAGCTCCAGCACGGATCCCTTCAGCTGCCTGGCGCAGATCTCGCCGACCCCGCGGCCAACCTCCACCGAGCCCGTGAAGAAGATCTTCCGCGCCGAGGACTCGCACAGCGCCTGGCCCACGCCGCCGCCACCGTGCACGACCCGCACCAGCCCCTCCGGCAGGCCCGCCTTCTCGAACGTCTCCCGGATCCGTTCCCCCAGGAGCGGCGTCAGGCTGGCCGGCTTGAGGACCACCCCGTTGCCGGCCATCAGCGCCATCGCGACCTCGTCGAAGGGGATCGACCACGGGTAGTTCCACGGCGAGATGACGCCCACGACGCCCAGCGGCTCGTAGCTGAACTTGGCCTTCTTCGAAAGGAACAGGGCCTGGCCCATGCGGATCGGCTCGTCGTCGAGGATCTTCGGACCGGCGTCCGCGCACCAGTGAAGGACGTCGATGGTCGGGACGACCTCCATCGTGTAGCTCTCGGTGATCGGCTTTCCCTGCTCGCGCGTGAGCAGCTCCGTGACCTCGTCAAGCTCCTCAACCAGGACGTCGGCCGCCCGGCGCATATAGCGGCCCCGGTCGGCCAGCGTCAGCTGGGCCCAGAAGGGCTGTACCTCGGCGACGTCGTCGACGACCGCCTGTACGTCTGCGGGCTTCAGCGTCTCGACCGAGCCGACGAGCTCGCCGGTGGCCGGATTGAAGGACTCGAGCTGGCCCATCCGGGACGATTCTATGGGGGCGGCGGTGCCCCGGTCGAGGCTGATGGGCTCAGGTCCGAGCCCGGCGACCCCGCGCGCCCATTCGCGGGGCCGCCGTGTGCTCTTCGCCTGCGGCGGGTGGTCACCGCGGCGTGGGCTCGGTCTGGTTTCTCGGGATGGCGCGAAAGCTTGGTGCTTGCGTAGCTGAAAAACACTTCGGCGGCGCGAGAGTTGCGTCACGCCTGGCGTAGCGCGGGCTCCGCCTCTCGCAACCCCGGCCGGCTCATGGCCCGCCAAGCCGCCGGCTGATCTCCTCCAGGCGGCGTCGAAGCTCCTGCTCGAACCCCCGCTCGGTCGGCTCGTAGAACCGCTCGTCCTCCAAGCCCTCGGGGCGCACCGGCTGGTCGGCGAGCCCGCCGGGCTCGTCGTGGGGATAGACGTAGCCAACCCCGCGTCCGAGCTTGCGAGCCCCCGGGTAGTGGGCGTCCCGCACGTATGCGGGTGGCGGCTTGGCGCCATGCTCGCGAATGTGCGCGGTGGCCCGCTGGATGCCGCGATAGGAGGCGTTCGACTTTGGGGCGAGCGCCAGGTAGACGGCTGCCTGGGCGAGATTGAGCCGGCACTCGGGCAGCCCCACGCGGTCAACGGCGTCCGCGGCGGCGTTGGCGACGACGAGAGCCTGCGGGTCGGCGTTGCCGATGTCCTCGGAGGCCAGGATCACCATTCGCCTGGCGATGAAGCGGGGATCCTCGCCACCTTCGAGCATTACGGCCAGGTAATAGAGCGACGCGTCGGGGTCGGAGGCGCGGGTGGCCTTGATCCAGGCGGAGATGTAGTCGTAATGGCGGTCGCCCTCGCGGTCGTAGGTGAGGGCCTTGCGCTGGAGGGCCTCTTCGGTCGTGGCGAGGTCGACGGGGGCGCCTGCCGCGCGGGCGATCTGCACCGCGTGCTCGAGCGCCGCCAGGGCGATGCGGGCATCGCCGTCGGAGCGGGCGGCCAGCAACTCGATCGCCTCGGGCGAGACCTCGGGGGGATCGGGGATCCCACGCTCGGGAGTGGCCAGCGCCCGCCGCAGAAGCTGCTCGAGGTCGTCTGGATCGAGCGGCCTCAGCTCGTAGATGGAGCAGCGGGACAGCAGCGCCGAATTCACCTCGAAATACGGGTTTTCAGTGGTGGCGCCGATCAACGTCAGCAACCCTTCCTCCACGGCCGGCAGCAGGGCGTCCTGCTGCGCCTTGTTGAAGCGGTGGATCTCGTCGAGGAAGAAGATCGTCGGCTGACCTGAGGCCCGCCGGCGCTCCTCGGCGCGCTTGATCGCGGCCCGCACCTCCGCCCTGCCCGCGTTCACGGCCGACTCCTCCTCGAAGGCTCCGCGCGCTGCCGACGCGATGATCCTGGCCAGAGTCGTCTTGCCCGAGCCCGGCGGGCCGTAGAGCACGGCGCTGTGCGGCTCTCCTCGCTCGATCGCCGTGCGCAGTGGCGAGCCGGGATGCAGGAGGTGATCCTGGCCCACCAGCTCGTCGAGAGAGCGTGGCCTCATCCGGACCGCCAGCGGCGCCTCCTCGGGCGGCACGGCGGTGCGCCCTGGCGCTGCCTCGCCGGTGTCGAAGAGGCGGTCGGTCACGGGTGGTGGAAGTATCCCCCGCTCCATGGATGCGCCGGAGCTGATGGGGTCGGTTGGCAGGCGGCGAGTAACCTGGAGGCGATGGGAGATCAGGCGGCTGCGCCAGCTGGTACCCGGACCGGAGGCGAAGTCGGAAGCGAAGCGGTGGCGCTGCTCCAGGAGCTGATCAGCATCGACACCGCCAACCCTCCCGGCAACGAGGAGGCCGCCCAGCGGCTGCTGGCCGAGACCCTTGCGGACGCCGGCTTTGCCTGCGAGCTGTTGGCCGCGGAGCCCGGCCGCCCGAACCTGGTGGCGCGGCTCGCTGGGCAGGGCGCCGGGCCGACGCTGTGCCTGCTCAGCCACGTGGATACGGTCCCCGCAGACGCTTCCGAGTGGAGCTTCGATCCCTGGGCGGGCGACGTCGTGGCCGGACAGGTTCGAGGCCGAGGCGCTCAGGACATGAAGGACCAGGTTGCCGCCGAGGTTGCGGCGGCGGCGGCGCTCGGTCGCGAGGGCTGGCGCCCCGCCAGGGGAGACCTCTTGGTCGTCGTCACCGCCGACGAGGAGATGGGGGCGGCTGCCGGCGCTCAGTGGCTGTGCGCCGAGCATCCCGACAAGGTGCGTTCCGATTACGTGCTCAACGAGGGCGGCGGCACGTCGTTCGAGGTTGACGGGCGGCGGTTCTACCCGCTTTGCGTGGGCGAGAAGGGGCCCTGCCGCTTCAAGTTGCGTGCCCGCGGCACCGCGGGCCACGCCTCGGTCCCCGGGGTCGGTGACAACGCGCTGCTGAAGCTCGCCCCGGCGCTCCAGCGCCTGCGGGAGCAGGCACCACTCGCGCCGACGCCCGAAGGCGTGGCCTTCCTGTCGGCGGTGAGCGGGAGGCAGATCGACCCCTGCGACCACGAGGCGCTCGAGGCGGCCGTCGAACGGCTTCGCAAGGCAGCCCCAGAGGTCAGCGCCTACCTGGCCGAGCCGATGCTGAGGGTGACACTGGTCCCAACCAAGGCGAGCGCATCCACGAAGGAGAACGTGATCCCGTCCCATGCCGAAGTCCTGATCGACTGCCGGGTGCCGCCGGGAATGGGCCCGGCCGAGGCGCTCGAGCGCGCCCGGGCCGTGCTGGGCGAGGCAGGTGAGGAGCTGGAGATCGAGTTCACCGAGACCGTGGTGGGCAACCGCTCTCCGGCCGACTCGCCGCTCGCGACGGCAATCGAGGAGTGGCTTGCGGAGGCGGATCCAGCCGGCACCGTGACCCCCATGGTGATGCCGGGCTTCAGCGACAGTCACTGGTTTCGGCGTGCCTTCGACTCCGCGGTCGTTTACGGCTTCTGCCCGCAGCGCGAGATAGCCCTGCCCGAGGCGGTGCCGCTCGTTCACGGCGCGGATGAGCGAGCGGCGGTCGCCGACGTGGAGTTCGGCGCCCGCTTCTTTGGAGACATCGCGCAGGCGGTGCTTGGATGACGACGGGGTCGAGCAGCAACGGCGCTGGGCGAGAGGAACCGCTTCGGCTCGGCGGAATGGCGCTTCGCAACGGGCTCCTGATCCATGGTCCGAGGGCCTGGGCGGCGGCGGCGCGGGCCCCCGACGGCGCCATCGAGGTGGCATCCGGCCCCAAACCGGTTTTCTCGCAGGGGCGGCTGGGCTCGACGCCTCTGCTTCGCGGTCCGTTGCGGCTCGCGGAGGCGTTTGCCGTCATCCCGCTCGCCCGCCGCAGGCTGCCGGCTGCCCGATTGCCGATCGAGGACACCCGCGTGCTGGTGGTCGGAATCGCCACCGCCGCGGTCAGTGGAGCGGTCCGCCGCCTGGGGAGAGCATCCGGGTCGGGCGGCGCCGCCACGCTGCGGGAGGGCGTGGTCGCCCTTCTGGGAGTGCTGCCGGCGGCGGCCGCGCTTCGCGATCGGGACCTGGCCGCGTACCACGGCGTCGAGCACAAGGCAATCGGCGCCTATGAGCGCCACAGCCTGGACCCAGCGGATGCCCCCAAGGAACACGAGCGCTGCGGCTCCAACCTGATCGCGCCGCTTCTGGTTCTCTCCGTTGCCGGCCAGGTGGTCGCCGAAAAGCTGTTCAGGAACCCGGGGCCGTTGTCACGAGCGCTCGCCGGGGCGGCCAGCGTCTCGCTGGCGGTGGAGCTGTTCGCCTACGCCGAGCGGCGCCCGGACTCCGCGCTCGGCCGCGGGATCCACGGCGTGGGGCACGAGATTCAGCGCCTCTTCTCGACCCGCGAGCCGACTCCGGAGCAGCTCGAGGTTGGCTCCGCTGCCCTGCGCGAGGTCCTGCGCGTCGAGGCAAACCTGGCAGACAACGTTCATCCCTAGGGCGGGACTGCCGATACTTTGTAGGCAGCTCGCCAGGGGAGGACTCACCGCAGATGACGACGCTCTCGATACTAGGCATCGACTGGTTCGAGTTCCAGAACTACGTCAGTCTCTGGGGTCCCCTCCTGCTAATGGGGGTGCTCGTCTACCTCGTGTGGCGGACGCTGAAGCTGATGCCGCGCACCAAGCCGCAGCAGATCACTCCCAAGTCCGCGAGCTCCGTCACCTGGGCCGACATCGAGGGAGTGGAGGAAACCAAGGACGAGCTGCGCGAGGTGGTCGAGTTCCTGCGACGGCCGAAGCAATTCAAGCGGCTGGGCGCGACGGTGCCGAAGGGCATCCTGCTGCACGGGCCACCGGGAACCGGCAAGACGCTGCTCGCCAAGGCGGTCGCCCACGAGTCGGGCGCCAACTTCTTCGGTCAGTCGGCCTCCTCGTTCGTGGAGATGTTCGCCGGCCTCGGCGCCGCGCGGATCCGGCGGCTGTTCAAGCAGGCACGCGACAACGCCCCTGCGATCATCTTCATCGACGAGCTCGACGCGGTCGGCACCCACCGCGGCTCGGACATCTCCGGGGAGCGCGACCAGACGCTGAACCAACTCCTGGTGGAGATGGACGGCTTCGACTCACGCGACAACGTGATCGTGATGGCCGCGTCGAACATGCTCGAGAAGCTCGACCGCGCGCTGCTGCGGCCAGGGCGGTTCGACCGACAGGTCTTCGTGCCGCCGCCTGACATGCGCGGGCGCGAGCGGATCCTCGTCGTGCACACCCAGAACAAGCCGCTTGCCCCCGATGTCGACCTGGAGCGGATGGCGCGTCACACCGCCGGGCTGACCGGCGCCGACCTGGCCAACCTCTGCAACGAGGCGGCGATCCTGGCCGGTCGCAACGACCGCGACTGGATCGCCCAAGCCGACTTCGAGAACGCCTTCGAGCGTGTGGTCGCGGGCCTGCAGTCGCGGAAGGTGATCACCGCCCACGAGAAGCGGGTGGTCGCCTGGCATGAGGCGGGGCACGCCGTGGTGTCGGAGCTGCTGCCGACGGTCGACAAGGTCCAGAAGGTCTCGATAGTGCCCCGTGGCAAGGCGCTCGGCTACACGCTCAACCTCCCGCAGGAGGACCGCTACCTGAAGTCGCGCGAGGAGCTGATCGACTACATGAAGGTGCTGCTCGCGGGGCGTGTGTCGGAGCAGATCACCTTCGGTCGGGTGACCACCGGTGCCGCCGACGACCTCAAGCGCGTCACCGACATCGCGCGCTCGATGGTCTACGAGTACGGGATGGGCACCTCGATCCGCTCCCATCAGGTCCCGGCCGACGACTACGCGGTCTCCGAGGCACTGCGCCGCACGCGCGACGAGGAGGTGCAGGCCATCTCCGAGGAGGCCTACCGGGGCGCCTACCACCTGCTGGCCGACCACCGCGACCTGCTGGACGAGATCGCCGAGCAGCTGCTCGCCAACGAAGTGATCGAGCACGACGAGATCGGCGAGATCATGGATCGGCAGCAATCCGCCGAGGGCCGGCTGCGTCAGCTCGAAGAGCACGAAGAGGCCGCTCAGCCGTCTGGGGATCGCGCGGCGGCGCTCGCCTCGAAGGCTCGGACCGATCCACCCGGCGTCGGCCCGCGCTAGAGCCGGCGAACCCGCCGTCAATACACTGGCTGCCGTGTTCGAGCGGATCGACCACGTGGGCCTGGCGGTGTCCGACCTGGAGCGGGCGATGGGTCTCTACGAGGAGACCTTCGGGATGCCTGTCGCGCACCGGGAGACCGTTGAGTCCCAGGGCGTGGAGGCGGTGCTGCTCGACATCGGCGAGGGACACGTCGAGCTGCTTCGCCCCCTTGGGCCTGAGACGGTGGTGGGCCGATTCATCGCCAAGCGCGGCGAAGGCCTTCATCACGTCGCCTACCGGGTCTCCGACATCGATGCGTCGCTGGTGACCCTGAAGGGGGCGGGCGTCGACCTGATCGACTCCGAGGCCCGATCCGGGATCCGGGGGAGCCGCGTCGCCTTCCTGCACCCAAAGGCAACCGGCGGCACGCTCACAGAGCTGGTCGAGCCGGCGGCGAGCCACTAGCACGGGGGAGCAAGCCGATGGCCGAGGAGATGAAGCGGATCGAGATCGGGTTCGGGGGAGGCCAGGTGATGAGCGCCCGCCTCACCTCCAGTCATCTCGGGGCGCTGCGCGAGGCGCTGGCCTCGACCGACAAGCAGGCCAGCGAGGCGGCGAGCTGGTACGAGCTCGAGTCCGAGGACGGCGCGATTTCGCTCGACTTGCGGCAGGTGGTATTCGTGCGGGTGGCCGCCGCCCCGCACACGATCGGCTTCTCGGACACGTGAGGAAACCCCTCCTCCTGGGGGCAGCCGCCGTCGGAGCAGTGGCTTGGTGGTGGCGCAAGAACCCGTCGGCGTGCCCTTACAGCCAGCGGTTCTGGGTCGAGGCGCCGCATCCCCTGATCACCCGCGCACGCCTGCGCGAGGTTCTCGAGCCAACACCGGGCGAGCGCCTTTTGGAGATCGGCCCCGGAACCGGCTACTACACGGTCGAGCTGGCGGACTGGGTCGGCGCCGAGGGGGTGGTCGAGATCTTCGACATCCAGCAGCAGATGCTGGACCACACGATCCGCGCCGTTCGCGAGCGCGGCCTTTGGAACGTCAACCCCACGCTAGGCGACGCCCAGGAACTCGGCTTCGACGACGACAGCTTCGACGCGGCGATCCTGATCACCGTGCTCGGTGAGATCCCCGACCAGGACGGGGCGCTACGCGAGATCGCCCGCGTGCTGAGACCAGGCGGGCGACTGATCGTCGGGGAGCTGTTCGGCGATCCTCACATGGTCACGCTCGGCTCGCTCCAGCGGCGCGCGGAGGCCGCCGGCCTGCGCTTCGAGCGCCGCGTCGGGCCGAAGGTCGGCTACTTCGCCCGCTTGGGCGCCTGAAGACCCGGAGCCTCAGCCGGCGAGCGCCCGCCAAAGGCGCTCTTCCGCGTCCAGGACCTCGGCGGCGGCCGCACCGACCCGCGCCCAGACCTCCTGTTCTGGGTCGTCGGTCTCGCTCGCGACCAGGAGGTGCTCGGCGAGTGTGGTCCACCGGCTGGCCGCATCGGCGGCGAGCCGTGCCTCTTCGCGGCCGACCTCGTCGAGAAAGCGTGAGTACATGAGCCGGAAGTTGCCGCCCCCGGTGCCGCGTCGCTCGATCACCTGGTAGCCAAAGCGCGCGCACCACTGCCAGTCCTCGATCTGCTCGGGCCAGGCGCCGACCTCGGCGGCGAACCGGCGCAGCGCCGGCAGCCCTTCGTACTCGCCAAGCGGCGGATCGAGCATCTGCACCGCATTGCGCTCGATCGCAGTCGCCGCCGCCCCACGGACATCGCCCAGCTCGCCCCCCTCCTGCACCGTGAACATGTGACCGTCGAGCGGCATGACCGGCTGCTTTTCGTGGCGCGCCAGCGCGAGATTCTCGAGGCGCGTCGTCTGGAGCTCCTCGAACGCGGTGTCGGAGAGGTAGGCGACGGCGTCGTCGTAGCCCGCCAGGACCACGGCGTGACCCGGGAAGTGCGCCGAGCTGCCGTAGTGGTCCAGGTAGTACAGATCGGTGAGCAGGATCGCGGGACGCCCGCCGTCGACGGCGGCTCGTGCCGCATCCCACGACGCCTCGGGCTCGGCGAAGGTTTCGAGCCGGATCGGCGCCCCGGTCAGCTCCACGAACTGCTCCTCGAGCCGCCCCACGCGCCCGTTCGTGAACCGAGACGGGCTGGACCCGTCGAGCGCCACGTAGTAGAAGCTGACGCCTGCGCCGAGCCCCAGCGCCATCTCCTCGGAGATCTCGGCGCCGTGGAAGGCCAGCAGGTTGCGAAGCGCCGTCGAGCCACAGTGGTTCCCCGGAACGTGGCGGTAACCCGGGACCATCCTCGGCGCGGTGATCGCCTCCATGGCGTGATTCTGCCCTAACGGCCACGACCCTTGACTCGCCCCCCTCAGCGTGGGAGGCTTGCCCTTCCGGCGGTCGCCTGACCCGCCGACCGGCCCTAACGGACTAGCCGACGCGCCTGGTCTCCGCCTCAACGGCTTCAAGGGAGGCTCGACATGCGCCGAAGGCTTCGTTCCCATCTGACCTACGCGAAGGTGACGCTGGCCGCGCTGGGCCTCATCGCCCTCATCCCCGCCCAGGCGGGCGCCGCAGTCACCTTCACGCCGCCGACCAACCATGCGGCCGGCACCAACCCTCGCTCGGTCGCGGTGGGCGACTTCAACGCCGACTCCGACGCCGACCTCGCGGTCGCCAACCGCAGCTCCGACGACGTCTCGGTGCTGCTCGGCGGCGCCGGCGGGAGCTTCGGCGCCCAGACGACCTTCGCCGCTGGCAGCAGCCCCTTCTCGGTCGCTGTGGGCGACTTCAACGCCGACTCCGACCCGGACCTCGCGGTCGCCAACTTCGGCGGCAACGTCTCGGTGCTGCTCGGCGACGTGGGCGGGAGCTTCGCCGCCCAGACGACCTTCGCCGCCGGCGGCCAACCCCGCTCGGTCGCAGTCGGCGACTTCGACGCGGACTCCGACCTCGACCTCGCGGTCGCCAACTTCAGCTCCAACGACGTCTCGGTGCTGCTCGGCGACGGGAGCGGGAGCTTCGGCCTCCAGACGAGCTTCGCCGCCGGCACCAACCCCGTTGCGGTCGCGGTGGGCGACTTCAACGCCGACTCCGACCCGGACCTCGCGGTCGCCAACTTCGGCACCGGCGTCTCCGTGCTGCTCGGCGGCGCGGGCGGGAGCTTCGGCGCTCCGACGACGTTCGCCACCGGCAGCAACCCGCGCTCGGTCGCGGTGGGCGACTTCAACGCCGACTCCGACCCCGACCTCGCGGTCGCCAACTTCGTCTCCAACGACGTCTCGGTGCTGCTCGGCGGCGCCGGCGGGAGCTTCGGCGCCCAGACGACCTTCGCCGCCGGCAGCAGCCCCATCTCGGTCGCGGTGGGCGACTTCAACGCCGACTCCGACCCCGACCTCGCGGTCGGCAACTTCAATTCCGACAACATCTCTGTGCTGCTCGGCGGCGCCGGCGGGAGCTTCGGCGCCCAGACTACCTTCGCCTCCGGCTCCGACCCCACGGTCGCGGTGGGCGACTTCAACGCCGACTCCGACCCCGACCTCGCGGTCGCCAACGACGGCTCCACCGAGGTCTCGGTGCTCCTCAACACCTCGAGGCCGGCGGTCGCCCTCAGCCCGGCGAGCCTCGGCTTCGGCTCCCAGACGCTCAACACCACCAGCGCCCCGAAGGGGGTCGTGGTGACCAACACCGGCGACAACCGGTTGAGGATCAGCGACGTCCGGACCGTCGGCACGCACCAGCTCGACTTCGAGATCACGAAGGACCAATGTGAAGGGGCGACCATCGTGGTCGGCGACGGCTGCGTGGTCCGCGTCGTCTTCACGCCCGGCGCTGCGGGCGCCCGCTCGGCCTCGCTGCGAATCACCGACAACGCCCCCGGCAGCCCCCACACGGTGCCCCTGACGGGGACCGGCGCCAGGCCCATGTGCGCAGGCGTCAGCGCGACGATCGTCGGTACGCCCGGCGCCGACACGCTGATCGGCACCGCCGGCAACGACGTGGTAGCGCTGCTCGGAGGCGACGACAGCTTCTCCGGCGGCAACGGGAACGACAGCGTGTGCGCGGGCTCGGGAAGCGACGACGTGCTCGGGGGCTCGGGCAACGATACGTTGAGGGCCCAAGACGGCGACGATGAGCTGCGCGGCTCGCTCAACAACGACACCCTGCTCGGCGGCTCCGGCGACGACAACCTCAACGGTGGTACACAAACGGACACATGCAACGGCGGCTCGGACATCGACACCGCCGCTGCCTGCGAAACGGTGACCAACGTTCCCTGATCGAGCCGTTTGCGTGACGGTGCGCCCTATGCTGCGCGCCGTGCTCCCAAGGCTCCAAGAGCTCGATCGGCGCTTGCTTCGCACCACGCGGACGCGCGCCCACGGGCCGCAGACGGAGGCCGCCGGGAAGGCGCTCGGCATGGCGGGAGAGTGGGGTGCCGTCTGGCTGGTGATCGGGCTCGCGGCGGCCGCGGTCGACGCGCCGCGCCGCGACCGCTGGCTGCGCGCCGCCGTGGTCGCTCCCGCCGCCATCGGGATCAACTACGCGGTCAAGCTCGCCGTGCGCAGGCCTCGCCCGCGGTTGCGCCGCCTGCCGCCCCTGGCAGGCGCGCCCAGCGACCTCTCCTTCCCGTCGGCCCACGCGACCTCGTCGGTGGCGGCGGCGACCGCTATGGGCCGGGTCGCTCCGGGCTTCCGCCTGCCGCTCTACAGCCTCGCCGCCGCCATCTGCCTGACCCGGCCGTACCTCGGCATGCACTACCCCTCGGACGTGCTGGGCGGCGCCGCTCTGGGCCTCACGGTGGGCCGGTTTTGGCCCGGACTGGGGGGCAAGGGCGCCGAAGACCGTCTGATCGACCTGGCGGCGAGCGCCGCCGCCAAGCCCGCCGCATCGTCGGCACCTGCAGACGGACGCCCTCGCGCACCCGCGTCCCAGCCGTCACGCGGGTCCACCTCCGAAGGCGATCCCGGGCGCCCGTGAAGATAGGCATCGTCGGGCTGCCCAACGCAGGCAAGACGACGCTCTTCAACGCGCTGACGCGGGCGGCGGCCCAAACCGCGATCTACCCGTTCACGACCGTGGAGCCCAATGTGGCCGTGGTGGAGGTCCCGGACGAGCGCCTGGCGGCCGTTGCGGCGGCGGCCGGGGCGAGCCCACAGGTTCCGGAGACGATCGAGTTCCACGACATCGCCGGCCTGGTGCAGGGCGCCTCTGCGGGTGAGGGCTTGGGGAATCGCTTCCTAGCCGAGATCCGCGAGACCGACGCGATCTGCCACGTGGTCCGCTCCCACGGCGACGAGCGGGTCCCCCACCCCGGGGGACGGATCGACCCGGTTACCGACGCCGAGGTGGTGGACACCGAGCTGCTGCTCGCCGACCTCGAGCAGGCTCAGGGGCGTTTGGAGCGCGTCCGAAAGCAAGCGGGCGACAGCAAACAGGCCGCTGCCGAACGCGACTGGCTGGAGCGCGTGGTCGAGGGACTCGGCCGGGGTCAGCCGGCGCGCGCCGCGCCGGTCCCCACGCTTGCCCCGGACGCCCCCGCGGAGCTTCAGGCGCTGACCTCGAAGCCGCTGCTCTACGTCGCCAACCTGGACGAGGGCGAAGGCGAGCCCTCGGGGGCGCTGGTTGAGCACGCGCGGCGACATGATGCCGGCTGCATTGGGGTCAGCGCCCTGATCGAGGCGGAAGTGGCGGAGCTACCCGCCGACCAGGCCGCCGAGATGCGCTCCGAGCTGGGGCTGGACGAGTCCGGGCTGGAAAGGCTGGTCCGCGCCGCCTATGAGCTCCTCGACCTGGTCACCTTCTTCACGGCGCACCGCGGCACCGAGGCGAGGGCGAGGGCGCTGCGCCGAGGCCTCACCGCCTGGGACGCCGCCGGCAAGGTGCACACCGAGATCCAGGCCGGCTTCGTACGCGCCGAGGTGATCGCCTGGCGTGAGCTGGTCGACGCCGGCGGCTACGGCGAGGCTCGGGAGCGCGCGCTGATCCGCACGGAGGGCCGGGACTACGTCGTGCGCGACGGCGACGTGATCACGATTCGCCACTGAGCGGCGGCCCCGCGCCGGGCAGGCGTCGCTCCGGCGGCTCTGTTACCTTTCCGCGCTTCGTTTGTTAGCAAGCCTTAACGAAACTCGCCGAGCTCCCGGTGCGCCAGGCGCCGGGAGACGGGGGACCCAAGGGGGGCACAGCCCCCAGGGGCGAATCGGACCGTCGTCCGTAGCGCAGCTCTTTCAGCGCGAGCCCGACAGCTAACCCCGTAGGCCCAAGAAAGAGGAGGCTGGATTTGGAAGCCAGGGCGAAACAGGGATGCGTCGCGCGCCCGAAGGCGGGCAGCCGGCGCGGCCGCCAGACGCTGATCGCGATCGCTTCGACGACAGCGATCCTCTGCGCGACCGCGGGCGCCGCGCCGGCCCAGGACGGGACCGAGCCGAGCTCCGGCGGGGTTGCCACGGAGGCACCCAGCGGCGATAGCGCCGAGGGCGGAGGCTCCGGATCGAGCGTTCTGTCCCGCTCGCGGGAGCTGCGGTTGAAGTCGGAGAGCACCAACCCCGGCAATGTGTTCTTCAACGGCATGAGGAAGGCCACCTATCGCTACTCGATTTCCGGCCGCCGCCCCCGGGACCTCAAGATCCAGGCCGTGCGTCGTCGCAATGGCCGGGTGGTCAGGACCTGGAAACGGGACGACGTCGAGCCGCGCACGAGGCACACGATCCGCTGGGCCGGCACCAATCGGCGGGGCGGCGAGGCCCACAAGGGCGCCTACGTTTTTCGGGTCCGCGATCCGGATGGCGGGGCCGCGGCCCGGAGCCTCACGAAGGCGAGCGCCCGGATCCGCCTCTTTCCGCACAAGTTCCCGGTTCGAGGCAGGCATGAGTACTGGGACGGCTTCGGCGCGGGCCGGCACCACATGGGGCAGGACGTCGGCGCCAGGTGCGCCGCGAGGGTGGTCGCGGCGCGCGGCGGCAGGGTCCAGTTTCGCGGCTACCAGGCAAGCGGCGCGGGCTACTACCTGGTCATCGACGGCGAAGCCACGGGACACGACTACGTCTACATGCACCTGAGGCGAAGGCACCGCCCGAAGGAGGGGACGCAGGTGCGGACCGGCCAGCGGATCGGGCGCGTCGGTGCCTCCGGCAACGCAAGCGGCTGCCACCTGCACTTCGAGTTTTGGTCGCGGCCCGGCTGGTACGAGGGCGGGCACGCGATGCGTTCGGTCACCAATCGCCTCAGGCAGTGGGACGCCTGGAGCTGACGCGCACCGCGGCTCCAACCTCCGCCGACTAGATTTCCGCGCGTGCGAACCGAGGCCCGCTTCCCTCGCCTGGGGCGCCCGGCGGGGCACTACGAGAGCTTCTATCTGAAGACATCGCGGCCGACCGGCGGGCAGGGGGTATGGATCCGGCACACCGTCCACAAGCGGCCCGACGAGGAGCTCACGGGCGCGCTCTGGCTGACGGTGTTCGACGCAGATGCCCCCGCGCCGCGTGCGGTCAAGGCCAGCTTTGAGGCCGACGAGCTCTCAGCGCCCGAAGGTGCCTACATCCGCGTCGACGGCGCCGTGCTCGAGCCCGGCCGCGCCGCCGGCGAGCTGCACACGCCCGAGCTCCAGGCGAGCTGGGATCTCAGCTTCGACGACCCCGGCGAAGCGTTCCACCACCTCCCATACGAGCGCCTGTACGAGGCGCCGCTCCCCCGCACCAAGTTCCTCAGCCCCTACCCGAGCGCGCGCTTCGAGGGCACCGTAACGGTGGGCGGCGACCGGATCGAGGTCGCCGACTGGCCGGGAATGATCGGCCACAATTGGGGCGCGGAGCACGCCGAGCGCTGGGTGTGGATTCAGGGCGCCGACTTGGGCGGCGAGCGCGGAAGCTGTCTGGACATCGCCGCCGGCCGGATCAAGATCGGCCCGCTGACCACGCCCTGGGTCGCCAACGGGATGCTGCGCATCGACGGCGCCGAGCACCGCCTGGGCGGCTTCGACCGCATCCTGTCCACGAAGCTGGACGAACGCCCCACCTCCTGTGAGTTCCAGCTCTCGGGCAAGGACCTGAAGCTTCGCGGTCGTGTGTCGTCGGATCCCGGCAACTTCGTCGCCTGGGTCTACGCGGACCCGAAGGGCCCCGAGCACAACACGCTCAACTGCTCGATCGCCGACCTGGAGCTCGAGGTCGAGCGCCGCGGGATCAAACCACAGCGCCTCGAGCTCAGCGGCGGCGCTGCCTACGAGATCGGGATGCGCCAGACCGATCACGGGATCCCGGTCCAGCCGTATCCGGACGGCTAGCCGCGCCCTATCTCTTCAGGAAACGGGCCCAGGTGCTTCGCAGGCCCAATTGCGCCGCGAGCTCCGGGCCCGAGACCCGTGAGCTGCGACGAGAGCCGACCACGCGCGCCCTGACTATGCGCGCGGAATCACCGCGCTCCAGCACCTTGATCTTGCGCAACCTGCCGGAGAACAGCCCGGAGAGCCGCGACTCGATCTCATTCTGCGAGTAGCGCGCCCTCCACCGGTGAAAGGGCGACGCTACGTCGTATGGGTCTCGAACACTTTTCAGATAGCCGACGGGGTTCGCCCCGGGAAAGCCGTACTGGACGCTCTCGGTTTGGCCTCCGGAGGTCGAGAAGAAGTAGGTCGTCGCGATCCGCTTGCGGTACCGCACCACCTTTCCGCGCGTGCGCCCTGCCGCCCTGTTGGTTCTTTTGGTCTCTGAACTCTTGCCGCCGTACACCTGGCTCCGCACATCGTCGTAGACGTCGAACTCACCTCTGGTGGCGGTGGCCAGGACGTAGGAGCGTGCAGCAACCGCCTGCGCTCGGAGGGCCGCCCGAGGCCAGCTGGACGGCATCTCGTTCGGCACCACCCCCCTTGTGTACCCCTCCAGCCCGACGGCGTTGATCACGAGCAGGTGGTCGCCCGACGCGGTCGCCCCCAGCTTGCCTCGATAGACCCCTTTTCCGGCGATCCGAATCGTGCCCCCGCCACTGGCTGTGCCGGTATCGCCGCAATTCGCGAGCCTGCGTCCACGCGCACCGCGCAAGGTCACGTCCGAGCCGGATTCCTCGAAGCGGTAGCTGTGACGCCGGCGAAGCCGTTCGCCGCAGGCCCGCTTGGCCTTCCTGAAGCCCACTGAATCCGATCCCGAGCTGAGCAGCACCCTGATCGTCTGGTCGCCGGCGCTGCCGATGCGCGTGTGCGCGTAGTAGTGGTGAAGGATCCTCCGGTACCCGCGGCCGTGCTCAGCGAGGCCGTAGGCGCCGTACTGGCTCATGCCGACACCGTGGCCCCAACCGTGCCCCTTCACCAGCCATCTGGCACCACTCGCGCCCGCGGGCCAGGCCAAAGCGGCCAAGGCCACCACGCAGGCCGCGAGCGCGCCTGCTGCGCTTGTCTTTCGCTTTGCCGGCATCCCGTATGCGACCCGCAAGAACTTGGGCGCCATGTCGCGCTTCGAGCGGCGGCGGGAATTCCCTTCCGTCTCGTACGCTGCGGGTATGTCCTTTCATCGTCGAAATGCACGGAGGGCATGAGGGGCGCGTGATCGGAGGTTGGACATGAGCATTGCCACGCAGGAGCAGACGGTCGTGGATCGGGTCGAAAAGCGCCTGTACGTCGGCGGCGCCTGGCGGGACGCGAGCGAGGGCGGCACGCTCACGGTGGAGGACCCGGCAACCGGGGAGGCGCTGTGCGAGATCGCCGACGCCACACCAGGCGACGCCACCGCGGCGCTCGATGCGGCCGTGGCGAGCCAGGCCGAGTGGGCCGCCACTGCCCCCAATCAGCGCGGGGAGATCCTCTGGCGGGCCTTCGAGGTCCTCAACCAGCGCGCCGACGATCTGGCGCTGCTGATGACCCTGGAGATGGGCAAGGCGGTCGCCGAGTCGAAGGCCGAGATCGCCTACGCGGCCGAGTTCTTCCGCTGGTTCTCGGGCGAGGCGCTGCGGATCGACGGCAACTACAAGGTGGCGAGCAACGCGGCCAGCCGGGTGCTGGTGATGCGTCAGCCGGTCGGTCCCTCCTTCTTCATCACCCCGTGGAACTTCCCCATGGCGATGGGAACGCGGAAGATCGGCCCCGCGATCGCCGCCGGCTGCACGATGGTGTGGAAGCCGGCCCAGCAGACGCCGCTGTCGGCGTTCGCCCTCGCTCAGGTGCTGGAGGAGTGCGGCCTTCCAGGCGGAGTCTTGAACGTCATCACAAGCTCCTCGTCGAGCGCAGTCGCCCAGCCGGTGATCGCCGATCCCCGATTGCGAAAGCTCTCCTTCACCGGGTCGACGGAGGTCGGCCGCAAGCTGATCGCCCAGGCGGCGGACAACGTCCTCAACGTCTCCATGGAGCTGGGAGGGAACGCCCCGTTCCTGATCTTCGACGACGCCGACCTGGACGCGGCTGTCGAGGGAGCGATGATCGCCAAGATGCGGAACATCGGCGAGGCCTGCACCTCGGCCAACCGCTTCCACGTCGCCGGCCCGGTGGCGGACGAGTTCGCGTCCAGGCTCGCGGACCGCATGGGCTCGCTGAAGGTCGGCCGCGGCACCGAGGAGGGCGTCGACGTCGGCCCGCTGATCGACGACGACCAACGCTCGAAGGTGTCCGACCTGGTCGACGACGCCGTCGCCAGGGGCGCCACGGCGGTCGTCGGCGGGGCCAGGGTCGACGGGGCGGGCTACTTCTTCGAGCCCACGGTGCTCGGTGGCGTGACCCCCGATGCCCGCGTGCTAAGGGAGGAGATCTTCGGGCCGGTGGCACCGATCGCCTCGTTCTCGTCCGAGGAGGAGGCGATCGCGGCCGCCAACGACACCGAGTACGGGCTCGTCGCCTACGTCTTCACCCGCGACCTCAAGCGGGCGCTCCGCGTCTGCGAGGGCCTGGAGACCGGGATGATCGGCCTCAATCAGGGCATGGTCTCCAACGCCGGCGCGCCGTTCGGCGGCGTCAAGCAGTCCGGCATCGGCCGCGAGGGCGGCAACGAGGGGATCGACGAGTACCTGGAGACGAAGTACGTCGCGGTCAACCTCTGAGCGGGAGCACACGATGAGACCAGGCGACGACGATCGCGCCGAACGCGTGCGTAGCGCCGCCGCCGAGGAGGCTCCCAAGCACAGGCGACTGTTGCGCTCGCCCCGTGACGGCCGCGTGCTGAGCGCGCTGATGCTTCCGTTCGTGATGTTGCGTCCACCTTCCGGGTACGGAGTGCTGACCACGACTGGGCGCCGGACCGGGAAGGTCCGCCGCAAGTGCATTCGAGTGACCCAGCGCGGTGACCGCGCCTACATCGTCCAGCTGCGCCCGCCCGACTTGGCGAGGAACCGTCCGACGGCCGTGGCGGCGTGGGTCTGGAACATTCGCGCCCAGCCGCGGGTGTCATTGCTGATTCGCGGCGGCACGTTCGCCGGCACCGCGCACGAGCTGGACGATCCGGCGGAGCTGGAGCAGGCGCGCGAGGCGATCTGCGAAACGGTGAACCTGTCCGACTACGGCGAGTGCGCCCTGCACCTGCGCGGCCGGCCGACGCGAGAGAAGATCAAGGAGCTTCACCGCTACTGGTTCGACACAGGGATCCCGATTGTGGTCGAACTGCAGGAAGCAACCTCGCCGGCACAGGGGTAGTTGCCGGCGTAGTCGTCAAGATGGGGGCATGCCGAGAACGCATCCTTCAGATCGCTGGATCCGCGCTCGGCGCGGGGGCGAGACCGTGATCGACTCTCGCCGGGCGCAGCTGGTCTGGCGCGACCGGCCCTATCCGTCCTTCGCCTTCCCGGCCACGGACGTCCACGGCGTGGAATCGACGCCGCTTGATGACGTACCGGGCCACGTCGGCGTCGCCTGGGACGCCGTCGACGAGTGGCTCGAGGACGACGAACCGTTGCTCGCCCACGCGCGCGATCCGTTCGCACGCATCGATGTCCGCCGCTCCTCACGCCACGTGGTGATCGAGCACGAGGGTGAGGTGATCGCGGACTCGCGCGCGCCTCTGCTTCTGTACGAGACCGGCCTCCCGGTCCGCTACTACGTCCCAGCCGAGGATGTCCGCAACCTCGAGCCCAGTTCGACCCGAACCCGGTGCGCCTACAAGGGAGAGGCCGAGCACCTGTCCCACAACGGCACCGACGTCGCCTGGGTGTACCGCGATCCTGTCTTCGACGCGCCGCCGATCAAGGACCGGATCGGCTTCTATTCGGAGCGCGTGGACCTGACGGTCGACGACGAGCAACAGGAGCGCCCGCGGACTCCGTGGGCCGACTCCTAGCGGCGCGGGCATCCATGGCGGTCGACCTGGTTATCGATATCGAGAACAGCCCTGGGGCGCTGGCGCAGGTGGCGGCCGCGATCAGCGATGCGGGTGTGAACATCGCCGCCGCAACCTGCGTCGGGCCAGGCGAGCGGGCCGAGCTTCACATCCTCGTCCCGCATTCCGAGGCCGTCAAGCACGCGTTGGCAATCTCTCATGTAGGGGTCACGCGCGAGCGCGAGGTGGTCGTGGTCGACGTCGAGGACCGCCCCGGCGTGCTGGCGGACCTGACTCGCAAGATCGCCCGGGCCGGAGTCAACCTGGATCTCGTGTATGTCGCCACCCGGAATCGCGTGGTGTTCGGGGCGGCCGACCTCGCTGCGCTCCAGGCCGCGCTCGATGCGGCGAGCTGACGTCGCCCCATGGCCGCCCTCGAGCTCGACAAGCTGACCTGGCCTGAGGTCCAGGCGGAACTCAGGGGAGGGCGCGAAACGGTGGTGGTCGCCTTCGGCGCCACCGAGCAGCATGCCCATCACATGCCGCTGGCCACCGACGCGCTGATCGGCGATCACTTCGCTCGTCTGCTCGCCGATCGCCTCGACGCCTTTGTCGCGCCGACGGTGCGGGTCGGCTGCTCGAGCCACCACCTGGCGTTTCCCGGAACGCTTTCGATCGGCGACGAGACATTCCACGCGATCGTCGCCGACCTCGTCTCCTCATTGGTGGGCGCGGGGTTCGCCCGGATCGTGCTGGTGCCCACCCACGGCGGCAACTTCGGCCCGCTGGCCGCTGCGGTCGAGAAGCTGCCGGACTCGCACCGCCGGCAGGTCGTCGCGCTCACGGACCTGAGCGTGTTCATTCAGGTGGCGCAGCTCGGCGAGCGGGAGTTCGAGGTGCCGATGGCCGAGGGTGGCCTGCACGCCGGCGAATGGGAGACGTCCATGCTGCTGGCGATCCATCCCGACCTGGTCCACATGGACCGCGCCGAGGCCGGCTACGTCGGCGATCCGCAGGAAGCCATCGCAGGCCTGTTCGGGAGCGGGGTCGACTCGCTGTCGCAAACCGGCGCAATCGGGGATCCGCGGCGGGCCAACGCCGAACACGGCCGCCGCTACTGGGAGGCCGTCCTGGACCTGGCCATGGAGTTGATCGAGGCGGAAAGCGCCTAGGTCAGCGGCCGCTAGTCGTGCGGGCGCGCCATCCGCCGGTGGTCGAGAGCCTCCTCGAGGATCTCTTCCTCGACTCCCATCTCGCGCGCAACCTCGCGCAGCGGCCGCCCGGAGGCGTGGGCCTCCTTGACTATCTCGGTCGCCCGGTCGTAGCCGATGTGGGGGTTGAGCGCCGTTGCCGTGGCCAGGGTCGCCTCCGCGTGGCGCTCGGCCGCCTCCGCGTCTGCCTCGATCCCCTGCACGCACTTGGCGTCAAGGAGCCGGCAGGCGGCGGCGAGCAGCTTGACCGAGTCGAGCAGGTTGCGGGCGATCAACGGAACCCGCACGTTGAGCTCGAACTGGCCCTGCGAGCCGGCGATCGTGATCGCTGCGTCATTGCCGATCACCTGCGCACCGACCTGGATCACGACCTCGCAGATCACGGGGTTGACCTTCCCGGGCATGATCGACGAGCCCTTCTGCAGCGCCGGCAGGCGCAGCTCCCCGAGTCCGGCGCGAGGTCCCGAGCCCATCAGGGCGATGTCGTTCGCGATCTTCGTCAAGGAGACGGCCACCACCTTCAGCGCCCCGGAGAGCTCAACCAGCGCGTCGCGGTTTCCCTGCGCCTCGAAGCGGTCGAGCGGCTCGGACATCTGTAGCCCGGTCTCCTCGGCAAGCCTGGCGCGCACGCGTTCCGCGAACTCGGAGTGCGTGTTGAGGCCGGTGCCGGTGGCGGTGCCGCCGAGCGGGAGCTGACCCACGCGGCCCAGCGTGGAACGGACCCTGTCGGTACCCAGCCTGACCTGAGCCGCGTAGCCGCCGAACTCCTGTCCGAGGGTGACCGGAACCGCGTCCATCAGATGCGTGCGCCCGGCCTTGACCACCTCGGCGAACTCCTCCGCCTTGCGCTCCAGCGCCGAGACGAGCCCGTCCATCGCCGGCAGGAGGTCGTGGGTCACCTCGCCGAGCGCCGCCAGGTGAACCGCCGACGGAAAGACGTCGTTCGACGACTGTCCCATGTTCACGTGGTCGTTCGGGTGGACCCCCTCGCCGGCGAGGCTCGCGATCACCTCGTTGGCGTTCGTGTTCGACGAGGTGCCGGAGCCCGTCTGGAAGACGTCGATCGGAAACTGGTCGTCGTGCTCGCCGCCGGCGACCGCGTCAGCCGCGTCCGCGATTCGCTCGGCGATCTCCGCGTCGAGCAGTCCTAGCTCGGCGTTCACCCGAGCTGCGGCGGCCTTGATGCGTCCCAGCCAGCGCACCAGGGGGACCGGGATCGGCTGCCCGGAGACGGGGAAATTGGCGACCGCCTTGCGCGTCTCCTCTCCCCAGAGCTCCGTCGCGGTATCGGTCGCCATGCTTCCTCCGTTCGCCGTGTCCTAGAGGTCCACCAGCACCGGAGGCTACCGCCGCAGCCTCAGCCGTCGCTGCGGCCCGCCTCGTAGCCGCGCGCGTAGGCCAGCCCGAGCGAGCTCTGCCCGCCGCCCTTCAGGTAGCGGGAGGCGGACTGGATTCGCCGCACCAGGTCGGTGTGAATGCCGCTCGTCTCCGAGGCCCCCTTCTCGACCGCACCAACCAGATAACCGAGGCGCACCGTCTCCTCGCCGCCGGGGTGCCG
The DNA here is from genome assembly GCA_035573435.1 of Solirubrobacterales bacterium. Classification (GTDB taxonomy): domain Bacteria; phylum Actinomycetota; class Thermoleophilia; order Solirubrobacterales; family 70-9; genus AC-56. The sequence continues at coordinate 251,571 of DATMZR010000012.1, forward strand.
TTGGGCGGCGGCGGAGAGCACCGTCGCCGCCTTGACCAGGGATGCGCCAACGTCGCCGAGATCTCCCGCCGACTGGTCCTCCACCAGGCAATCCGAGATCGGCGTCTCGCCGGACAGTCGCACGGGACCGGGCGCGGCCTCGAGCGCCTTCAAGTAGGTCGCGGCCGGGGCCAGGCAGGCGGTCGGCGTGGTGGCGCCGCCGTCGCTCGAGCCGCACCCGGCCGCGACCAGCGCGAGTGAGATCAGGAGCGGAGCTGCCCGGCGCACCGTCCCCATGCTAGGCCGAACAGGCCGTTCGGCGAAAGCGGCTCAGTCCTCGTCCGGCTCTGAGGCGAGGGACTCGAGCGTGCCGAGGATTTCGCCCACCCTGCAGACGAGCAGGCGCTCCTCGTCCACCTCCACCCAGACCCCGGCCGAGGCGGGAAAGACCACGTGGTCGCCCGGCTCCACGGGCATCTCGACGCCGGCCTGCTCCCACCAGTCGAGGCCCGGGCCGACGGCCAGCACGATTCCCTGCTGCGGCGGCGGGTCGTGGCTTCCGGGCGGGACCACCAGCCCGGAGCGGCGCACCCGGTCCTGGTCGAGCTCCTTGACCACCACCTGGTCGAAGAGAGGCCGGAGCTGGTGGCGGACCGTCTCCAGAGGCTCACGTCTCGATTGCGTGCCCACCCCTTGAGCATAGCCACACCAGGTGCCCGAATCGCCCTGCAGTTTGCAGAGCTCGACAGTTGGGGCGTCGCTTTACGCGCCCGGAGCCACGCTTCGATTGGGGTGTGCTGCGGGCGGAGGCGCCCGGTGCTCTATCTCATCGGCATCGGACAACGCCCATCCGACCCGCTCGACGAGCTGAGCCGAGAAGTGGTCGCTTTCGAGGTCGCTCGGGACCACCCGCTCTTGCAGCACGACGGCCACCTCGTGTCCATCTGTCACCTCTGCGGTTACGAGAATTCGCGGCATGCGGGCCTCCTAGCGTTGTTTTGCCGCCCATGTTCGGGAGTCCGAATTGGGCGGCGGTAAACGCGGGGTAATTATTCGGTGAACCGTCAGTTGGCAGAATCAGGCGCCGATGCCCGCCTACCGTCCGGTGGATCCGAAGCAGTCCTTCCCCGAGCTCGAGGAGCGCATACTCGAGCGCTGGCGGGAACGCGACGTCTTTCATCGGTCCATCGCGCAGCGCCAGGACGCCCCGGTATGGAGCTTCTATGAGGGACCGCCGACCGCCAACGGCGAGCCGGGCTCGCACCACGTCCTGTCGCGCGTGTTCAAGGACATCTACCCGCGCTACCGCAGCATGCGCGGTAGCCGTGTGCCGCGCAAGGCCGGCTGGGACTGCCACGGCCTGCCGGTCGAGCTGGAGGTCGAGCGAGAGCTGGGGATCTCCTCCAAGGCTGAGATCGAGGCCTACGGGATCGCGGAGTTCAACCAGCGCTGCCGCGAGTCGGTGTTCCGCTACGTCGAGGACTGGAACCGGCTCACCGAGCGAATCGGGTTCTGGATCGACCTCGACGACCCGTACGTGACGCTCACCAACTCCTACATCGAGTCGGTTTGGTGGTCGCTGCGCAAGCTCTGGGACGACGGGCGCCTGTATGAGGCCTACAAGGTCGTCCCGTACTGCCCGCGCGACGGCACCGCCCTGTCCTCGCACGAGGTCGCCCAGGGGTATCAAGACGTCGAGGACCCGTCGGTGTACGTGCGGCTTCCGGTTCGCGAGCCGCCGGCCCCGCTTCAGCCCGGCGACAGCCTGCTCGTCTGGACCACGACACCCTGGACGCTGATCTCAAACGCGGCGGTCGCGGTTGGCCCGCAGATCGAGTACGCACGGGTCCGTCCCGCCGCCTCCGACGAGGTCTTGGTCGTCGCCGCGCCGCTGGTCGAGCGCGTCCTGGGAGCTGGCACCGACCCCGGCACCCCCGGAGTCGAAGACGAGGAGGCGCCGGGCTATGAAGTCCTGGAGCGCTTTCCGGGGAGCGCTCTGGCCGGCATCAGGTACGAGCCTCCCTTCTCCTACATCACCGATTACGGGCCGCGTGGTCACACCGTCCTGGAGGCCGACTTCGTCACCACCGAGGAGGGCACCGGCCTGGTGCACACCGCGATCGCCTTCGGGGAGGACGACTTCCGGCTCGGCGAGCAGTACGGGATCACCCTCCAGAACCCCGTGCGCGGGGACGGCACCTTCGACGAGCGGATCGCCGACTTCGCCGGGCAGTTCGTGAAGGACGCCGATCCGGCGATCGTCGAGGCGCTTCGCGACTCGGGCCGCCTGCTTCGCGCGGAGGCCTACCGGCACTCGTACCCCCATTGCTGGCGCTGCGGGACGCCGCTTCTCTACTACGCGAAATCGAGCTGGTACGTGCGCACCACCGAGGTCCGCGATCGGATGCTGGCCGAGAACGAGCAGATCGGCTGGCATCCGGAGCACATCAAGCACGGCCGGTTCGGCAACTGGCTGGAGGGCAATGTCGACTGGGCCCTGTCCCGGGAGCGTTACTGGGGCACGCCGCTGCCGATCTGGGGGTGCCAATCCGACGACTGCGAGGCGCGGTTCTGTGCCGGATCGCTGGCCGACCTCGAGGGCCGGGGCGGCCAGATCCCCGACGACCTCCACCGCCCTTACATCGACGAGGTCACGCTCCGCTGCGAGTCCTGCGGCGGCGTGATGCGCCGCGTCCGCGAGACGATCGACGCCTGGTACGACTCCGGCTCGATGCCATTCGCCCAGTTCCACTACCCGTTCGAGGGAGAGGAGCTGTTCAAGGAGCGTTTCCCAGCGGATTTCATCAGCGAGGCGATCGATCAGACTCGCGGCTGGTTCTACTCCCTGCTGGCGGTCTCGGTTCTCGTCTTCGACCAGGCGAGCTATCGCAACTGCGTCGTCCTCGGCCTGATCCTCGACCCCGAGGGTCAGAAGATGTCGAAGAGCCGCCGCAACGTGGTGGATCCCTGGGAGGTGATCGGCCGCCACGGCGCGGACGCCTTCCGCTGGTACTACTTCACGGCCCAGCAGCCCTGGGCCGGCTACCGCTTCTCGGCCGACACGGTGGGCGAGGCGGTGCGCCAGTTCATGCTCACGCTCTGGAACACCTACGCGTTCTGGGTGCTGTATGCGAACGCCGAGGGGCTCGATGCGCAGGCATGGGGATCGGCCGACGCCCTCGGCGGGGACGACCTCGATCGGTGGGCGCTGTCTCGCCTCCAGGGAACGATCGCGGACGTGATTGAGCACCTGGATGTCTACGACTGCACGAGCGCCGGCCGCTCGATCGCGGCCTATGTCGAGGAGCTCTCCAATTGGTACGTGCGGCTCTCGCGCCGGCGCTTCTGGGAAGGGGACCGCGAAGCGTTCGCCACCCTGCGCCGGTGCCTGCTCGAGACCGCCGCGCTGCTCGCGCCGTTTACTCCCTTCGTCGCCGAGGAGATCCACGTCAATCTCGCCGGTGGAGCAGACGAGGAGTTCGGCGAGTTGCCGGATTCGGTGCATCTGCGGGACTTTCCGAGGCCCGATCCCTCGCTCGTCGATGAGCAGCTGGAGACTTCGATGGAGGCCGTGCGGCGCACGGTCGAGCTTGGTCGCGCCGCACGCGCACAAGCCGGGGTGAAGGTGCGCCAGCCGCTGCGGCGGGCAATCGTGGTCGCAACCGACGCCGAGCGAGATGCGATCTCGGCCCGGGACGGAATCGTGACCTCGGAGCTCAACGTCAAGGAGCTGGAGTTCGTCGCCGAGGAATCCGCGCTGGTCAGCTACGAGGTGAGGCCGAACTACCGCTCGCTGGGCCCGCGGTTCGGCCGGCAGATGCCTCAGGTGGCAGCCGCGGTGGAAGCGCTCGACGCCGGCACGGTGAGCGAGGCGATCGACGCTGGGGTCGAGGTCGGAATCAATGTCGAGGGCCGCGAGCACGCCCTCGCCCCCGAGGACCTGACCCTCACCCTGCAGCCCCTCGACGGCTACCAGGTCGAGGCTGCAGCCGGCCACGCGGTGGCGCTGGCCTTGGAGCTGGACGACGAGCTCCGTCGCGAGGGGCTCGCGCGGGAGATCGTCCATGCGGTGCAGAACGCCCGCCGCGATTCCGGCCTGGAGGTCACCGACCGGATCGAGCTCACGCTGTCGGGGGATGCGGAGCTCCTGGACGCGGCTCGGGCCCATGAGGCATACGTCGCCGGCGAGACGCTCGCCACGTCGGTCTCCTATGACGGAATAGAGGCCCCCGCCACGCAGATCGAAGGTCGGGAGCTGAGGATCGCTGTCGAGCGAACCAGCTAGGGCCGCCGATCTCGATCGAAGCCGTCATCTTCGACCTCGACGGAGTCCTGATCGACTCCGAGTCCGCCTGGGCGTCCGTTCGCGAGCAGGTGACCCGGGAGTCCGGCGGGCGCTGGCACGAGGGCGCGCAGGAGGAGATGATGGGCATGAGCTCCAGCGAGTGGTCGCGCTACATGCATTCCGAGCTGGGCGTGCCGATGGAGCCGAACGAGATCTCCGCCGCCGTGGTCAAGGAGCTCGGGGCCTACTACCGGCGCCGTATCCCGCTGCTGCCGCACGCCGTCGAGGCGGTGCGAGCGCTCGCCGGCCGCTGGCCGCTCGCGGTCGCCTCCTCGGCGAACCGTCCGCTGATCGACCTGGTGCTGGACCTGACCGGGATGGCCGGCCTCTTCCGCGCCACGGTCTCGTCCGAGGAGGTGCCGCGCGGAAAGCCCGACCCGGACGTCTACAACGAGGCCGCGCGGCGGCTCGACGTCGACCAGGGGGCCTGCGTGGCGGTCGAGGACTCGACCAACGGGATCCGCTCCGCCCACGCCGCCGAAATGCGGGTCATCGCCGTCCCGCGCCCGGACTATCCCCCGTCCGCCGAGGCACTGCACCTCGCCGACGCGGTGATCGAGTCGCTGAGCGAACTCGAGCCTGCCCTGGACGGGCTGTCCTGATCTGCTGGTCCGCGTCCCGGCCGCTCAGCCCCGAACGACCTTGAACCGGTCCTTGGCCGGCGACGGGTCGGTCACGCCCATGCTCTTCGCCCGGACGAGGAAGGTGTAGCGCCCCGGGCCGACGCGGTACTTCTTCGGCGAGCTGCAGCGGTGGAAATTCGCCGCACCTCCGCCGCGCTTGAGGGCGCATTTGAAGCTCGAGCCGGGCGCACTCGAGCGGAACCTGAACTTGACGCTCGCCTTTCGGCTCCCGGCCTCGACCGGGCTGTCGGGGCGCTTGGTGATCGTGGTCTGGGGCGCGACGCCCTTGATCTTTGCCACCTTCTGGGCGGTCTCCAGGGAAACCCAGACGGTGCCGTTCGGCCCCAGGGTCAGATAGCGCGGGCCCGAGTTGTCGGGGAGCCCCTTGAACTGCTTCACATCTCCGCCCAGCGACAGCCGCCCGAGGGCGTGCTTGGCGAACTCGGCGAACCACCAGTTGCCGTCGGGCGCGAAGGCGATTCCGAATGGATCGCTCTGGGGCACCTTGGTCGTCTTCGGCGTCCCGCCCAGTCTTATCCGCCCCACGGTCTGAGGATCGGTGCCCGGGTTCGAGTAGGCCACCTGCCCGTTCGGCCCGCCTGCGACCTCCTGGGGCCCGCCGCCGACGGCGAAGAACCCGGGGGTGCCGCCCGGCGCGGTGGTGACGATCCGCTGGCCGCCGAAGTCGGCGATCCAGAGCCTGCCGCCGGAGGCGGCGATTCCGCGCGCCGCCATGCCGTTGATCGTCGTCGCCTCGAAGCTCGCCGGGTCGGCGGGTGGGATCGACACGAGCTGGTCGGCGCTGGCCGTCCACAGCTTGCCGCCGGGCCCCGACCTGATCGCCCTTGGATCGGAGATCTTGTCGATGTCGAAGTCCTGGGCCGAGTCCGGGTCGGCGGGCGGCACGCGGATGACGCCGCCGTTTCGGGTCAGCCAGAGGTTGCCGTCGGGCCCGGAGGTGATCCCGACGGGGTTGACCACCGCCGCCGGCGCGAATTCGGTCACGTCTCCGTTCGGCCCCACCCGCGCGAGCGTGTTGTTCTGCCCGCTGTTCGAGAGCGTTACCCAGATGTTGCCGTCAGGGCCACGCGCGATCTGGCCCGGCGTGCCGCTGAGGTCGAAGGCGCCCGCGAACGTGGGCCTCGCATCGGCCGGGGTCGCTGTTCCCAGCGCGATCAGGAAGGCAAGGATCGACGTCGCCCTCCCCCACCGTCGCATGAGCGAAACGATACTCGACCGCGCCCTGTTCGCCGAGGCGGGCCGCGCGTCGCCGGGGACCGCCCTAGGCGGTCAGCGCCGGTTCCAGCTCGGCCTCGAGGCGGCGCTTCGGCATCGCGCCTACAACCCGCTTGGCCTCGGCGCCGTCTCTGAACAGGATCAGGGTCGGGATCGAGAGGATGTCGAAGCGGGCCGCGGTCTGCTGGTTCTCGTCGGTGTTGATGCTGACGATGCGAAGGTCATCGCGCTCGGCCGCCATCTCCTCGAGGATGGGGTGGACGATGCGGCAGGGCCCGCACCAGGGCGCCCAGAAGTCCACCAGCACCGGCTGCTCGGACTCGAGCACCTCAGACTGGAAGTTGCCGTCTGTCACGTCGGGGAGCTTCCCAGTCACTTCTCGTCTCCTGATCGCTTGGCCTGCATCGTCTCAACTTGCCCCGCCGCGGTTCGGCCAGGCTCGCTATACAAAATATAGTACGAGCTCGCGAGGCGTCTTCCAGGCCTACCGGTCGGGACTACCGCGGTCCCGGGACCCCGTCACCGTCCCGAAGCCGCATGGCGGGCACTCGCCACGCAGCCTCGAGCATCACCCAGACGCTCATCTTCGATTCGCCCACGCGGCGGTCACGGAAGGTGATGGGAACCTCGACCACCCTGAAGCCGGCCACGATCGCACGGAAGGTGGTCTCGACCTGGAATGCGTAGCCCAGCGAGGCAAGGGATCCCGGGTCGATCGCCTCCAAGACCCGCCGGTGAAAGATTTTGAAACCGCCGGTCAGGTCCCGGATCCCGACGCCCAGCGCGGCGCGGGCGTAGGCGCTGCCCCAGCGGCTGATGGCTCGCCTGCCCGGGCCCCAGTCGGCAACCTCCCCTCCCTCGACGTAGCGCGAGCCGAGCACCACGTCCGCGTCGGCCGCCGCTGCCAGCAGGCGAGGGAGGTCGGCGGGGTCGTGCGAGAAGTCGGCGTCCATATGGGCGACCAGCTCCGCGCCGCCCGCCAGCGCCTCCCGAAAGCCGGCGACGTACGCAGGTCCAAGGCCCCTCTTGGCCGACCGATGCAGGACCGCGACGTCGTCATCTTCTTGGGCCAGGCGATCGGCGATCCGCCCGGTGCCGTCGGGCGACGAATCGTCAACGATCAGGAGCCGCCGGGGCTCCGGCAACCGTTCGAGCGCGGCGGTGACGATCGCCTCGACGTTCGCGGCCTCGTTGTACGTGGGAATGACGAGCCAGACGCCCGCGTTCTCCGACATCGGCGGATGCTATTCGCCGTTCGCTCCTGGACGGCAGTATTGGGACATGCGAAACGCCGAGATTGCCGATGCCCTGAACGAGCTGGCAACGTTGTATGAGCTCGACGGGGCGATCAGGTACCGGGTGCTCGCCTACCGGGAGGCGGCCCGGGTGATTCGACAGAGCCCCGTTTCCGTCGAAGAGCTGGCCCGTGCCGGCAGGGCGACCGAGCTGCCTGGAATCGGCAAAACCCTCGAGCAGAAGATCGTGGCGCTGCTCAAAGACGGCGAAATCCCAGCCGCGGCGAAACTGAAGCAGAAGTTCCCGCCGTCCCTGATCGAGGTGACCAGGGTCCCCGGAGTGGGCTCGAAGACGGCGCGCCGCCTCTACGACGAGCTGGGGGTCTCGAGCCTCGAGGAGCTGAGAGCCGCCGCCGAAGAGCAGCGCATCCGCCAGGTGAAGGGCCTCGGGCCGAAAGCGGAGGAAAACGTGCTGGCGGCGCTGGGCAGGTTGGCTGACAGGACGCCCACCGAGCGGCTGCTGCTCTCCCAGGTGCTGCCGATCGCCGAGCGGCTGGCCGAAGACCTGCGCGCCCACCCCGCCAGCACGGCGGTCGAGGTTGCCGGGTCGGCCCGGCGTCGAACCGAGACCTGCCACGACATCGATCTCATCGCCACCGCCAGCGAGCCCGCGGCGCTTGGGCAGGCCCTCCTGGAGCACCCCCTGGCGGCGACCAAGGGCTCTTCGGGCACAGGGGGCGCTCGGATCACGACTCACAACGGGATCGCGGTGGATCTGCGGATCGCCTCGCCGGCGGCGTACGGCAACCTGCTCCAGCACTTCACCGGCTCCGCCGAGCACAACATCGAGCTGCGCGAGCGGGCGGTGGGGATGGAGCTCTCCGTCTCCGAGCACGGAATCACCGACACGCGCACCGGGGAGATCTCCAGATACGCGACCGAGGCGGAGGTCTACGAGCGCCTCGACCTCGCCTACATTGAGCCCGAGCTGCGCGAGGCCAACGGCGAGATCGCCGCCGCGGCCGCCGGCACGCTGCCCAAGCTGGTGGCTCCGGAGGACATTCGCGGGGACCTCCACTCCCACACCACGCTCTCCGACGGCCACAACACCCTGGAGGAAATGGCGGAAGCCGCGCGCGCCCGTGGTTACAGCTACCTCGCGGTGACCGACCACTCCGCCAGCCACGGCTTCGGCAACCACGTCACCCCTGAACGGCTGCGGGAGCGGATCGAGGAGGTGCGCGAGTTCAACTCAGGCCGTCGCGGCTTCCGGGTGCTCGCCGGTTCGGAGATCAACATCCTCCCGGACGGCTCGCTCGACTACGCGGACGACCTGCTCGCAGAGCTCGATTGGGCGATCGCCAGCGTCCATACCTCGTTCAAGATCTCGAAGCGAGCGATGACCGAGCGGGTGATCGCCGCGATCGAGCATCCGCTCGTCGACTGCGTCGGCCATCTCAGCGGGCGCCTGATCGCAAGGCGAGATCCGTATGAGATCGACGTCGAGCGCGTGGTCGAGGCCGCCGTCCGCACGGGGACGATGCTCGAGATCAACGGAAATCCGAACCGGCGCGACCTCTCCGAGCACCACGCGCGGCTGGCCGCTGACGCCGGCGCCCTGATCTGCGTCAACACCGACGCCCATCGAGTGGCGACCCTGAACAACATGGTCTACGGGCTGGCCACCGCTCGCCGGGCGTGGCTGACCTCGAAGCAGGTGGCGAACACACGCACCTGGCGCGAGTTCGCCCGCCTGCGCAAGCGGACGAGGCGCTAGCCGTCGTACTCGTCGTGGCGCCTCAGCCAGAACGGCTCCGAGGCGCCTTCGTTGCGCCCGATCGGCGTCCGGTCGAGCAGGCCGTAGTAGCTCATCACCGGCTCGAGGCCGCGTGCGGTGGACACGTAGGTCCGGTAGACGGCGCCGTCCGACTTGATGTACACGCTCATGCCCGGTCCCTCGGTGACGTAGGCGGCGGGGTCGACGCCGCACGCCTCGGCGTTCTGGGTGACCGCCGCCGGGAGCTCGCCGTCGAGGAACGGCCGCAGCTCCTCCTCGGTGTGCACGAAGCCGAGCTCGCGGTTGAAGTCGCTGCCCGCCGTGGAGGCCCAGTTCAGGCCCCAGCCCATCCGCTCCTTGTATGCCTGAAGCTTTTCGAGCGAGGCCCGCGAGACGAGCATCAGCGTCACGTCGCGAGCGGCGAGGTGAACCGCGTTCGGATCGAGGTTGTCCGCGATCGACGAGCAGACTGGGCAGCCGGCCTCATATGGCGGCCCGAACATGAAGTGGTAGATCAGCAGCTGTGAGCGCCCATCGAAGAGGTCGGCGAGGGACCTGGTTCCCCCGTCGGTGTCGAAGCTGTACTCCTGCTGGACCTGTACCCAGGGAAGCTCGCGCCGCTGCCGCGCGAGCTCGTCGCTGCGGCGGGTGAGCTCCTTCTCCGCCGCCAGCAGCTTGTCGCGCTCCGCTTGCCACTCCTCCTGCGTTCCAACCTTGTGCTCCGTCATCGCCGGGCCTCCTGTTCTCTGGGTCTCAGTCGTCGCCGGGATCATAGTTTGCTACGGTAATTAGCAATGGCAAGCACATCGCTCGTTAGCCGGTCGGCTTCTCGGGGTGTCTCCGATGAACGCCTCGGCGAGCTCGCGGCGCGCTTGCGACTGGCAATCACCCGCACGGCGCGTCGCCTGCGACAGGAGGCGGGGACCGAGCTCAGCCCGTCCCAGACTGCCGCGCTGGCGACGATCGAGCGCCACGGGCCCCTCACCCCGAGCTTCTTGGCCGAGCTGGAGCGGGTCCAGCGGCCCACCGCGACTCGGATCGTCGCCCGGCTCACGGACGAGGGGCTGATCGAGCGGGTCGCCGACCCCGCTGATGGAAGGTCGTTCACCGCCGCTGCCACGCCCAAGGGCCGCGCGTTGCTGAACAAGCTGCGAACCCGCAAGAACGCCTACCTGGCCCGCCGCCTTCGTCGGCTGGACCAGGCCGACCTCGCGGCGCTCGAACGGGCCGCCGAGATCCTCGAGCAGGTTCTCGAGGGTGAGCGCCGGTGAGCAGGGCACTACGACGTTCCTTCTCCTCCCTGGCCGTCCCGAACTACCGCCGCTACTTCGCCGGACAGCTGATCTCGGTCAGCGGCAACTGGACCCAGGTGGTCGCCGAGATGTGGCTGATCCTGGCGCTGACCGGCAGCGGCCTCGCAGTTGGAGCGACCTCGGCGCTCCAGTTCCTGCCGTTGCTCCTGTTCGGCGCCTGGGGAGGCCTGCTGGCCGATCGCCTCCCGAAGCGCTCGCTGCTCATGGTCACGCAGACGATGATGGCGCTGCCAGCCCTGGCCCTGTGGGCGGTGACAGGCGCCGGCGTCGTCACGCCGTGGATGGTCTACGCCCTCGTCTTCGTCCGGGGAGCGATCAATGCGGTGGACTTCCCCACCCGGCAGAGCTTCGCGATCGAGATGGTGGGCGCCGAGCGGGTGGTCAACGCGGTCAGCCTCAACAGCGTCCTGATCCATTCCGCTCGCATCGTGGGGCCGGCTACGGCCGGCATCCTCATCACCACGGTCGGGGTCAGCACCTGTTTCCTGGTCAATGCGCTCTCGTTCGGCGCCATGGTCATCGCCCTGGGGGCGATGGAGTCGCACGAGCTTCGTCCTGCGCCCAGGACTTCCCAGCGCTCCGGCGCCGTTCGCGCCGCGCTGCGCCACGTTCGTGGCACCCCGGCCCTGGCGATTCCGCTCGCCATGATGGCCCTGGTCGGGACGCTGGGCTTCAACTTCCAGGTCATCCTGCCCCTGCTCGCGCGTTTCACCTTCGACGGCGGCGCCGCCGCCTATACCGCCCTCGCCGTAGCGATGGGCGCCGGATCGGTGGTCGGTGCCTTGGCGGCCGGCCTCCGCGGGCGGGTCGGGCCCGGCCTGTTGATCGGAGCCGCGTTCGGGTTCGGCGCCGCGGCGCTGATCGCCGCAGCGGCCCCCACCCTGCCCCTCGAGGCGATCGCCCTGGTTCCGCTCGGGGCCGCCAGCGTCACCTTCGCCGCTGGAGTGAACTCCTCGCTCCAGCTCGCCGCGGATCCGGCGATGCGTGGCCGGGTGATGGCCCTTTACTCCGTGGTCTTCCTCGGGTCGACCCCACTCGGGGGCCCGATCGCCGGATTGCTCAGCGAGGCGATCGATCCCCGGGCCGCCCTGGTGCTCGCCGGGGCCGCCGGAGTCGTGGCCGCGATCAGCGCCCGTCTGGCATTTGAATCAGCCGGGTGGTCTCGTCGCTCTCGGGTTGCGGGGGTGGCGGGTGCCCCGCCGGCATGCGATCGCGTCCCAGACCCGGCGTCCGGATCAGCTTGATCGGTTCCAGGGCAGAGGTCGGCTCGACATAGAAGCGCACGCCATCGCGCTCCTCGATCGCGGTCACCGCCCGCTCGCGGTTGCGCCAGGCAAGCGCGTTCAGGACCGCGAAGCCGGCACCGACCGCGGCGACCTGAGGAAACAGCCATGCCACCCCGCCGACCACCACCGCGAAGACGCCGATCGGCCACAGCCTCAAGAACGCGATTCGCCCCGGGGTCTCGGTGGGCAGCGAGGTCGCCGTCCGGGCCGAGGCCAGCGCTTGCGCCATCGCCTCGCCCGCCCGGGAGGAGGCCCCCAGGAAGATGCCGAGTGCGGCGGCCAGCAGCCACCAGGCGCCCGCGAAGATCAGGGTCGCGTCGTCAGCCTCCAACTTCGCCGCCACCACAGTGACGGCGCCCAGCGCCGTCGCCGATCCCCCGATCAGCAACACGGTGAGCCGCAGGAGGTCCACGAACAGCATCAGCCGGGCTCCGCGAGAGCTCGCAGCACCCCAAGGAACTCCTCCGTGCCCGCGACAACGGCGTCCGCTTCCGCGGACAGCTCCTCCGGTGCCTCGGCCGAGTCGATGCCGATACAGACCGCCGCGACCAGGCTGCCCGCAGCGCCCAGCGAGCGCAGGGCGCGGAACGCGTCCAGGTCGGTGCGGTCGTCTCCGCCGAACAGTGCGCGATCGATTCGCTGAGCGGAGAGCAACCGCCTGACTGCCGTCCCCTTGTCGATCCCCGAGGTGGGGCGAATCTCCAGCACCCTTCGCCCCCAGCGGGGCTCCAGACCGGCCTTCCGCGCACCGGCGGCGACCTCGCTCGCCAGTCGTTCGGCAGCGCCCTCGTCGGGGGCGGTACGCCAGTGAAGCGCCTGGATTGGACCCTTGTCCTCGAGACGCAGCCCGGCATCGGCCAGCGTGGATTCCTGGAGCTCGCCGACGAAGGCACGTGCGGCCAGGCCGCCCTCGGTGGGCGCGAGATCCACGGTCGCCTCCGCCCCGGGGGCAAGCAGCTCGAGGCCGTGGTTGCCCGCATAGGTGAGCTCCTCGATGCCCACCAGCCGTCGCGCCTCAGCCGCGCGCCGGCCAGACACGCAGGCCACCACGGCGTAGCGCTGGGCGAGGGCCCGCAGCACCTTCTGAGTCCCCACCGGGACGGTGGCGGAGCCGGGATCATCGACGATCGGCGCCAGGGTCCCGTCGACGTCGCAGAGCACAGCGGCCGTCCCGGCGGCGGCGCGCAGCGGCGCGATCAGCTCGGCGATTCTCGCTTCCACGGCGGGCTCGGCGGTCACGTAGGCGCGGCGGCGGGCGCGATCATCGCGACTAGTATCGCGGCCCGTGTCCCGTGATCGACTCGCGAAGCTGGTGGCGATCGGCACCGCAGCGGGGGCCTTCAGCGGCCTCTTCGGGGTCGGTGGCGGGACGGTGATCGTGCCGCTCTTGATCCTCTGGCTCGGCTACGGCGAGCGGGAGGCAACTGGCACCAGCCTGGCTGCCATCGTGGTCATCGCCGCTTTGGCGGCGGCCGGGCAGGGGCTGTACGGGAACGTCGACATAGGGAACGCGCTCGTCGTCGGAGCCCCGGCGATGTTCGGGGTCGTGGCCGGGGCCGCGCTTCAGCAACGGCTCCCGGAGCGCGCGGTGGCGTTCCTGTTTGCGGCTCTCCTGGTGGCGACGGCCGTGGCCCTGGTCCTGCCCTGATGGAGTACGTGGCCGCGGCCCTGCTGGGATTCGCCGGGGGGACCCTCGGCGGCTTGGTCGGGGTCGGCGGCGGGGTCCTGTTCGTGCCTGCGCTGGCGATCTTCCTCGACCAGTCCCAGATCCACGCCGAAGCGACGTCGCTGCTGGCGATCGTCTTCGTCGCCCTGGTGGGAGCCTGGCGCCAGTGGGGCTATGGAAACGTGCGGGTCCGCGACGGCCTCGTGGTTGGCGCCCTCTCGCCGCTCGGCGTGGCCGTTGGGGTCGTGATCTCGAATGCCGTCGCCGAGCGGACGCTCGAGCTCATGTTCGCTGCCCTGGCGCTCGTGTTCGCGGTTCAGCTTTTCCGCCGCGCGCTGAGATCGCCGACGGCACCGAATTCGGTGCGGTCGGGTTCGGGCTCCAGCGGGGCGGCAGGTCCACACGACTGACCCGCGACTTCGTCGCTAGCCCAAACCATGTTCCAAGGCACCTTTGACCGACGCATCCAGGGCGTTCAGCCGATAGAGGGCGAGCGCCTCGGCGGAGCTGAATCCCCGCGATCTGGGGCCCGTGCCCTCACGCACGCGAGCGGGGCCGCTATCCGGGCCGTGGTGCGAGAGCACGCAGTGGAGCAGGGCAAGCCCACGCTCGGCGGGCAGGTCGCCCGCCGCCGTCGCCACCATCTGCGCTCCGATCGCCAGATGGCCGAGCAGCCGGCCCTCGTCGCTGACCGCGAACTCCGCCTGGTAGGTGAACTCCCGCGTCTTGCCGACGTCGTGGACGAGCGCCGCAGACATCAGCAGGTCGGAGTCGAGCCTGGGATGAAGCTGGCAGACCTCGCCCACCAGCGTCCCCACCGAAACGGTGTGCTCCAGCAGCCCACCGAGGTAGGCGTGATGCCCTGCCCTGGTGCACGGGGCACGCCGGAATTCGCTCGCCGACGGCTCGGCGAACAGCAATCGTTCGACGACGGCGCGCAGGCCGGCGTCGTGAATCTCGCGGCACAGGTGCTCGAGGAAGCCCTCGAGCTCCTCCACCGAGCGATACGCGGCGGGCAGGAACTCGGCAGGATCGAACGACCCGGGCTCCAGGCGGCGCACGTCGTCGAGCTCAGCTGCCAGCTCACCCTTGAAGCGCTCGACCTTGCCGCGAGCCAGCACGGCGTCGCCGCGGTCGAAGCGCAGGCCGATCCGGTCCGCCTCGCGGAAGACGCGGCCCGGGAGCTTGCCGCTTCGGTCGCGCAGCTCGAGCGACAGGTAGGCGCTCCCGTTTCGAGCCGTCAACCGATCCTTGCGCACGCATGCGAACCGGCCCTCGAACCGCTGACCGGGGCGCAGCTCCCCGATCGTGGGCCGCGCCCGCGCCCGCTGCCCGGTTGAGATCGCCACCGCGGCTTCCATCGGCCGATCGTGAACCCCGCGCCGGACGGCTCGGGCGAGGTAGTCTCGCCCCCATGGATCCCGTCATCTGGGAGGCCGATCCGCCCCAGCTTCGCTCGCCCATCCTGGTCTGCGCCTTCGCGGGGTGGAACGACGCGGCCAATGCGGCCAGCGCGGCGCTGGAGGCGGTCGCCGCCTCACTGGACGGGGACGTTGTCGCCCGGATCGACCCAGAGGAGTTCTACGACTTCCAGGTCAACCGCCCCACGATCAGCCTGGTCGAGGGCCAGACCCGGCAGATCGACTGGCCTGAGAACGAGCTGCTGACAGTCAGCGTGCCCACCGCGGATCGCGATCTGGTCCTGCTCAGCGGGGTCGAGCCAAACATTCGCTGGCGCACGTTCGCCGACGCGATCCTGAGGGCCGCCGAACGCCTTGGAGTGCGGATGGTGATCACTTTGGGAGCCCTGATCGCCGACGTCGCCCACACGCGTCCCGTGCCGATCACTGGCCTTGCCTCCGACCCCGACCTTGTCGAGCAGCTGGGCCTCAGCCGCTCCAGCTACGAGGGCCCGACCGGGATCGTCGGCGTGGTGCACGACGCCTGCCGGCGGCGCGAGATCACGTCGGCGAGCCTTTGGGCGGCGGTCCCGCACTACGTCGCCGCAGTCCCCAATCCGAAGGCGGCACTGGCACTGTTGCGCCGCCTGGAGGGACTGACGGGCATCGCAGTCGAGGCCTCTGACCTCGAGGACGCCACGGGGCGCTTCGAGGAACAGGTCGATCGGGCCGTCTCCGCGAACCCGGAGATCGAGGAGCTGGTGCAAAACCTGGAGGCTGCGCAGGAAGGCGAATTCGACCCCACCCGGGAGGTCCCATCGGCCGACGACATCGCCCAGGAGTTCCAGAGCTTCCTCCGTCAGCGAGGCACGGACAAGAACTGAGCTCCGCTCTCGGCTCGAGCCTCAGGCCTCCGACGCCGGGCAAATGAGGCGATAGTCGCACCAGCTGCAGATCTCGTACGAGGGTCGGGGCTCGAAGTCCTGGCCCTCGATCCCAGCCGCAACCTCCAGCGCCGTACGCTCAACCCGCTCGGCGTCATCGGGGGCCGCCGGCACTCGCACCCGCTCGTCCTCGAGCACGTACCAGTAGCTGCCCAGCTCGGTCTCGACCTGCCACGCTTCACGAGCACCGAGCCGGTAGAGAGCCAGCTGCACGTCCTCGCCAGAATCGGCCCTGCGCTCCCCGGTCTTGTAGTCGATCAGCTCGTATGCGCCCTCCGGGAGCAGATCGACGCGATCAACCCGGCCGCGGAGCTGGTGGGGACCGATCGAAAAGGCGAAGGCCCGTTCCAGCCACACAGGTCTCGACTGGGAGCGCAGGTGATGCTCGTGATAACGGGCCAGGGACGCCACGGCTCGATCCCGGTACTGGAGCTCATCGTCAGAGGAGCCGAACCCCGAGCGCCGCCAGCCCGCCTCGAACAGCGCCAGGAGCCGGTCGAGGCCTCCGGCCGGCGATGGCGGTTGGCTGCTCCCCGACCCGGCAGCCAGCGCTTCGGCGCGCAGTTGCTCGCCGTGAAAGCGCTCCAGGACCTGGTGGATGAGGATCCCGAACCGCTGGTTGATCGTGGGCTCCTGCGGGATCGCAAATACGCGCGCGAACTTGTACTTCAGCGGGCAGGTCCGGTAGAGGTCGATATCCGAGGCCGACAGCGCCAGGCCGTCTCCGCGACGAGGGATGAACTGCTCCAGTGACGGCTCCCGCCGCGTGGCGACCAGCTCACGCCGGGCCGCCAAGTCGCGTTCCTCGCCGATCACGAACTCGTCCAGCGTCGACGCCTCCAGCGCGGCGCGCTGCTCCGGCGAGGCGGCGCGGCCAAGCAGCTCGTTGAGGGCCTCCAGAGCCTCGGCGGCGGGCTCGGCGCCCGGGCTCTGGACCAAAGCCGCAAGCTTGATCAGCTCCAGGTAGCGGGCCACCGCCTGGGTCACGTCCTCGGCAGTATCAAGGCGCATCTCCGAGAGAGCCGAGCCGGCCCTCCAGGATGCCTCGAGCGCCTCGTCGCGAAGCATCCGGTAGGTGGAATGGAGCCCCTCGGCGGGCCCGAACAACTCCTCGGTCTGCACTTCCTCCTCGGCGGCCAGAGCATCCCGGGCGGCCTCATACAACGCAGAGGCCGGAACCGGACCTTCGCCGGTGGTCTCGGGCCACGAGAGGACCAGGGCGCCACTGGCGCGCGTCATCGCCAGGTAGGCAAGTCGAGCGGGACGCTGCGAGGCCGGGGTGCCGGCCTCCGGCTCCGCCTCTGCATCGGCGGGCGACTCCCGGAGCAGCGGCTCCGGTACCCAGGCCCCATCAGGGTCGCGCGCGGAGATCGCCCCCCGATGAAGGCCGAGCAGGTAGACGTGCTCGAACTCGAGCCCCTTCACCTGCTCCGGCTCGGCCAAAACGACCTCTCCCGGAGGGGGCGCAGAGGAGTCGACAGGGTCGAGCTCGCCCGCGTCGGCTACCGCGGTCAGGTGGCGAACGAAGTCCCGTACCGAGCCGCGGGGCTCACGCTGCGTCCAGGCGGCCGCTAGCTCCGAGAGGCGCGAGAGGCTCTGCAGCCGCTCCGCCGCTTCGGGGGTGGCAACGAAGAGACGATGGCGACGCAAGCCGATGCGCTCGATGAGCCGCCGCACGAAGACATCCGCCCGCATCTCCTCCAGCGCCCGGGCGGCGGCCTGGTGCAGCTTCAGGAACGCCTGGATCCGATCGCGGGCCTCGGGAGGCAGCTGGGGACTCTCGAGCGCGGCCTCGAGGGCCGAGATCATGTCGAGCTTGCGCCGCCGCGCGATTGCCGTGCACCGCGCCAGATCGATCGAGCGAAGCTCGACCGGCGGGCGCGTCACGGCCCGCACGACCGCCGCCGAATCGGTCGGATCGGCGAGCATCCGCAACCAGGCCAGCACATCGCGGACCTCGGGCCGCTGGAAGAGGGCAGCGTCGCCCGCGAAGCGGAAGGGCACCCGGCGCTCCTCGAGGGCCGCGGCCACGAGGCGCGCCTCGCGCCAGCCGGAGCCGACGATGACGCAGACGCCCTCGGGGTGCACCTCGCCAGCCGCCAGCAGGTGCTCGATCTCCCGCGCCGCGGCCTGGGCCTCGGCACGCTCCCCGCTACAGCGCCAAAACCTAACTCCGCCGGCATGTTCCGCTTCGCGTCCGCTGCCGGCGGGTTCGGGCGCCATCGGGGCGGCAGGTTCACTCGCAGAGGGAGCCGGAGGCGACCGGTCATCCGGCGAAGCCGGATGCGTGACTTCGTCGCTAGCCCGGGCCGATCCACGTTCAGCCAGGGCGGATACGGCGGCAGCCGCACGCTCGATGGTGGGGCCGAAGCGAAGGGGGCGGTCGAGGACGACCTGCTCCGCGTCGGGGTGGCTGTCCATGAACGATGGTGCGGGGTCGCGGACGGCCTGCGGCGGGCGGCGAATCGACTGGCCCACGTCACAGGCGCAGACCAGGTTGCCGTGTTCGGCTGCGAGCACCTCCACCAGCGCGCGATGGGCCGCTCCAGCGTCCTCGAGCTCGTCCACCATCAGGAAGTGGAAGCGCTCCGACAGCGCACGCCGGACATCGGCCCGCTCGTGGAGCAGGCGCTCGAGCTCGATCACGAGGTCGCCTGAGTCGAGGCTGGCGCAGTCGCGCAACACGCGGTCGTGACTGGCGTAGAGCTCAGCGAACTCGCGCTCACGCCGCGCTCGCTCGCGCTCGGCCGCACCCTTCGCCTCACGCTCCCGTTGCTCGGCCCAGTCGCGCAGGCGGCCAGGGGTTATCCGCTCCGCCTTCAGCGCGTCGATGCGACGCAGGAGCCTTGCCAGGAGCCCCGCCGGGTTGCCGCGGATCTCGTGCCGTCGCAGCGAAAGCTCGTCGAGCCGGTCGAGCAGCATCGCCAACCGGTCCGCGGCACGGACGGTGGCGAAGAACGGATCCAACCCCGCCTCCAGCGCGTGCTCCCGGAGCAGGCGCTCTGCGACCACCTCATAGGTCGAGATCCAGAGCTCCTCATAGGGCAGCTCGATCAGCGCCCCGGTGCGCTCCCGCAGGCGAGTGGAGGCCGCTCGGGAACGCGTGAGCACCATGATCCGTGCGGGAGCCGTCCCCGTGGAGACGAGCCGGGCGAACCGGGCGGCGAGCGCCTCGCTGCGCCCGGAGCCCGCGCGTCCAACCACCAGCAAGGGGCCCGGACCATGCCCGGCGACCCGCAGCTGGCCGTTCGTGAGCTCTCTCCCGAACCCGCCCTGGTCCTCCATTTGTCTAACGCTAGCGGGACGGGCAGGAGTCACCATGGCCTCTACCATGGCCCCGGTGGATTGGCTTTCCGCCTGCCGGCGCATGGTCGCGGCCCAGCGCGAGCTCTTCGCCGAGCAACGCGGCATCGCCGCGCGCACGGTCTATGCCGGAATCGGCGAGGGAGGTGACCGCGCGCTCGCCATCGATCGCCGGTGCGAGGACATCGTCTTCGCTGAGCTGGAGCGGCTGCACGCCGACGGGCACGAGTTCACGGCGATCTCCGAGGAGCGCGGCGAGGTGGCCTTCGGCGGCTCCGACTCGGTGGTTCGCGTGGTCATCGATCCCCTCGACGGCTCGCTGAACGCCCGCCGCATGCTTCCCACCCACTCGCTCAGCTTGGCGGTCGCAAACGGCTCGACGATGGCCGACGTCGAGCTCGGGTACGTCTACGACTTCGGCGCCTCCGAGGAGTACTTCGCGCGGCGGGGTCGGGGAGCCACCTTGGATGGCCGGGAGCTGCGAGCCCAGGGGCCTGGTTTCGGCCTCGAGGTGGTGGGGATCGAATCGGCGAAACCGGAGCGCACGCTGCCCCTGCTCGAGGCGCTCGCGGGCAAGGCGTATCGCATCCGAGCCGTCGGCTCGATCGCGATTTCCCTGTGCTACGTGGCCGGAGGGCGCTTCGACGGGATGCTGACCGGCCGTGCCTGCCGCTCCGTCGATGCCGCCGGCGGACAGCTGATTGCACGCGAGGCCGGCGCCGAGGTGATCTTCGACGGGGAGGGCCTGGATGTGTCCCTCGACCTCGGGGCTCGTTACCACGTCGCCGCCGCGCTTGACGCCGAGCTGCTGGCCACGGTGCTCAAGGCGCAGGAGGGGGCCGAGCCGACGCCGGAGCCCAGCTCGTGAGCGCGAGCCAGTTCGTCGACTGGGGACTGGCCGAGCGTGTGGCCCTGGCGGTTGGGGGCAACGATGATGGGCCGGGTCTCTTCGACCAGGAGGCCTTGGACTCCGCCTGCACCGAGGCAACGGCCCTGGCGCTCGACTACTCGCGTCTAAGTCCCGACGGCAAGCTGCCACGACCGGAGTTGGTCGATCGCGCGGAGTGGACGCGGCTCGGCCTACGAACGCTGCGGGAGCTCTCGGAGGGGCTCGAGCGCCAGATCGCCGACGGGCTCTCGTTCCCCGGCCCGCTCGGGAGCATTGCCCGCTCGCTGGCAGGTCGGGCCGCCGGCGCCGAAGCCGGGATCGCAGTCGGCTACGGGTCGCGCAAGGTGCTCGGACAGTACGACGTCGCGCTTGTGCCGACGGAGCGGCAACCGCGACTCGTCTTCGTGGGCGCCAACCTCGCCGCCGCACAACTCGAGCTGGGCGGGGATACGGGCGTCTTCCTGCGCTGGATAGCGGTTCACGAGAGCACGCACGCGATTCAGTTCGCCTCCGTACCCTGGCTCCGGCCGCATCTGGGTGCCCTCATCGAGCAGCTCGTAGGCGGCGCTTCGACGCGGCTCGACCAGGGCTCGCTCCGGGCGCTGGCGCGCCGGCTGCTCCACAGCGACCCTCGCGCCGCGGTTCGCACCATCCTGCGCGGCGACCTCGCGCGCCTGCTTGCGGGGCCCGAGCAGCGCGCCACACTCGATCGCCTCCAGGCGGCGATGTCGGTGATCGAAGGCCATGCCGAGCACGTCATGGACGCCGCCCCTCGCGACCTCGATCCAGGTTACGCCCGCCTTCGCGGGCGGCTCGAGGCCCGGCGAACGAGCCGGAGCGGACTGGGTGAAGTGATCCTGAGGATCCTGGGGCTGGAGCTCAAGCTTCGCCAGTACCGGGTGGGCAAGAGCTTCTGTGACACCGTCGTTGCGGAGGCGGGAATCGAGGGGCTGAACCGAGCCTGGCGCGAGTCCGAAGCGCTGCCGACCCTCCCCGAGCTCGAGCAACCCCGCGCGTGGCTTGCCCGGGTCGGGGCCACCTCGCCCGCCCGCGCCGCCTAGACGGCGCTGTAACCAGGGGGACTGCCTCGGGTACAAACACCTGTTCGGGTTGATAGACTCGAACAACCTTAGAAATAAGGACATCCGAGAGGCAAACAAGACCCACCCGAGGGGGATTCACGAAACATATGTCAGCCAACGGCAATACCCAGGCCAGGGCCACCACCACGGCCGGCCGCACACAGAGCACGGGACGCGGCCGCAGTGACGGCGCCGCGCGCCGCCCGACTCAGACAGCCCGCAGCGGCAGCGTCGCGTACGCGCGGCAGACCGCCGAACGAACCGTCGACGTTCCAGTCGGAGCGGCGCTGAGCGTGGCCGACCGCGTGACCGAGATCGTCGAGCCATTCACCGCGCGCCAAAGCGCCGAGCGCGAGCTGAAGAGCATCCGCACGCGGGTCGAGCGGGACCTGAACAGGTTCGAGCGACGCGGTGCCAGCGTGCGTCGCAAGGCGAGAACGCGTGTGCGGCAGACCCGCAACCGGGTGGAGCGCGAGCTCAGGCAGCGGCGCCGCAGCGTCCGGACCACGGTGAAGCGGAATCGCGTCAAGGCCGAGGATGGCCTGAAGCGCGCCCAGACCACCGTCACAGAGCGCGTCTCGACGCTGGTCTAAACGCTTAGCCCGGGTTCGCCTCGAGAGGTGGCGAGCCCGGAGGGAGCTGTCCGCGGGGGAGGTCGCCGCATCGCGGCGGCACGGGGGCCTTGCCCCCTATCTCGCGGGCAGACACAGCAACCTCTCCTCCCAAGGATCGACCGGCCCCAGTGGCCGGTCGATCTGCGCCTGCGACAATCAAGCTGAATGGCACAGCCCACCAAGGAACAGATCACACAAGCTCTGACCGCGGTCATCGACCCGGAGCTTCGGCGATCGATCGTCGATCTGGGAATGGTCCGCTCGATCGAGGTTGGCGATCGAGGCGAGGTCGCGGTGGTGGTCTCGCTGACCACCCCAGGGTGCCCGATTCGCTCGCACTTCCAGCAGGCAGTCACCGAGCAGGTGAGCCGCCTCGATGGCGTCTCGGGTGTGGTGGTGGACTTCGACGTCCTCTCTAACGAGGAGAAGGGCCGACTTCAGCAGACGCTCGGCCGTCAGCGCCTGCCCCAGGGCGCGCTGGCCCAGGTCAAGAACATCGTCTGCGTCGCCTCCGGCAAGGGAGGAGTGGGCAAGTCGACCATGACCGCCAACCTGGCCGCGGCTCTGGCGGCGGACGGCAGCGCCAGCGGAGCCCTCGATTGCGACGTCTACGGCTACTCGATCCCTCGCATGCTCGGCGTCAACCGCAAGCCCGAGGTCAACGCGGAACGAAAGATCGTGCCTCTGGGGGGCCCGGCCGGCGTCAAGGTGATGTCGATCGGCTTCTTCCTGGAGGACAACGCGGCCGTCGTGTGGCGCGGCCCGATGCTCCACAAGGCGATCCAGCAGTTCCTCGAGGATGTGGACTGGGGCGAGCTCGACTATCTGCTGCTCGACCTTCCGCCCGGTACGGGCGACGTCTCGATGACGCTGGCTCAGCTCCTTCCCCAGGCCAAGGTATTGGTCGTGACCACACCCCAGCCGGCGGCCCAGACTGTCGCCCGCCGCGCCGCCGAGATGGCGGGCAAGGTGGACCTCGAGCTGCTCGGGGTGATCGAGAACATGTCCGCCTTCACGGCGCCCGACGGCCAGCGCTTCACGATCTTCGGCGAGGGAGGCGGCCAACTCCTCGCGGACGAGCTGGACGTGCCCCTGATCGGCAAGGTGCCGCTCAGCGAGGCTCTCCGTGAGCACGCAGACGCGGGAGCCCCGCTCGTCCTCGAGAACCCCGACGCCCCGGCCGCCCAGGCAATCCGCGACGCGGCGCGGGGCATCGTCGCCGCCACGCCGCACGAGCTACCGGTGATGCAGGCGCCACCGGCCGCAGCAGTCGCTCAAGCGCCCGTTGGGGGCACTGAGCTGCCGGTTATTTCGAGTAGTACCCCGAGTTGATCTCGATGTACTTGGCCCACTCGTCGGGCAGCTGATCCTCGGCGAAGCAGGCGTCCACCGGGCAGGCCTCAACGCAGGCGTCGCAGTCGATGCACTCGTCGGGGTCGATATAGAGCTGCTCGACCCCCTCGTAGTCGGGCTCGTCGGGCGTCGGATGGATGCAGTCGACGGGACATACCTCCACGCACGAGTTGTCCTTGGTCCCGATGCAGGGCTCTGCGATCACGTAGGCCACGAGGGTCGGCATTGTAGTGACCACCCCCCTGTCGTCTGCCGAGTGGGCAGGTGCCGGGGCGTGGATAGAGTCCAGCGCCGATGATCCTGCTAACCGGGGCGAGCGGAACCGTGGGCAGGGCGCTCCTCCCGCTCCTGCTCGACGCGGGTCACGACGTGCGAGCGCTGGTGCGCGACCCGCGGGGCCTCGGCCGCCACCGGGTCGACGTGCAGATCGCGCTCGGGGACCTGGCGCGCCTCGGCGACCGGCATCTGCAGCGTCAAGCGCTGCGCGGAGCGCACACGGTGATCCACTTGGCCGCGGCGATCCGCGACGAGCCCCATGCCCGGGTGGAGGAGCTGAACGGCCTGGCCACAGCGCGCCTCTTGCGCGCCGCCGAGCGGGCCGGGGTGGGCCGCTTCGTGTTCTTCTCCGCGCTGGGCGCGAGCGCGTTTCAGCGGACCCGCTTCTTCCGGGCCAAGGCAGCCGCCGAGGAGGCGGTGGCAGCCTCGCCGCTCGAGACGGTGATCTTCGCGCCCTCGATCGTGTACGACCCCGGGGACCGCTGGGTGCGCCTTTTGAACCGGCTGGCGCTGCTTCCCGTGATCCCGATCTCCGGCTCGGGGCGATCTGCCTACCAACCGATCTGGGCGACGGACGTGGCGCGGTGCGTGATCTCGGCGCTCGACCGCCACGAACCGCACGCCCGCTACGAGCTCGGCGGCCCGGAGGTGCTCAGCTATGACGAGATCGCCCTCGCCATCGCCCGCGCCGCGGGGCGGGAGCGCCCGCTCGTGCACGTGCCGCTCGGCCTGGTCCACCTGAGCCTGGTCTTCCTGCGCCGAGTGTTCGGCGACGCGGTGTTCGCCACCTGGGAGGAGACCGAGCTGATGGAGGTCCCCATGACCACCGGGCGGGGCACGACCGATGCGCAGAGCCTTGGCGTGGATCCTCTGCCGCTTCACGAGGTGCTGAGCAGCGCCGCCTCGTAGGGGCACGCAGACGCGAAGGGCCCGGCATGGCCGGGCCCTTCACACCGCTTCCTGAGAGGCGGACTGGCTACATCATCCCGCCCATGTCGGGCATGCCAGCGCCGGCGCCGGCGCCATCCTTCTCGGGTGGCTCCGCCACGATCGCCTCCGTCGTGAGGATGTTCTTGGCGATCGAGGCTGCGTTCTGCAGCGCGGACCGCGTGACCATCGTCGGGTCGATGACGCCGTCCTTGATCAGGTCGCCGTACTCACCGCTCTCCGCGTTCAGGCCCTCGCCCGGCTTCATGCCGCGCACCTTGTCGATCACCACCGAGCCCTCGAACCCGGAGTTGTCGGCGATCTGACGGAGCGGCTCCTCGAGCGCGCGGCGGACGATCTCCGCCCCGGTGCTCTCGTCGCCGTCGGTCTGGCCGCTGTCGATCGCGTCCTGGGCGTTCACCAGCGCCACGCCGCCGCCCGGAACGATGCCCTCCTCGAGCGCCGCCCGGGTCGCCTGCAGCGCGTCCTCGACGCGATGCTTCTTCTCCTTCATCTCGGTCTCGGTGGCAGCGCCGACCTTGACCACGGCAACACCGCCGGCGAGCTTCGCCAGCCGCTCCTGGAGCTTCTCGTGGTCGAAGTCCGAGTCCGTGGACTCGATCTCGGAACGGATCTGGTTGATCCGCCCCTCAATCTGCTGCTTCTCGCCGGCTCCGTCGATGATCGTGGTCGTGTCCTTGTCGACAACGACGCGGCGGGCCTTGCCGAGCTGGGAGACCTGCGTGTTCTCGAGCTTCAGCCCCATCTCCTCGGTGATCACCTCGCCGCCGGTGAGGATCGCGATGTCCTCGAGCATGCGCTTGCGGCGATCGCCGAACCCGGGCGCCTTCACCGCAACGCCGGTGAATGTCCCGCGGAGCTTGTTGACGACCAGGGTGGCCAACGACTCACCCTCGACGTCCTCGGCGACCACGACCAGCGGCTTGCCGCTCTGCATCACCTGCTCCAGCAGGGGCAGCATGTCGCGCACGGAGCCGATCTTCTGGTTCGCGATCAGGATGTACGGCTCGTCGAGCACTGCCTCCATGCGGTCCTGGTCGGTGATCATGTACGGCGAGACGTAGCCCTTGTCGAACTGCATCCCCTCGGTGAACTCGAGCTCCATGCCGAAGGTCTGGCCTTCCTCGACGTTCACGACTCCGTCCTTGCCGACCTTCTCGATCGCGTCCGCGATCACATTGCCGATCTCGTCGTCGGCAGCCGAGATCGCCGCCACGCGGGCGATCTGGTCCTTCCCGGCGATCTCCCGCGACTGCTTGTCGCGCAGGTTCTCAACCACCTGATCGACGGCCTTCTCGATCCCGCGCCGCAGCGCCAACGGGTTGGCGCCGGCGGCAACGTTCCGAAGGCCCGAGCGCACCATCGTCTGGGCCAGCAAGGTGGCCGTCGTGGTGCCGTCGCCGGCCACGTCGTTGGTCGCCGTCGCGACCTCGCGCACCAGCTGCGCGCCCTGATTCTCGAACACGTCCTCGATCTCGATCTCGCGCGCGATCGTGACGCCGTCATTGGTGATCGTCGGGGCGCCGAACTTCTTGTCGAGCACCACGTAGCGCCCCTTCGGGCCGAGGGTCACCTTGACCGCGTTCGCGACGGCGTCAACGCCGTCTTGAAGCGCGGTCCGCGCGTCGGCCGCGTACTTGAGCTCCTTGTGAGCCATCTGTCTTCGTTCCTCCTTGTCGTTCTAAGTAAGTCTTGCCGGGCTAGAGAACCTTGGCCAGGACGTCCGACTCGCGGAGGACGAGCAAATCGTCCTGTCCCGGCACCTCGGTGCCCCCGTACTTGCTGTACAGGACCTCGTCGCCCTCGCTCACGTCGAGCGGGCGGCGCTTGCCGTCCTCGATCGGACCGTCGCCGACCGCGACCACCTTGCCCTTCTGGGGCTTCTCCTTGGCGGTGTCGGGGAGCACCAGGCCACTCGCGGTGGTCTCCTCCTCTTCGATCGCCTGGACGATCAACCGATCGCCGAGGGGCTTTAGCTTCATTCGTCTATTACCTCCGTCTGCAAGTGGTTCCAGTTGTGCAGTGGTGCACTCCCTGGCACTCTACACAGGAGAGTGCCAAGGTGTTGGTCCCAGTGTAGCCGCCCGCCTCAGTGCGTCAACGATCTGAGTCACGTCGACTCAAATCGACGCGCTTGCGATCGCGGTCAGTCGGAGACCAGGAGGCGGCAGCCGAGCAGCTCGGCAAGGCCCTCGCCGCCGTTTCGCATCACCCAATCGTGGTTCCACTCGAACACTGGACGGGCGATCGGCGCCAACAGGTTCATCCACGGCTTGGTCGTGTGGACGTTCCACTCGTAGACGACGGCCGTCACCGGGTTGTTGCCGACGCCGTCCTCCTCGAACAGACGCCAGCGCCCCACCCCGGCCAGCTCTCCCTTGGCCTCCCCTTCCAACAGGTGCGGCCTATCGACCAGGGTGGTGGTCATCTCGAAGTCCAGGTCGTAAGGGAGCCTCGAGCGCCAGGTGTAGCGCTCAACCTGGCCGACGCCTGCCTCGTCGCCCTCGGCGAGGGTCTCGGAGGCGACCACGCCGCGCCACCACTGCGGCCAGCGCTCCGACTCCCAGATCGCGTCCCAGACCCGCTCGCGGGGGGCCTCCAGGCACCAGGTGGTGAGAAACTCGTACTGCATTCCGTTGACTAGTTCCGCGACGGGGTTTCGCCGTTGCCGAATTGTTGGCCGGGCGACTCGACCACCTGCGAGAAGCGGATCACGGTCACGGTGTCTTCGTGGGTGACGTCCGTTCCGTAGATCTGGCGCAGGAAGCCGACCGTCTCGTCGAGCCGGCGGAACTCGGGGTTGTCGTGCTCGATGTCACGGGGGGACAGGTCGCGCACGCGTTTTACCTCGACGTCGTCGATCACCGCGGTGAAGATCTTCTCTCGCGGGCTGTGCTGATAGCCGACAGTGATCCAGACGATCTGGCCACGCTGGTACTTGCGCGACTTATCGCCCAGCCGGATCGTGGCCGTCTTTCGGCCCCGCTTGAGCTGATCGACGAACGCGGGCGAGAAGAAGTTGAGCGCGAACGGGCCGCCCGTCATGGCGATCGCAGCCTAACGGGATTCCAGATGGCCCCGCTATTCCGGATAACCCTCGGTGCCGATCAGGGGCACGAAACGGCACGGGCCGATCACGGTTCGCTCCAGTCCCTGGCCGGTCTTCGGGGCCGCCTCCCCTGCCACCCGCCGGAACACCGTCAGCATGTCGGCCGTGTGCGTGGCGATCGGAATCACGAGGCGACCGCCGGGAGCGAGCTGCTCGATCAGCGGCGGGGGCGGCGATGGCGATGTGGCATGGACGGCTATCGTCTCGAAGGGTGCACGGTCCGGGAGGCCCGCGCTCCCGTCCGCGACCACCGCCTCGACATTGCGGATGCCCATCTCGGCGAGCAGCCCCTGCGCGCCAGCGCACAGCTCCTCAATGCGCTCGACGGTGATCACCTCGGCGGCCAGCATGGCCAGGACGGCGGCCGAGTAGCCGGAGCCTGTCCCGATCTCCAATACACGTTCCGAGCCCTGCAGCGCCAGCGCTTCGCAGATGGCGGCCACGATCCAGGGTTGAGAGATCGTTTGACCATGCCCGATTGGCAACGCGGAGTCCGCATAGGAGCGCCTCCGGTAGCGCTCTGGCACGAACAGCTCCCTGGGGACTGCCGCCATCGCGGCCAGCACGCGCTCGTCGCGAATCCCGCGCCGTCGGAGCTGCCACTCCACCATCTCGGCGCGCTGGCCGGCGAACTCGGCCGCGCTGGGGATCCGTCGCATCAGAAGATGTAAGCGCGGAGCCGGCGGGGTTCGACGACCGTGACGCGCCCCCGCCCGACGCTAACGACGCCCGCGCGCTCGAGCGTGGCGAGGAAACGGCTGACGCTCTCGCGCGAGGTGCCCGCCAGCTGGGCAAGGTCGGCCTGCGTCATCCGGATCGTCACTCCGCTTCGCCCATCTGGTGCCGCCTCTTCTGCGATGAGCTGCGTGAGCACCCCCGCAACACGGCTCGGCACGGTCTGGAACGACTGCCGCGCGACGCGCTCGTTGGTCTCCCGAAGCCGTCGCGTCAAGGCGGCGACCAGCTTCACCGAGATCTGCGAGTGCTGGCCGAGGAGGCGCCGGAAATCCGCTGCTCCCAGAGCCAGCAGCGAGCAGTCGCTGAGGGTTTCGACGCTCGCGGAGCGGGCCTGTCCGTCGAGCATCGCCAGTTCACCGAAGATGTCCCCGGGGCCCAGCGTGGCGAGCGCGATCGCCCTTCCATCCGGGTGCTCGCGAGTCACTCGCAGGTCACCTGAGCGAACCAGGTAACAGGCGTCGCTTCGGTCGCCCTCGTGGAACACGCGCACTCCCGCCGGGTAGGAGCGGGGAATGGCGACGCGCGAGATCCGCTCCAGCTCCTCTCGTGAGAGCTCGGAGAACAGCGGCACGCGTGAGAGAAGCTCGACCGGATCGTCGGCGCTCATGCTTCCTTCCGCACGACGCGATTATCCCCCGTTCGCGGGGCGCGGCGCACTGAAATGGCAAGTAGGACGGCCCGAGCCGTCGGCACTGGGATTTGGCGACTTTATGGCGACATGCGCCCCAAAAGCGCCAATGGAGGGCGTTCAGCGAAGCCCTACGCCGAGGCCACCAGCCGCCGTGGCTGGCGCGAGAAGCCGGCTGCGATCAGTGTCTCCTCCAGCTCGGAGCCGATCACGGGCTCGCCGTCGAGACGCTCGATCCCCAGCCGCGGTAGCAGCCCCTCTTGGACGGCGCGCGCGAGCTCGCCGACGGCGTCCGCCAGCCCCTCCGTCTCCAGGTCGCGTAGGCGCAGGATGCCGCGGCCACCGCGCTCGATGAACAGGAGCGGCTCGCCGTCGCGGAGCAGCACGTAGGCGCCCGGCGTCCGGCTCGGGCGCCGTCCCCCGGGGCCGTCGCCGCGCTTCGGCCACGGCACGCCGGCGCCAAAGGGATTCGCGGGATCGGTGGCGGCCAGCAGCAGGTAGCGACCGTCGGGGCTGGGCAGCGAGCGAAGCCGCTCGACCGCGCCCGGGAGAGCGAATTGTGCTCCGCCGAGGCCCTCCACGAAATAGCCGCGGCGAGCCGTGCCGAGCATCTCGAGATTGGACATCTCGCCATACAGGCTCGCGAACCCACCGGGAATACCCTCGGCCAGCACGATCTCCCGGGTCACGATCCCGTAGCGCTCGAGCATCAACTCCGCCTGCGCCCGCAGCCGCGGGCCGGCGGATGGGGCGTTCTGGAACAGCGGCTCCGTCAGCGACCACCGGCCCTGCA
Source organism: Solirubrobacterales bacterium (assembly GCA_035573435.1). Taxonomy (GTDB): domain Bacteria; phylum Actinomycetota; class Thermoleophilia; order Solirubrobacterales; family 70-9; genus AC-56. Next base: position 281,108 of record DATMZR010000012.1, read on the forward strand.
CCGCTTGGCCGGCGGCGCCGCGACGGGCCGCAAAGCGCCTGCCACGGCGTTGCTGCTCGCGCTGCACGCTCCGAAGCCGCGGGGCCCGCAGGGGCGCGAAGGCGTCGTTGGTCACCTCCCCGCTCCAGGCAAGATCCCATAGGGCGGTGTGCAGCTCCTCGGCACCGAAATCCAGCTCGCCCACCAGATCGAGCCAGAAACACGGACGCTGCCCGAGCAGTTCCCGGATGGCGTCGTGTGCCTCGCCGACCGAAGTCTCCAGCTTCAGATTGGCCGGCGGCGGGCCTGCGAGCCGAACGTCCTCGCGGAAGTAGAGCGCCACCCTCCCGCCGCTTCGCCCGAGCGCGCCGGCTCCGATCCAGACCAGCTCACCGGCCGTGCACAGCTCGTCGAGCCAGACGGGGCTGTAGGCGCCCAGCCTGCGGGGCAGCACGTCGCGCTCCCAGACCTCCGGCGTGAGCGCGACACCCTGGAGGGGCACCAGCGCCTCGCGCAGCCGGTCGGGGCCGGCACCGGCCGCGCGGCGGGCATCCACGTTCTGCCAACTCGGCAGAAAGCGCGCCAGCTCGCGCGGGTCGACCGCCTCGGCCTCGGCGCGCAGGTGGGCCAGGCTTGCCCGCCGCAGGCGCCGCAACACGTCTGGATCGCACCACTCGCGCTCGCTGCCGCCGGGGAGCAGCTCTCCGCGCACCAGCTCGCCGTCCCGCTCCAACTCGCGCAACGCCGCCGAAGGGTCGGCACCGTAGCGACGGGCGAGCTGTCCGGTGGGGAAGGGCACGTGGGTGCGCGCGTAGCGGCGAACGAGGGCCACCATCGCATCGGGCAGGTCTGCCAGGACCGCCTCAGGGAGCCCCGGAGGCGGCGGCACGCCGAGCGCATCGCGGTAGAGCGCCGCATCCTCCGCCGCGATCCACCGCTCCTGGCCGGCGACCCGAACGCGGGCGGCACGGCGCTCGCGCTCGAGCTTCTCCAGCATCGAGTCGGCCGAGTAGCCCTCGGCCACCCGCTCGGCGCACTCGGCGGTGGTCAGGTCGCCGAGGCGGCGGAGGATCTGTTGGAGGGCGTCGCGATCCTTTGCGCGTGCGATCTCGGCGCGGTGCTGAAGCGAGTTCTCCACCTCGATCAGCGCCTCTGGGTCGATGAGCTCTCGCAGCTCCTCCTGGCCGAGCAGCTCGCGAAGCAGCTCACGGTCCAGCGACAGCGCCGCCGCACGCCGCTCGGCGTTCGGCGTATCGCCCTCGTACATGTAGGTGGCGACGTAGTCGAACAGGAGCGAGGATGCGAACGGGGAGGCCGTTGGCGTCTCCACCTCGACGAGGGAGACCCGGCGGGTCGAGAGGTCCCTCAGCAGCGACTCCAAGCTGGGCAGGTCGAGGACGTCACGCAGGCACTCGCGGTAGGTCTCGAGCACGATCGGGAACCGGGGGAAGTCCTTGGCCACCTCGAGCAGGCTCTGCGCCTTCAGGCGCTGCTGCCAGAGCGGCGTCCGCTTTCCCGGATAGGCACGAGGAATCAGCAGCGCCCGGGCGGCGTTCTCGCGGAACCGGGCGCCGAACAGCGCCGAGCCGCCGAGCTCCCGCACCACCAGATCCTCGACCTCGTCGGCATCGAGCAGGACCAGGTCGGACGGGGGCGCCTCGTCGGCATCGGGGAGGTGGACGACGATGCCGTCGTCGGACCAGATGGCGTCCGCCTCCAGGTCGTGCTCGTCGCGGATCCGAGCCGAGAGAGCCAGGCCCCAGGCGGCGTGGACCCGCCCGCCCCAGGGCGACAGCACGCACAGGCGCCAGTCGCCGATCTCGTCCCTGAAGCGCTCCACCACCACGGTCTCGTCGGAGGGGACCACGCGGGTGGCTGCCTGCTGCTCCCGCAGATAGGCGACCAGGTTCTCTGCCGCACGCCGATCGAGGTCGTAGTTGGTCGCCAGGTCCTTGGGATCCGCGCTCACGGCCTCGCGGGCGAAGGCGCCGATCGCCTTGCCCAGCTCCGCCGGCCGACCAACCCCATCGCCCTTCCAGAAGGGCACCGCGCCCGGAACTCCCGGCGCCGGGGTAACGATCACCCGGTCGCGCGTGATCTCCTCGATCCGCCACGTGGTGGCCCCCAGCAGGAAGGTCTGGCCCGGACGAGCCTCATAAACCATCTCCTCATCGAGCTCGCCAACCCGGCGGCCGTCCGGCAGATGGACGCCGTAGAGGCCGCGGTCGGGAATCGTGCCGGCGTTGGTCACCGCGAGCTGTTTGGCCCCGGGTCGGCCCCGGATGATTCCGGCCGCGCGGTCCCAAACCAGCCGCGGGCGGAGCTCGGCGAACCGGTCGGACGGATAGCGGCCGTCGAGCATGTCGAGGACGTTTTCGAGCTGTTCCCGGGAGAGCTCCGAGAAGGGCTCGGCCGCGGTGACCAGGCGCTCGACCTCGTCCACCTCCCACTCGTCGTCGGCGCACATCGAGACCAGGTGTTGCGCGAGCACGTCGAGCGGGTTGCGAGGGATAACCGTCTCCTCGATCTTCCCCTCCCGCATCATCCGCGCTACCACGGCGCACTCGAGCAGGTCCGCGCGGAACTTCGGAAAGATGCGCCCCACCGAGACCTCGTCGATGGTGTGGCCCGCCCGGCCGATCCGCTGGAGCCCGCGGGTCACCGACTTGGGCGACTCGACCTGAATCACCAGATCGACGGCACCCATGTCGATCCCGAGCTCGAGCGACGAGGTGGCCACCAGACACGGGAGCTGCCCGGACTTGAGCAGCTCCTCGACCACCTGCCGCTCCTCGTGTGCCAGCGAGCCGTGGTGGGCTCTGGCTATCTCGACCGGCGTCTCGGCTCCCGATCCCGTCCCGGAGGGGGCGTTACCCGCCTGCTCGGTGGCCGGGAGCTCGACGGAATCCTCCTCGTTCGCGAGCTCGTTGAGGCGCTTGGCGAGCCGCTCCGCGCCGCGGCGGTTGTTGACGAAGATGATCGTCGAAGTGTGTTCGCGGACCAGTTTCAGGAGCTCCGGATAGATCGCCGGCCAGATGGACCGTGAGGTCGCGTCCGCTTCGAAGTCCGCGTCCCCGCCGTCCCGGCGTTTCTCGATCGAGGCATCCGGTTCGGTCATGTCCTCCACTGGGACCTGGATCTCCAGGTCGAGCTCCTTGGGCCTGCCGGCGTCCGCGACCTGGTAGTCGCGCCTTGGGCCGGCCATGAATCGAGCGATCCGCTCCAGGGGTCGCTGCGTGGCGGAGAGGCCGATCCGCTGCACGTCCAAGCCCCCGTTGGCCGTCACCAGGTGCGAGAGGCGCTCCAGGGTGAGCGCCAGGTGGGCGCCACGCTTCGACTGAGCCACGGCATGGATCTCGTCGACGATCACGGCCTCCGCGCCGGCGAGGATCTCGCGGGCCCCTGAGGTCATGATCAGGTAGAGCGACTCCGGGGTAGTGATCAGGATGTCGGGCGGCTTGCGCCGCATCGCCTGCCGCTCACGCTGCGGGGTATCGCCGGTTCGAAGGCCGACCGAAATGCTTGCGTCGATCCCCTTCAGCGGCGCGCGCAAGTTGCGCTCGATGTCGTAGCTGAGGGCCTTGAGCGGCGACACGTAGACGATCCGTACGCCCTGCCCGAGCCGCTCCGGTTCACGAGACAAGCTGTCGATCCCCCACAGGAAGGCGGCGAGCGTCTTGCCCGACCCGGTCGGCGCGCAGATCAGGGTGTTGGCGCCGGCGACGATCGACGGCCACCCCATCGCCTGCGCAGGGGTGGGCTCCGCGAAGGATGCCTCGAACCAGCGCCTGACGGGGTCGCTGAAAGCGGCCAGCGGGGTGGATTCTCCAGTCGCGGATGCCATTGGGCTCAACCGTCCGATCTTACGGATCGGCCGGACGCGACAGTTCGCGGGCGGATCAGTCGCCCGGCGACCGGGGGCCCAGCCGGACTACCAGGGAAGCGAGTCGGCGATCTCGGCCAGGCGAGGCGCGGAGCGGTCGCGCTCGGACAGCATCGGATCCGAAATCGGCCATTCGACCCCAACCTCCGGGTCGTCCCAGGCGATTCCGGCCTCCGTGGCGGGGTCGTAGTAGCTGGACAGCTTGTAGGCGAAGTCGGCCTGCTCGCTGAGCACGCAGAACCCGTGCGCGAACCCCACCGGCAGGAAGAGCTGGCGGTGGCGTTCGTCATCGAGCTCGTAACCCTCCCACCGGCCATAGGTCGGCGACTCCCGCCGAAGATCCACGGCGACGTCCCAGATCCGCCCCTGCAGGCAGCGACAGAGCTTCGCCTGGCCGGGATCGGTCTGGAAGTGGAGCCCGCGCAGGGTGCCGCGCCCGGAGCGTGAGTGGGTGTCCTGCACGAACTCCACATCGATTCCCAGCTCGCGCCAGTGGGCCTCGCGAAAGGTCTCGACCAGGAAGCCGCGCTCGTCGGCATGGACCTCAGGCTCGATGATGAAAAGGCCGGGAAGCTGGGTCTCGACGCGGCGGACCATCAGCGCAACGCCCTGCCGTACTGGCGCTCGTAGTAGTCGCGGTACTCGCCCGAGCGCACGGGCTCCCACCACCATTCGTTGTCGCGATACCAGTCGACGGCCTGGCGCAGGCCATCGCGGAATGTCACGGACGGCTCCCAGCCGAGAGCTCGGACCTTGTCGGAGGACAGCGAGTAGCGGCGGTCGTGCCCCGGTCGATCGGGGACGTGCTCGATCAGCGACTCGTCCCGGCCCGTCAGCTCCAGGATCATCCTGACCGTCTCGATGTTCGGCAGCTCGTCAGGCCCCCCGACGTTGTAGGCCTCGCCCGCCTCGCCGCGCTCCAACACGAGGTCGATCGCGGCGCAGAAGTCCTCGACGTAGATCCAGTTGCGAACCTGGAGCCCGTCGCCGTAGACGGGCAGCGGGTCCCCCGCCAGGGCGTTGAGGATGCAGAGGGGAATCAGCTTCTCCGGATGCTGGCGAGGACCGTAGTTGTTCGATCCCCGCACAATCAATGCGTCGGTGCCGTAGGTGTGACGGTAGGCGCCGACGATCAGGTCGCCGCCCGCTTTCGACGCCGAGTACGGCGAGGAGGGCTGAAGCGGAGAGGCCTCGCTGAAGGAGCCGGAATCGATCGAGCCGTAGACCTCGTCGGTCGAGACCTGGAGATGGCGGATGCCGGCGTGGCGCGCGGCCTCGAGCATCACGAACGCGCCGAAGACGTCGGTCTGGATGAACTCCCCCGGGGAGTGGATCGAGCGGTCGACGTGGGACTCGGCGGCAAAGTTGACCGTCGCGTCGCAGCCGTCCATCGCCGCGGCGACGACATCGCCGTCGGCGATGTCGCCCTCCACCAGCTCGACCCGCTCCGGTTCCACACCGTCCAGGTTCTCGCGCCGCCCCGCATAGGTGAGCTTGTCGAGCACGCGGACCGAGTCGCCAGGGTGCTCGGCAAGGCGGCGACGCACGTACGCCGAGCCGATGAACCCGGCTCCGCCCGCGACCAGGATCCTCACGCGGCGGCCTCGAGCGATCGCGCGGCCAGGTAGGCCCTCAGGCCCGCCCTCCAGGGAGGAAGGGCGATCGCGTCCGGGCGCTCGGTGCCGAGCACCGAGTAGGCGGGGCGGGGTGCCTTGCGGGCCAGCATGTCGGTGGTCGCCGACATCACCCGGCACTCGAGGCCCGCCTGATCGAAGATCTCCTGGGCGAACTCGTACCACGAGCACTGCCCTCCCCCTGCGAGGTGGTGGATCCCGAACGCCTCTCCCTCCACCAGCACCGCAATGGCGTCGGCCAGGTGACGAGTGTAGGTCGGACACCCCACCTGGTCCGTGACCACCATGACCTCGCTCTGCTCGCGGCCAAGGCGCAACATCGTCTCCACGAAGTTCTTTCCCGCGAGCCCGAACAGCCAGGCGGATCGGGCGATGAAATGACGGGGGTTCGAAACCGCGACCGAGGTCTCCCCGGCCAGCTTGGAGCGGCCGTAGGCTGACAGCGGGGAGGGAAGGTCGGACTCCACATAGGGCTCGCGCGCGGAGCCGTCGAAGACGTAATCGCTCGACGGATGCACAACCTTGGCCCCCACGCCGGCAGCCACGGCGGCGAGCAGCGCCGCGCCCTCGTCGTTGATCCGCATCGCGCCCGCCTCGTCGTCCTCGGCGCCGTCAACGTCGGTGAACGCGGCGCAGTTCACGACGGCGTCCGGCTGGTAGCGGGTGAGGGCCTCCTCCACGGATGGCGGACTGGTGATGTCGAGCGCGGCGTGGGCAAGCGCCACGACCTCGTGATCGCGGGCGTGGCAGGCGGCCGTCACGTCCCGCCCCAGCATCCCAGTGGCGCCGGTGACCAGGATCCTCACGGGATCTTGATCTCCGCGTTGTCGCCGACGATCATCCGCAGGGTCTTGGGGAGCCCGTCGCCTCGCGAGAGCACGACGTTGCGCCCCAAGAGGCTCGCCTCCATGCGCGAACCCAGGTCGGAGACGCTGGAGCCCGCTAGAAGGATCGAGTGCTCGACCTCGGAGCGCGAGACGGTGACGCCGACGTCGATCGACGTGTAGGGGCCGATATAGGCGTCCGTGATCCTTGCGTCGGCAGCGATGATTGCGGGTCCCCGGACCACCGCCCGCTCCAACCGGGCGCCGGCCTCGACCACCACCCGCCCCTCAACCTTCGAGTCCACCAACTCGCCCTCGATCCGGCGTTCGACGTCCTCGAGCACCAGTCGGTTCGCATCCAGCATGTCGTCGAGCTGGCCCGTGTCCTTCCACCAGCCGGTCACCGTGCGACTCTCAACCTGCTTGCCGCCGTCGATCAGCCGCTGGATCGCGTCGGTGATCTCGAGCTCTCCACGGCCCGAAGGCTCGATCGACCGCGCCGCTTCGAAGATCGGCGGTCCGAACAGGTACACGCCCACCAACGCGAAATCGCTCGGGGGCCGCTCGGGCTTTTCCACCAGGCGAACGACCCGCTCGCCGTCCAGCTCGGCCACGCCGAAGTTGCCCGGGTCCGGGACCCTGGTGAGCAGAATCAGCGCATCGGGCTGGTGGGTCCGAAAGGCATCCACCAGGCCCGTGATTCCATCGCGCAGTAGGTTGTCGCCCAGGTACATCACGAAGGATTCGTCCTGGAGGAACTCCTCGGCGGTCAGTACCGCGTGGGCCAGCCCCAACGGCTCTGGCTGGGGGATGTAGGTGATCGAGGCACCGAAGGCAGCCCCGTCGCCCGCCGCGGCGGCGATCTCGTCCCCGGTCTCGGGGGCGATCACGATCCCGATATCCGTGATCCCGGCCTCGACCAGGGCTTCGATCCCATAGAAGAGCACGGGCTTGTTGGCCACGGGCACAAGCTGCTTCGCCGAGGTGTGCGTGATCGGGCGGAGGCGAGTCCCCGCACCTCCGGAGAGAATCAAGCCCCTGAGGCTGCTCATGTCGCGGCAAGCATAGGGGCGGTGCCGCACAGCGGCGTTGGCGAGTCGAGGCCGGTGGTCATCCCTAGTAGACGCCGCCCAGCTTGCCGTGGTCCCAGCTCGCCACGCGCTTCGGCTCGAAGCGAATCGCGACCCGCTTACGGGCCTGGGCCTTCAGGGCCTCGGCGGCCTCGCCCTCGACCGCGGCCCCTTCGCTGTAGCGGCTGGTCAGCTCCCTGGCCACCTCGAAGACGAGCTCGTGGTCGCGATGGATCTCGGCCTCCGACTCGATCTCGACGCCGCGCAGCTCGTGGTACGCGTGGCCGGTCTCAACCAGCAGGGTGGCGCGCGGATCGCGCTCCAGGTTCTTGACCTTCTGCGACTTGGCATAGGTGTAGATCCAGATCTCACCCCCGCGCAGGACGTACCAAAGGGGCATCGAGTGGGGCCAGCCGCGCACGCCGATCGACGAAACAACCACGACGCGCTCGGACTCCAGGAGCTGACGCTGCTCATCCTCTGAGAGCGTGATCTGGGCCCGGCGGCTCATCAGCCGGGCTCGAGCGTCAACACCCGCCACGGCGCCTCGCCGGCCATCGGCTGAGTGCGGCCCTCGAGCCAATCGGCTTGCAGGTCGGCGTAGTGGTCGCTCGCCGGGTGGCCCGACTGGCCCGTGAAGCTCTGCCACCGCGAGCGCTCCGGGCGGACCGGATCAGCGACCATCCGCCAGCACGGCGCCCAGATCGCCGTGAATGGGTCGTTCGGGTCCCAACCCACCTGGGCAACGGTCTCCTGACCGCCACCGACCTCGAGCCGCCGGTTGAAGATCCAGCCGAGCAGCGGATTCGCCTCGCCGAGCGCGTGCGGAAAGACGAGCGGATGGACTCTGCCCCAGCGCCAGTTCCCTTGATCCGCTCCAAGCCTGCTCTCCAAGTCGTCGAGAGCGCCCCGCAGCGCATCGAGGACGAACTCGTCCCAGGGCCGGCCGATCAGGTCCTCGTCGCCGCGCTCCCACGTCGCAAGCAGGTGCGACTGCCACCGCCAAGGCGAGGTGACATGAGCGATAAACCCGTTGTCGGCGCGATCCAGCCAGCGCTCTGCCAGGTCCTGGTCGCCGATCGCCGCTCGGGCCACTTCGCGTCCCAGCCGGAGAGTGAACGCCTGGTAGATCGTGGCCGCGATGGAATCCCGGCTCATCCGGCCGTCCCAAGACCGCAGTCGCTCGATCGCCACCAGCTCCCGCTGGTCACGGGCACGCAGGCGAGCCAGCCGATGAGCGGTCTCCAGACCGGGAAGGGAGAGCATGTCCGTCTGCATCGCCTCGAAGCTGTCCAGATCGTGGTCGGATGTGGTCGTGATCAGCTGCTCGATGCGGCGCGCCCGGTAGCCGTCCAGGTAATCGCTGGTGATGTGGTGCGGATAGTCCTCGGGGGCGATCCGGTTGTTGGCCGTGACCACGAAACCCTCGTCCGGGTTCGTCAGCTCGGGCATCTCCTCGTATGGGACCCAGCCGTCCCACTCGTATTCAGCCGTCCAGCCGGGCTTCGGCAAGTCCGGGCAGCCACCCCGGCGGATCGGAAGGCGACCGACCGCCTTGTAGCCGATCGAGCCATGGCGGTCGGCCCAGACGAGGTTCGACACCGGGTGGGCGTGCTGGCCCAGCGCGTCCACCAGGTCGGCACCGCTCCTGAAGTCGAGCATGCCGAGGCTGGCCTGGGTAAAGCCCGGGAAATCGAGTGCCGCGAAGCGCAGCGCCAGCGGTTGAGCGTCGTCCGCGCGCAGCGCCTCGTTGACGATCGGGCCGTGGTGAGTCTCCCGAACGACCAGGCGCTCCGGCCCCGCGCGCCGCTTGACCGAGATCTCCTCCTCGATCAGCTCCAGGGGGCGCGCCTTCCCCTCGAACTCGTAGGTGTCGCCGTCGATTCGCTCGACGAACAGGTCCATGACGTCGGCCATCACGTTGGTGAACGACCATGCGACGTCGTTGTTCTGGCCCATGAACGCGCCGGGCAGCCCGGGAAGCGCCGCGCCGCGGAAGAAGCGATCCCCGAGATACAGGCCCACCTGGTAGGTGATTCCCGGCATGCTCGGCGGCAGGTGGGGGTCGCCCGCCATGAGAGGCCCTGCCGTGGCCGAGCGCGACCCCGCAACGGCCCAGTTGTTCGATCCGGTGGCCTCGACAGCGAGGCCGATCGACTCCCGAATGCCGGCGATCTGCTCAGCCAGGCCGAGGCCGTCTCCCGTCCACGCCTCGCCCGGAGTCAGGATCACCGGGTTACCGTGCGGATACCCGGGATCCAGCTGCGCCGCCCGATCCGTGCCCAGTTCACGGGCCATCTCGGCCCTCAGCAGCTCGCGCTCCCAATTGGTGGAAAGGCCGAAGGTCAAGAGCTTTGCAAGCACGAGCGGATCGACTGGCGTGAAATCCTCGAACCCGATTCTCAGCAGCTGGAACTCCGCCGGCAGCGGACGGTCTGCTGCGGCCGCGTTCACCCCGGCGCAGAAGGCGTCGAGCGCCGACCGCAGCTCCGGTTGAAGCGCCTCGGCCTCGCGCTCGGCGGCGCGCCGGAACCCCACGGTCCGCATGAAGCGATCAGTCTGTACCCCTCGGCTACCGGCGATCTCCGCCAAGCGACCAGACCCAATTCGGCGGTAGAGGTCGATCTGCCACAGGCGATCCTGGCCATGGCAAAAGCCCTCGCCGAACCACAGGTCGTGCCTCGTCTCGGCCCGGATGTGGGGCACTCCCCAGCGATCACGCCCGATCTGGACCGTGTGTTCCAACCCGTCCAGCCGCAGACGACCCCTGACCCGTGGAAGCGGACGACGAAAGAGCTGGTGCCAGAGCCCGGCGGCCGTCGTCCCCGCAATCGCCGCGAGCGCCCCACCTGCGAGGCCGAATCGCGTTATCAGTCCGTGGGCGCGCATGCGGAAACTCTAAGTACTGCGCGCGAACGAGCGCGCTTCGTCGCTCAGTCCGTGAGACCAGGCGGCAATCGGCCCTCCGCCTCGAGCTTCTCCAGATGCGCCTGCATGACCACCGCAGCGGCCGGCCGCAGCTGAGACGGCACGTCGTCCCAGACCCGCTCCAAGAGCAGCGCGCGTGAGCGTTCTCCACCCTCCAGCTCGGACAACAGCCTGCGCTCGCGCATCAGCCGGTGCTCCAGGTACTCGTCGATCCTGGCGGCCGGATCCTCGATCCAGGGACCGTGACCCGGGGCAAGCAAGTCGAGGTCGGCGGCTCGGAGGCGCCGCAGCGACTCGAGGTAGGCGGCCAGCGAGCCACCGTCAGGGGGCACGAAGCTCGACCCCTGCCCGAGCACGAGGTCGCCACAGAGGCCCGCCTTCCCAAGCAGGAAGCAAACGTGATCGGTCGCATGCCCCGGCGTGGGCATGACCTCGAACGGGCCGACGCGCTCCGGGCTCGCCGTCAGGGCGAGATCGGCCTCGCCGCGCCGTGCGCCCGACTCGCCCGAGGCCTCGTCGGCCGTCCCGACCTCGCCGAACAGCACAGGGACCCCGAGCAGGCGAGCGCCGGCCGAGTGGTCGGCATGGGAGTGGGTGAGGAGGATCCCGGCAATGCCGCCACGACCCAGGCCCACTGCCCGCACCGCCTCCAGGTGCGCCTCGTCCGCGGGCCCGGGGTCGATCACGTAGGCAGGCTCGGAGCCCGCCACGTAGGTGTTCGTGCCCTGGAGGGTCATCGGCCCGGGATTGGGGGCGACGATCCTGACTATCTCCGGGTGGCCCTTCGGCGAGTCGATGGCAGAGCCTGAGCCCGGGGGATGGCCCGTCAGCTGCCGCCCACGGCGTCGAGCACTGCCTGACGTGCGTCGGTCGGCTCCAGCACGACCAGGTCGCCGACACCCTTGAGGATCTCCCGCACGAGCCAGTCACGTGAGCCGTAGGGCAGCTCGACCACCACGGCCTTGTCGGCGAGCTCCTCGAGCACCGTGCGCTCCTCGCGCAACCATCGCGCCCGCTCCGGCGAGACCCAGACGCGGGCCACGCCGGCGCTGCCCACCTCGCCGTGCACCAGCCACTCCTGCTCCGCGAGCCGCTCATCCGTACCCGGGCGCGGCTCGAACGAGCGCCTCGTCAGCCGGGCCTCCTTCATCCGGTCGAGCCGGAAGTGCCGGGTGTCGGACTTGCCCAAGTCGTAGCAACCGAGGTACCAGCCCTCCGGGCCGCTGACCAGCTGGTAAGGCTCGACCTCGCGCGTGACGAACTCGTCCTCGTTCTCCTTATAGTAGTGCAGCTCGAGGATCCGGCGTCGCTCGATCGCGTCGTTGACGGTGCGCACCACCTCGGAATCGTCCCTCCCGGGAGCGATCTCGAGGCCCTCCTCCGAGGGGTCATGACCCAGCGCTCCGACGATCTTCTGGCGCGCGGTGGACAGGCCGGCCTGCGGCAGATGATCGCCGAACAGGTCGATCGCCGCGACCAGCGCCTTCGCCTCCAGCGGCAGCAGCCGGGCGGGACGGGCGAAGTTATCGCCATAGGTGTCGGCGTCGACCTGGATCTCGTCTCCGTCGACCTCTGCGTAGAGCACGTACGTCCCGCCCCCGAAGTTGACGACGTTCAGAACGTCGATGTCCTCGTGTAGCTCATCCAGGCTGACATTCAGCTCCCCCAGAACGGTGTCCACTGACAGCCGCGTCTGCTGGCGCGCGGCGCCGATCAGCAGGCCGGCGAGGGTCACCAGGCGGGCGAATCGCTCAGGGCGGATCACCGACTCCCCGCGGCCGTTCGCGGAGCGCGGCCTGCCGTTCGCCTGGGCCAGCGGCCGCTCGACCGTCTTCGCCACCGCGAACTCGCCGCTGTGCCGCTTGCGAAGCAGCTCCAACCTCTCGGCTGCCTCGCGCGCCAGGTCCTTCGGCTCGAGCAGCTTCGCGTTCTCCCGCCAGCCGAGCACCCATGAGATCAGCTGGCGTTCAGAGGCGTATTCCGTCTCGTAGACGGCGCCCCGGCCACGCACGCCGTCCTGCTTGCTCGCCTTGCGCAGCTTGCCGTAGGTGCCGAAGTCACGTTCGACCAGCCAGGCAATCCGCTCGCGCACGAACACGTGCCCGCTGCCGTCGATCTCGCCCATCTGCCAGTCGGCACGCGAGGCGTAGTCGCGCCGATCGAAGTCCTCGGGCGGAGCGAAGTCGTGCTCTGCCTTGGTCGCATAGGAGACCTTGCCGCGTATCCGTGAGAGGCGAAAGACGCGGACCTGATCGCGCTCGTGCGCATGGGCGATCAGATAGAACTGGCCATTGCGGAAGACGAGGTGGTAGGGATCCACCTTGCGGTCGGAGACCTCGTCGCGCTGCATCGAGTAGTAGCTGAATTCGATCGTCTTGCGGCGAGAGATCGCGGTCTCGATCTTCGCCAGACGCTGCGAGAGCTCTCGGCCCCCGCCCGAGGGCGCGAGCTTGACGTCGATCGAGGTCGTGTCGTTCTCCTCGAGCGGGCTGGGGCGTCCCCAGGAGACCTGCTGCAGGGCAAGCCGAAGCGGCTCGGCGTACGCGAACTCGCCGTCGAGCAGCCCCAGGGCCGTGCGCAGCGCCGCCAGCTCGCCGTCGGTGAACTCGATCGGTGGCAGGTAGTAGTTCTCAGGCGGCAGCGCGTAGAGCTCCGCCTCGAAGAATCCCTCGGCTGGCTTCTCGACCTGGAGCGAGATGCCAAGGCTGTCGAGCTCTGCCCGGTCGGCGTAGAAGCGGCGAGCGAACGCGTCGTCGTTCATGGAGCTGTAGCCCTCCACCTCCCGTTTGATCTCGAGCGCGGAGACCGGGCGCCGGTTGGCCATCAGGAACGAGATCAGGGAGAGCTGGCGGATCAGCTTCTCGGTGTCCTTGGCCACGACGGGGAGAATAGACGCGCGCCACCAGGCGTCACGTCAGCCCGGCCGGAGCTTTGCCCGCAATTTGCGGCGCTAGAGGGTCAGCCCGCGCTTGAGTCGCTCGCGGTCGGCCGCGCTGAAGCCGGGAACCTCGTCGAGCTGCTCGATCGAGTCATACCCGTCAATCCGCTTTCGGTAGGCCAGCAGACGGTGGCTCTGCGTGATGGAGAGCCTCAGCGAGCGGAGGTCCGCAAAGCTCACCTGGTTCAAGTTGAGCTTGCCTTCGGTTCCCTCCCCCGGCGCGCCGCGCCACCCCCGCGGGCCGGGCTTTGATTCGCGACGCCGGGCTCTTGCCGCCCGCCGGGCCGGCGCAGGCCGGGGCCGATGCCTCAGCGAGGGCCACTCAGGCGGTGCGAACCCCGCTGCCTTCAGGTCCGTTGCCATCCCCGCCGTGATCGAGGCAAAGCGCTCCGCCGCCAGAGCTTCCGCCCGCCCTTGGGTGGCGGCGGAGAGCCACCTGCGCGAGCTCTTCAGCTTCGTGTCGAAGACATTGAGATCGGCCTGGAACTGGAGCAAGAAGGTTTGCCCCCATGGCGTCGCCCAATCGGCGATTCCGTACACGCCACGGACGACCCCCGGTGAAGCGCCGGCGCCGGGCGAAGGCTGGGTGAGGTAATCGCGTTCCAGGCGAGTCACCTTCTTGATCAGGCACAGGTCCTCATAGCGCCCCTGGACCCGCACTCGGCGTCGCACCTGGACGCCCAGCTCTTCGCGGTGGGCTTCGA